>DASUGW010000076.1:0-4073 GCA_036273805.1 Mycobacterium sp.
CATCCGCGACGCCTCCGGTCGCGGATCGCGACCACGGTGCACTGACCGCTGCCGTCGATGCGGCGTCCCTCCACAGCACAACGTTCCTGCTCGCCATACGGCAGGTGATGCGGCCCGTCCACTTCTGGCAACTGCGGCACTATGACCTCTCGTCTTCATGGTGGTACTGCCGGCCGCCCGCACCGTGCGGCACGACGGACGGCCGGCAGAGCTTCTGCAGCGCGGCCGTTGCGCTTCATCTCACCGACCGCAACGGCGCCTGATGACTATTCACAGACCGAGTTGACTTGCGCAACAGCGAGAGGCACATGTCGCCCGAACGAGCTAGTCACACTCCGACATTGACTAGCGAGGTGCCCGTAGGCCACCCTTGGGCGTGATCAGCACCCCCAGGAAGGGATTCCAATGCCTCAACTTGTCCAGCTACGACGCACCTGCGACCAGGGCATGGACTGCCCGACGCTGCACTACCAGCGTGATAGCGACGAGTTCCTCATCCAGGGCTACACCGTCACCGACCCGCAGGTTCTCTCGGGGCTGGACCTGCCTGTCGGACAGACCGCCGTCCGAGTCCCCATCCAGTTGCTGCCGGAATTGCAGCCCGATTCCGACGCAGGAGACGTGACAGTGCAGGGCCGAAAGGTAAACGACATCGCGCTGCTCACGGAGCTGAACCTGCCGGCTGGGGAGACCGTTGTCCGGGTCCCCGCCCGCCTGCTGCCAGAACTGGGGAAGGAGCCCCAGCCGTGCTGACCCTCACCGAGCTCACCGAGATCGCCAGTTCGGCCCGGCGCTCCCTCTTTCGCCTGGAAACACTGGACCGCTACGAGGTCCCGATCGACGGATCTGACCTCTCCGTCTACCTCGCTGGTGGCGAGCAGCCCCGCAACCAGGCAAAATTGGCCTGGCAGGCGCACCTCCGAGCCGAGCAGGCCGCCGGAATCTGGCGGCACCGGGTGCACCTCATCGACACCACCCACGGTCTGGGAGGCTACCTGCGTTACGAATGCGAATGGGGATACACCGCGACCACCGCTGCCGGAGAGGGTGTCCGCATCCTCGATCTGCCCACCGCCCGTCGTCCCCGTGAGCTAACCGAGATCGACCACGACTTCTGGTTGTTCGACGACGAGCGGGTGGTGCGCATGCACTACGCTGCCGACGCAACCTTCGTGGGTGGCGAGCTCATGCCCGCCGAGACCGTCCAGTCCTACCGGGCAGCTCGCGAGATCGCCTGGAGCATGGCCGAGGAGTTCACCTCATGGTGGGCCGCGCACCCGCAATATCATAGGGAACGCCATCACGTTGCCTGACACTCAAGAGGACCGCTTGAGCCGCCCTGCGCGCCGACCCGACGAGTTGTCCACCATCCTGCGCCAGCTGCGGTCGGACGCTGACCTGTCCGGCATGGAGGCGGCGCGGCGCGCGGGATACTCCCAACCTAAGATCTCCCGCTTCGAGACGGCCCGGCAGGTCCCCACCACTGAGGAGGTCCGTGTCCTGTGCCAGGTATTCAACGCCCCTCCCGAGGTGCGGGGTCGGCTGCTAGAACTCGCCGCCGACCTCACCGGTGGCACCGTCCGCAGCCGGGCTGTGCTCTCCCACGGAGCGCGGTACATGCAGCAGCGCGTCGGGAGGATCGAACAGGCCTCTGAGCTAGTCCGCAGCTTCACTCCCACTCTCGTGGATGGGCTACTGCAGACCCCGGACTACGTGCGGGCCATGGGCTCCCACCGGCTGGCTGGTGAGGAGCTGGAGTCCTTCGTCGCCTCTCGTGCCGACCGACAGCAGATCTTGGACACTGATCGCCAGTTTAAGAAGATCATCACCGAGGGCGCCCTGCGCTGGCACGTTGGCTCCCCGCAGATCATGGTCGGCCAGCTGGAACACCTCATCCAGGCGAGCCACCGGCCCAATTTGCGCCTCGGCATCATCCCCTGGACTAAGCCGGTGCGCTCGCCCGCGCTGCACTGCTTCACCATTTTCGACGACCGGGCGGTGATCGTGGGCACCGAAACCGCGACCGCCATCATCACCGACCCGGCCGATATCGCCGACTACGACCAACGGCACACCTTCTATGCCCAGTACGCCGTCGTTGGCGATCTAGCCCGCGCGCTGCTCGCCAAGCTCGCGGACGAATACCGCGCCCTGGCATAAGCCCGGGAGCTTGATCACGCCGGAAGTGCCACGCGGTGCCCGCGGTGGTCCCCACGTTCCGTCGGTGGACGCGTTCGTCCTGCCCGGTGCGCCACACGACCTGAACCAGGCGCTCAACGCGCCGGAGTACTTCACCGCGGTCAACGGCTGGATCGCCGGGACGCTCGGCAACTGACGGTTCGCGGCGCGCATATCGCGTCGCCGGGAGTAACGTTCTGTTCTACGCATACGAGGCTTGGCCTGGGGAGGTCGGGATGACGCAATACACCAAGGGGACCGTGCTGACCTGTGCGCACGAGGGATGTGGCTGCCGGGTTCAGATCGACGAGGAATGCCACTGCCCGTCCGGCGACGGTGTTTACACCTGCGCTTGTGGGGCGCCGCTTGTCGAGCCAAGTGAGGTCGGCGCCGCAGCCGGCTAGGACACCGAGCAACCGGAGCTGGAGGGGATCACTACGACCACGGTTGCACGTCCCGCGCCGACTGCGCTGCGGTGCTACGAGATCCTCGTCGGTGGGATGACCTGCGCCGCGTGCGCGGCGCGCGTTGAGCGCAAGCTGAACAAGCTCGACGGCGTCACGGCCACGGTCAACTACGCGACCGAGCGGGCTCGGGTGCAATGTCCCGGCGACACCGACCCTCGGGCGCTGATCGATCTCGTGCAGCGCGCGGGGTACACGGCTCGCCGGGTCGATGACGTCCCCGCGGTCGACGACGACGCCGGGCACGCGGATCGCGTCGCCGACCTGCGCCGGCGGCTGGCAGTGGCCGCGGTGCTCGCCGTGCCGATCTGCGACCTCTCACTGGCCCTGTCGCTGTTCCCGGAGCTCCGGTTCGCCGGTTGGCAGTGGGTCTGCCTGGCGCTGGCCGCGCCGGTGGTCGGCTGGTGCGCGCTGCCGTTTCACCGCGCTGCTATCGCCGGCGCCCGGCACGGCACGTCATCGATGGACACCTTGGTGTCGGTTGGCATCCTGGCTGCCTCGGTGTGGTCGTTATGGATCATGTTCAACGGCGGCACCGTCTCGCCGGGGCTTGGCCAGGGTCTTTCCGTTCTCGCCGGTAGCGATCACGCCCTGTACCTCGACGTCGCGGCGGGCGTTACCACTTTCCTGCTGGCCGGGCGCTACTTCGAGGCGCGGGCCAAGCGGTCGGCCGGCGCGGCGATGCGGACGCTGCTCGCGCTGGGCGCCAAGGACGTCGAGGTGCTGCGCGACGGCGAGCCCTGCCGAGTCCCCGTCTCCGAGCTGGTCGTCGACGACCTGTTCACCGCGCGGCCGGGCGAGAAGATCGCCACCGACGCGGTGGTCGAGCAGGGCCGGTCCGCACTCGACGTCAGCATGGTCACCGGCGAACCGGTGCCCCGCGAGGTGGTTGCCGGCGACGACGTGGTCGGCGGTGCGATCAACACCAGCGGGCGGCTACTGCTGCGAGCCACCCGGGTGGGTGCTGACACCCAGCTCGCCCGGATGGCCCGGCTGGTGCAACGCGCCCAGGAAGGAAAGGCCGGGGCGCAACGCTTGGCCGACCGGATCGCGGCGGTGTTCGTCCCAGCCGTGCTGGTGCTCGCGCTACTCACGTCGCTCGGCTGGCTATTCGCCGGACAACCGGCCGGCCTGGCAATCACCGCAGCGGTCGCCGTGCTCGTGGTGGCCTGCCCCTGCTCGCTGGGCCTGGCCACGCCGACCGCACTGCTGGTGGGCACCGGCCGCGGGGCGCAGCTGGGCATCTTCATCAAGGGTCCACAGGCTTTGGAGTCGACCCGCAACGTCGACACCGTCGTGCTGGACAAGACCGGAACGCTGACCGAGGGACGCATGCGCCTGGTCGACGTGCGCCACGCGGCGGGAGTCGAACGCTCCCGGCTGCTCGCGATGGCCGGCGCCGTGGAGGCTGCCTCCGAACATCCCATCGCC
>DASUGW010000077.1:0-3401 GCA_036273805.1 Mycobacterium sp.
TCGCCGGGGTGACGACGGGGCAGTTGGGGATCACGGCCTCGAGCCGGTCTTCGACCGCCGCCAGCAGCGCGGTGGTGTAGCCGCCCAGCGAAAGCCCGGTCAGTGCCACGCGCTGGACGCCGGTGTGGCGCAGATAATCCACGATGGAGCGGAAGTCGTGCACCGCCTGGGCCATCGACTCGGCGAAGCCGGCGAGGCCGCTGGCGAAGTAGCCGTAACCGCTGAACGGTGAGAACCTTTCGGCCCGCCGGCCGTGAAAAGGCAAGGTATACAACAGCACGTCGTAGCCCGACCGGTAATACCACGGCAGCGAGAAGAACAATCCGTTGAACAGGTACGACGAACCCATGAAGCCGTGGATGACGCAGAGCGTCGGACGCGGCCCGTCGTCATGACGCCAGTGCTGCGCGCGCGCAATGCTGTTGGAGCTGAATGTGCTCCACGGTTTGCGCATCGCCGGGTTGATCGCGGTGAAGCTGCTGCGGAACGCGATGTTGTCGACCGTCCCGTGCGCCAGCCACTCGGCGAGCAGGCTGGCCGGCCGCGACCGGACCTCGGGTAACTCGGTGGGAGCGGGAAAGGACTGCGCGATATCCCGCTCGGCCGCCAGCTCGGCATAGAAGGCCAGATTGCTCCGCTCGCTGCCCGGGTGACGCAGGGCGTGGGCGAGGACGGACGGCGCCACCGTGGTGGACAGCAGCGACGAGGCCGCCGTTCGCAGCGCCAGGTCGCCGGCCGCGAACACGTCGACCACTGCGCGCTGACCCGCGGACAGATCCGAGCGGGCCGGTAGCCCCTCGGCGCTGGGCGATACGTCTGAACCCTCGGCACCAAGAAAAGGCATCTCGGACATAGCCGGATGGTATCCCGCAACCTGGGCTTCCTGAGGCTGAACCGGGCGTAATACGGTTGTCTCTAGCTGCGAAGTGATCAGGAGGATTCGATATGTGGGATCCGGACGTTTACCTGGCGTTCGCCGACCATCGCGGTCGCCCGTTCTACGACCTGGTGTCTCGGGTGGGTACCGAGCGCGCGCGCCGGGTGGTTGACCTCGGATGCGGGCCGGGCCACCTGACCAAGTACCTGGCCAGGCGGTGGCCCGATGCGGTGGTCGAGGCGCTGGACAGCTCGCCGGAGATGGTTGCCGCCGCCCGCGAACGCGGGATCGAGGCCGACACCGCGGACTTGCGCGACTGGAAGCCCAAGCCGGATACCGACGTGGTGGTCAGTAATGCCGCGCTGCACTGGGTACCCGAGCACGCCGAGTTACTGGTCCGGTGGGCCGGCGAGCTGGCGCCTGGCTCGTGGATCGCCGTGCAGCTCCCGAACAACTTCGACGCGCCCTCGCACGCCACGGTGCGCACGTTGGCCCGTCGCGATTCATACGCAAAAACCATGGCCGACATACCGTTTCGAGTCGGAGCCGTCGTCCATCCGCCGGAAAAATACGCCAACCTGCTGCTGGACGCCGGCTGCCGGGTCGACGTATGGGAGACCACGTACCTGCACCAGCTGACCGGCGAGCACCCGGTGCTGGAGTGGATCACCGGGACCGCGCTGGTTCCCGTGCGCGAGCGGCTCGACGACCAAGGGTGGGAGCAGTTCCGCCAAGAACTGATCCCGCTGCTCGACGATGCCTACCCGCCCAGGGCCGACGGCACCACGATCTTCCCGTTCAAGCGGGTATTCGTCGTCGCCGAAGTCGGCGGCGCCCAACGCTCAGGCTAGGTCGGTAGCCCACCGAACGAGCCCAATTCACTCCTCGATGCCGCGCTCGACCGCCAGCGCCGACCGGCTCGTGGGGGATGTGTGGTGGATACGCAGGTACGTTTCGGCGTAGCGCTTGGCGACCTGGGTGCCGGTGAAGTCCGACGGGATCACGTCGCCGGTGCGGTGGCGCCAGTCCTCCAGCCGGGCGGCCAGATCGGCGGCGATCGCAGCTATTTCCGCGTTGTGGTCACTGGCAAGCAGATTGTTGGTCTCGGTGGGGTCCGTGCGCAGATCGTAGAGCTCGCGCGCAGGGCGTGGCGATTTGACTGACGGCGCGACGGCCACGCCGGACGGGCTTTCCTCGATGTCCCACGGCAGGTCCAGCAGCGGGCGGGGCACATAGTTCTCGATGTAGCTGTAGTCCTTGGTGCGGATGGCGCGAATGGGATCGAAGGCGTCGTGATAGGTCTTCGTGGTGTAGACGTGATCGCGCGCCGGACCGGTGTCGGTGTCGCCGATACGGGTGGTCAGCAAGCTCTGCGCGTGTGACACGCCCTCGATGTCCGTCGGTACGTCGATACCCAGCAGGTCCAACAGGGTGGGCACCAGGTCGACGCCGCTGAACAGTTCGTCGTAGACGCGCGGTGGCAGTGCCCGGTTGGTCGGCGGGCGCAGCAGCATCGCGATGCCCGTACCGGCGTCGTACAGCGTGGATTTCGCGCGGGGGAACGCCGGGCCGTGATCGGTGAGGAAGAGCACCCAGGTGGTGGCGTCCAGGCCTGTCTCGGCCAGCGTGTCCAGCAGCCGGCCGACCGCTGCGTCCGCGGCGGTGATGGAGCCGTAGAAGGCGGCCCAGTCCTCGCGTACCTCGGGCGTATCGGGTAGATAGTCCGGCAGATCGAGGGTCGCGGTGTCGGCGGGTTGGTAGCGCTCCGGCGGGTAGGGCCGGTGGACTTCGAAGAACCCGGCCGTCAAGAGGAACGGTTGCCCGGAACGAGCGGGTGCTTCCTCCCGCAGCCAGCGCTGGGCCTGGTCCGTCACGTAATCGCAGTAGGAGTTGGAAACGTCGAATTCGTTGTAGCCCAGTCGATTCGGGTAAGATGTCTCGTGCTGCATCCCGAAAAGAGCTGAATACCAACCATTTTCGGATAACAGATGCGGAAGGGTTCGCACTCCGGTGCGGTATTCCCAGCCGTGGTGTGCCAGTCCGACGAGCCCGTTGCTTTGCGGGTAGCGGCCGGTGAACAGCGACCCCCGCGAGGGTGAGCACAGCGGCGCGGTGGCATGGGCGCTGGTGAACAGAATGCCCTCGGCGGCCAGGCGGTCCAGCCGCGGGCTGACCACGTCCGGGTGACCGTAGGCTCCGAGTTGGCGCCCCAGATCGTGCCAGTGCACGATCAGCACGTTGTCCTGAAAGCCCGTATTCCGCTTTTGGTCCGCTATGTCCAATGGCGTCACCTCTCGCATTGCCTCGCGACCGGCGACGTTACCGTAACTTCCCCGGGTGATTCCTGAGGATCAGGGCGTCGGCAATTGACCCCATCGGTTTTCGCAGACGAACTCCGACAACGGACGCCCGACAGCCCAGCCGTCCAGTTCCAGCGCCGGGCGATCGGGGAATTCGGGTACCGGCCCGAGGCACAGGATGGCCACCGGTTCGGCGCCCGACGGCATGCCCAAAAGCACCGCCA
>DASUGW010000078.1:0-18288 GCA_036273805.1 Mycobacterium sp.
AGACCAAACCGCTGCTCGATTACGAGCTGCCCGGCCTCGCCGAGGCCATTCGCCGCTCGGGCCTGCCAAAGGTACCCACGGCGATCCTCTCGCGCGGTCTGGCCGGTGTCGCGGGCCAAACCCTGATCGTGAACCTGCCCGGGTCCCCGGGCGGTGTCCGAGACGGCCTCGACGTGCTGACGGACGTTGTGCATCACGCACTGGATCAACTGGCCGGGGCGGACCATCCCCGATGACGGTGGTGTTGCGTGCCGCGTTGTCTGACCAACCGATCTTCCTGACCGAACACGAAGAGCTGGTCGCCCACCACGCGGCCGGTGCGGTGGTCGGATTCGCGGGCGTGGTGCGTAATCACGACGGCGGTCGCGCTGTCACTCGCCTCGAGTATTCGGCCCATCCCTCGGCCACAGAGACGCTGGCCGAGGTGCTCGCCGAGGTGGCTGCCCACGCCGACGGCGTCCGCGCGATCGCGGCAAGCCACCGTATCGGGGATCTGTCGATCGGTGACGCAGCCTTGGTGGCCGCCGTCGCCGCCGACCATCGGCGCGCTGCATTCGAGACGTGCGCGCTGCTGGTCGACGCGGTCAAGGAACGCCTGCCGGTCTGGAAGCATCAGTTCTTTGCCGATGGCACCGATGAGTGGGTGAATTCGGCGTAGCGGACGGCTCCCGGAGAGCAGAGACCGCTGTTGTCTGGCAAATGAAAAGCGCCCCAACCGGAGATCCGGTGGGGCGCTTTTCGTTCGTTCGTCAGGCCGGGGGCAGAGCCGGCGCCGGGGCCGGGACCGGAGCCTGGTCGCCGGCGGGGGCCGGAGCCGACGCGGGGGCCTGGTCGGCGGCGGGCGCCGGAGCGGCCGGAGCCAACCGAGCCTGCGGGCTCATCTGCGCGAGGTTGGCGTCGTTCATCGACCGCTGGGAGAGCGCGGCCGAAAGCGCGTCGTTGCCACTGATCTCGTGGGCCTGCACCGCATGCCACAGATCCTTCAGGTAGGACATGTTGCTGGTGTCGTTCGCGCCCGCGGGTGCCTCTTCGGTGGTGCCGGGGGGCAGGTTGTTCGGGCTGGGCAGGTGCGGAATCCCGTCGGCGGGCGTCAGCTGGCCGGGAACGGCCTGGCTGGCCACATTCACCGCGGGGGCGGGGGTGGCATTCAGCGCGGCGGGCGCGCTCGGAGCAGCGACCGCGGCAGGAGCCGAGGCATCTGCGGCCGGCGCGGGACCCGGCGCCGGAGCGGGGGCCGGATCGTCGACGGGTGCCGGCGCCAGCGGAGCCAGGTGCAATGCCCACTCCTGCGGAGCGGCCGGAGCGCCCGGATCGGCCGGAGTCCAATTGCTTGCGGCCTCGATCACCGGCCCGTTCTGATCCGGGGCCGGGGCGTCGAACCCGATGCTGGTGACGTTCGGCGCAGGCGGTGCAGGCGGCACATCTTGGGGCGCCGGAGCATCCGGGGCCGGCGGCAGGGCGTCAGCCGGGGGCGCAGGGGCGTCCGGGGCGGGCGGCAGGGCGTCAGCGGGCGGCGCAGGGGCATCTGGGGCCGGCGGAACGGGGGCGTCCGGGGCGGGTGGCGCCGGAGCGTCGGGGGCGGGCGGCAACGCGTCGGCGGGGGCCTGCGGGGCCGGTGCGTCGAGCGCGACGATCTGACCGTTCACCGCACCGCTGTCGATCGGGGCATCGTTCTTGGCAGGCGTGACGACGTTGCGCGGCGTCGAGCCCGACAGGCCGGTACCGCACACGGGCCAGGCGCCGCGGCCCTGGGAGGCGAGCACGCGTTCGGCGACGGCGATCTGCTGGTCCTTGGAGGCCATGTTCGCGGCCGGGGCGTACTGGCCGCCGCCGTGGGCGGACCAGGTGCTCGCCGAGAACTGCAGACCGCCCTGATATCCGTTGCCGGTGTTGATGGCCCAGTTGCCGCCGGATTCACACCGTGCGACCTGATCCCATTCACCGTCGGTGGCAGCTCCGGCCTGGGCAGCGAGCGCCATACCGCTGCCGCCCAACACGGCGCCGGTGAAGGCGATCTTGGCTACCTGCTTGGCCGATACCGAGGATGTGGGCTTGCGATGGCGTCCACTGCTCATAGGTCGAAACAGTCCTCTCTGTACACGCCTACGAGGTCAGCTGTCGGGTTAGGGCGGGAGAGGCTGCCCTGCCGTTGGCGCTTCGTGGAAGCGACGCCGGCTTCACCCCTAGGGGCCTTGGCGCACTGTGCCGCAGTCCCTGAGATCCGAAATGTGGCGGACCGTTTGGGTCCCCCGTCTCCATCCTTGGGGGGTTGGTTCCTGTCCCCGACGGATGGAGCTAGGCGTGTGGGGAGAGGAGGGCCGCCGCTGGAAGCTCGGCTGGCTTGCGACGACGGTAACCGCTCCGGAGAGCCCAGTCACCTTTTGTCGAGCCCGGCGTTTCTGCTCGGGCGAAAATTTAAAAAATCTCTAAATCCGCATGTCGGTAAGGCGTCGACGCTGTTCAGGGCGGGGGGAAACGAGCGCTTGGTACGGTTCGTTATCGTTCCGTTATGTGATGCAAATCACGTTATCCACCGGCGAATGGCGGAAGGACGTCGACGGTCTGACCGTTACACAACGCCGCGTTGGTGTCGCGGACGGCGAGACCGTCACAGAGATAGGAACAGCGCCGCAGCACGTCGGCCAGGTCACGGTTGTCGGTTGCCAACCTAGCCACCAAATCGGCCACTGTGGTCCCGGGCCGCACCGTCAGCGTTTCCTCTTCGGTGCCTGCTGCGGCCTGTGCCGCGGCAAAGTAGCGAACGGTGATGCAGAGCCGGGCCGGCGCTCGCGGATCGTCCAGGGACGGTGGGTTCGCCACGTTAGCCGCCGATCGCACTCATCGACCTGACCGGCTGGACGAAGCCCGGTGCGTTTATGCCGTGTCCGGCCGCCTTCGTCCACATCGCGGCGCGCCAGGCGGCCTCGAGGTCGTCGTCAGTCGCCCCGGCGCGCATCGGGCGCCGCAGGTCGGTTTCAGAGGTGGCGAAAAGACAGTTGCGCACCTGGCCGTCGGCGGTGAGCCGCGTTCGGTCACACGCGGCGCAGAACGCATGCGACACCGAGGCGATCACCCCGACGGTTCCCGGGCCGCCGTCGACCTGCCACAGTTCGGCCGGGGCGGACCCGCGTGGGTGGGGGTCGGGAGTCAGGTGGAAGTGCTGGTTCAGCACGGCCAGAACGTCGTCGGCGGTCACGCGTGTGCGCCGGTCCCACTGGTGGTCGGCGTCCAGCGGCATCTGCTCGATCACTCGCAGGTGGTAGCCGTGCTGGAGGCAGAACCGCAACAGCCCGACCACGTCCGCGGCGCCGGTAACGGGGTCGAGCACGGCGTTCACCTTGACCGGCGCCAATCCGGACTGGTGTGCGGCGGCCAGGCCGGCCAGCACATCCGGCAGCCGGTCCCGCCTGGTGATTGCTGCGAAGTGCGCGGGATCGACGCTGTCCAGCGAGACATTCACTCGGTCGAGGCCGGCGGCGGCGAGGCCCGCGGCGCGGTGCGCCAGACCGAGGCCGTTGGTGGTCAGTGCGATTTCGGGTCGTGGGGTCAATGCCGCGGTCGCCGCCACCACATCTTCGAGGTAACGCACCAGGAGTGGCTCGCCGCCCGTGAAGCGGACGCTGGTGATGCCCAGGCGGCCGACCGCGATCGACAGCAGCCGGATCAGTTCGTCCGGGGTCAGCAGGTCATCACCGGGCAGCCAGTCCATGCCCTCGGCGGGCATGCAATAGGTGCAGCGCAGGTTGCAGCGGTCGGTCAACGACACCCGCAGGTCGGTCGCCACCCGCCCGAAGGTGTCGATCAGCGGGCCGCTCGCCGGTGCTGGGGCCGACACCGGTGCGACCGGTGGCGCCACCGCCGGCAGGCCCAGCGCGGTCACGGTCATCGCTGCGGCCCGATCCGGGTGTCGCCGGTCTCGCGCACCCTGTCGGTGGGCACTATCTCTTTACCCAGCGGGAGGAGCGAGACCGGTATCAGCTTCAGATCGGCCAGCGCCAGCGGAATGCCGACGATGGTGATCGCCATCGCGATCGCCGATACCAGATGGCCCAGTGCCAGCCACCAACCGAACAGAATCACCCAGACAATATTGCCGATCATCGCTCCCGGCCGGGTGCCGGGTTTGTCGACGATCGTGCGGCCGAACGGCCACAGCGCGTAGGAGGCGATCCGCAGTGACGCGAAGCCGAACGGAATGGTGATGATCAGCACGAAGCACAGCAAGGCCGCGACCAGGTAGCCCAGCGCCAGCCAAAGGCCGCCGAACACCAGCCAAATGACGTTCAGGATCAGGCGCATCTAACCTCCAGCAGTACTCCGAGCCTACCGAGTAACGGGGATGCTGGCCCCGCTGACGTCCGAGTAGGATCACCTGTCATGCGTCCTGCGCAGGCGGGACGCTTTAACTATGTTGCCAACCGCGGCAACCCGGCAGACAAAGCAGGTGAGACCAGTGCCGACCGGCAAGGTTAAGTGGTATGACGCCGCGAAGGGATTCGGCTTCCTCTCCCAGGAAGAAGGGGAGGACGTCTACGTCCGGTCGTCGGCGCTGCCGGACGGGGTCGAGGATCTCAAGGCCGGGCAGAAGGTCGAGTTCGGCATCGCGTCGGGCCGGCGCGGCCCGCAGGCGCTGAGCGTCAAGCTGATCGACGCCCCACCGAGCCTGTCCCGGACCCGCCGCGAAGTGGCCGGCCCGGCGGAGCACAAGCACTCGCCCGACGAACTGCACGGCATGGTCGAGGACATGATCACGCTGCTCGAAGGCACGGTGCAGCCGGAACTGCGCAAGGGGCGCTACCCCGACCGCAAGGTCGCCCGGCGGGTATCCGAGGTGGTCAAGGCCGTCGCTCGCGAACTCGACGCCTGACACAGCGGCATTCGATTCGGCACCATGGAGACATGGCTGCCGCATCGTCCTACGTCGCCCCCGGCGGGGAGTTCAACCGCGATACCAACTACATCACCACCCGTATCACGTCCGATGGTCGTGACGGGTATCCCGTTGTGCCGGGCCGCTACCGGCTGATCGTCGCCCGCGCGTGCCCGTGGGCCAACCGCGCGATCATCGTGCGGCGTCTGCTCGGGCTCGAAGACGTGTTGTCGATCGGGTTCTGCGGGCCGACACACGACCAACGGAGCTGGACGTTCGATCTCGATCCCGGCGGCCTGGACCCGGTGCTGAAGATTCCGCGGCTGCGCGACGCGTACCTCAAACGGTTTCCCGACTACCCCAAGGGCATCACCGTGCCGGCGGTCGTCGACGTGAACACCGGCGCTGTGGTCACCAACGACTTCGCCCAGATGACGTTGGACTTTTCCACCGAGTGGAGCGCCCTCCACCGGCCCGGGGCACCGCAGCTGTACCCCGAGCCGTTGCGCGCCGAGATCGACGAGGTGGCCAAGCGCATCTACACGGAGATCAACAACGGCGTGTACCGGTGCGGGTTCGCGGGGTCTCAGCAGGCCTACGAGGCCGCCTACGACCGATTGTTCACCGCGTTGGATTGGGTTTCGGAGCGGCTCTCGCGGCAGCGGTATCTGGTCGGCGACACCATCACCGAGGCCGACGTCCGGTTGTTCACCACGCTGGCCCGATTCGATCCGGTTTATCACGGCCATTTCAAGTGCAACCGGTCCAAGCTCGACGAGATGCCGGTGCTGTGGGCCTACGCCCGTGATCTGTTCCAGACTCCCGGCTTCGGCGACACCATCGACTTTGTCCAGATCAAAGCGCACTACTACATCGTTCACGCCGACATCAACCCCACCCGGATTGTGCCGAAGGGTCCGGAGTTGTCGAATTGGTGGACCAACCATGGCCGTGAAGCGTTGGGCGGCAATCCATTTGGTGACGGTACCGCGCCGGGGCCGACGCCGGAGGCCGAGCGGGTGCCGGCCGGCCACGGTGCATGAGCCTAGGCTGAGCAGATGGCCCTGATCGGTGCGCACGTCGATTCCGAAGACCCGCTAGGGGCCGCCGCCGCGGCTGGAGCCGAGGTGATCCAGTTCTTCCTCGGCGACCCGCAGGGCTGGAAGAAACCCGTCGAGCATCCGCATGCCGGCGAACTGCGCGAGACCGACGTCGCGATCTATATCCACTCGCCGTATCTCATCAACGTCGCATCGACCAACAACAAGATCCGCATCCCGAGCCGCAAGATCCTGCACCAGCATGCCGACGCCGCGGCGGGTATCGGAGCCAAGGGGCTGGTGGTGCACGGCGGGTACCTCGGTGCCACCGAAGACCCTGCGGTCGGTGTCGAGAACTGGCGCAAGGTGTTCGAACGCGCCGAGGATGCCGGCGGCTTCCCGTTGCCCATCCTGATCGAGAACACCGCCGGCGGGGACAACGCGATGGCTCGCAAGTTCGACCGGCTGGCGATGCTGTGGGACGCCGTCGGCCAGTACGGCCCGGGATTCGTGCTTGACACCTGCCACGCGTGGGCCGGCGGTGAGGAGCTCGTCGATGTCGTCGAACGCGTGCGCGCCATCACCGGGCGCATCGATCTGGTGCACGCCAACAATTCTCGCGACGGATTCAACTCCGGTGCAGACCGGCACGCCAACTTCGACACCGGAACATTCGACTCCGAACTGATCGCTGCGGTGTGTCGGGATGCCGGCTGTGACGTCATCATCGAAACCCCATCCGACGGTCACCTGACGGACCTGGCCTTCTTGCGAAAGAGGCTGGGAGAGAGCTAGTTCAGCTCCAGACGGTGCGCACCGACCATTCGGCATGCGGTGCTTCGCGCAGTTCACCGGCCTGGTCTTTGACCAGGGTCAGCAACTGCACAGTGAAACCGCGCAGCGGACCGCGGTGCGGGTCGACGGTGGGGATCGTCACGGCCAGCCGCGAGTGCGGGCGGAAGACCGCGGTGGTGGTGTCGAGGGGATCGTCGTAGACCATCAGCAGCCGCCAGGGCGCAGACCCGATCTGCGTGGGTACCGAAAGCTGCACCGGGTCACGGTCATTGACCTTGAGCTCGCCCTGGGCCTGCGGTGTCTGGCAGTCGTTGAGATTGAGCACATTGCAGATGAAGTAGGGCTCGACGCGGGTGAGCTGCCCGTGGGTGTACGCGCTGATCTCCGGGAGCCGTGCCGCCGCGGTGTCGCTGGGACGGGCCAGCAGCCACGCGGCCACGCCCGCTCCGGCCGACGCCAACACCACGGCCGCAATCAGCAGGACGACAGAGGCTCGTTTCATTTCCAGGGCACCGCCGATGTAGGGGGATCAGGGGAGACTTGCTGGCCGACCGTGACCGGACGGTTGCCGCCGAGGCCGGGGATGAGGCTTCCGCCCTGGAAACTCACCACCGTCTGCGCCAGCCCCGGGATCAACAGCGCGGTGACCGCGGTGAACCCTACCCACAGTTCGGTGTAGACCAGCACGCCGAGCGCTCCGCCGAGCACCCAGGCCAACTGCAGTACCGACTCCGAGCGGCCGAACGCCGACGCCCGCGATTCCTCGGGCAGGTCGTCCTGCAGGGAAGCGTCCAGCGACGCCTTGGCGATGGCGCTGGAACCCGAGGTGATCAGCGTCGCGACCGCGGCCACCAGCAGATTGCCGGTCACCGCGGCGAGCAGCGCCGCCGCCGTGACCGCGGTGGTACAGCGCACCACCAGCACCGAGGGCCGGCCCAGTTTCAGGCGGGCGGCGGTGAAATTGCCCGCGAAGTTGCCGACGCCGGCGGCGGCGCCGATCAAGCCCAGCATGGCCAACTGCCGCCAACTGCTGGCGTCGTGCGACTTCGCGACGAATGCCGGATAGAGGAACAGAAAGCCCACCATCGCCTTGATCGTGCAGTTGCCCCACAACGAAGTGATGATGTTGCGGCCCAGCGGCTGCCGGATCTTCGGGGTGGCGGTTGGTGCCGGGTGCGTGCGCAGTCGGGGCAGGCGCTCGCTGCTGTCGTGATAGCTCAGCGTGGCCGGAACCTCGCCCGCGGTGACCTCGACCCAGCGTGGGATGCGCATGGCCAGCCAGGCGCCTGCCACGGTGACCGCGAGCGTCACGAACAACGCGCCGGGCAGACCGAAGAGCTTGTTGCAGACGTACTCCACTGCGGCGGCGACCGCGCCCCCGGCGATGGTCCCGCCGAGCAGGCCGAACATGGTCAGCCGGGAGTTCACCCGGACCAGGTCGATGGTCGGGGGCATGACACGCGGTGTGACCGCGCTGCGCAGCACCGAGAACGATTTGGACAGCACCATCATCCCGAGCGCGCACGGGTAGAGCACCCAGGACGGATAACTGCCGGTGGCTCCGTCGTAGTTGGCGATCAAAACGATCACCAGCACGGCACGCAGGCCGAAGGACGACGCCAGCGCCACCCGGCGTCCGTGCTGCACCCGGTCGAGTGCGGGACCGATGAGTGGTGCGATGACCGCGAACGGCGCGATGGTGATCAGCAGGTACAGCGCGACCTTGCTCTTGCTCTCGGCGGTGGCCGCCGCGAAGAACAACGTGTTGGCCAGCGCCACCGCCATTGCCGCGTCGACGGCGAAGTTGGCCACCACCGGCCAGGTCAGCGCCGTCAGGCCGGATTTATCGGCCCCATCCGCGGTTGCGGCCCGGTGCACCAGGCCGTACATCTTCGAGCCCATCTCGCGGCTGCGTTGCGCGGCGGCCCGCGTCACGGTGACGCGGTTGGCGCCGCCGCCGGCGGAGCGGTCGCCGTTCGGGTCTTCGTAGTGACCGCGACGGGTCCGGTCGTCCTGCAGCGGGGGCAGGTATCGGTTGGCGCTGCCGGGCGCCGACGACGCCGGTGGTTGGTCGGCCTCGCTCGGGTAGTGCGCCATGCCGGGATGCTCACCGGCGCGGCGGCGCGAAAACAGAGACCGCACGCCCGGATCCGGTCGATCGTGGCGCGGTCCTGACACACTAAAGATTGTTCCCTATCGTCCTGACAGTCAGCACACACCCGACCGGTGTGGCTGGCCTGCAGGTCTTTGCGGCAATATGGGGGGTGATGGAAACGACCACCGAAGCCGCCGTCGTCGAAACGGCGCAGCGAGAGCACCCCGAATCGGCGGAACTTACCGCCGTGCTCAGCGGGGCAGTGGCCGCTGCCCGCGCCGCGGTGGTGGAGTTCAGCGGTGACACCGTCGGTGAATATCTCGGCGTCAGCTTTGAGGACACCAATGCCGCCACCCATCGCTTCCTGGCCGAGTTGCCCGGGTATCAGGGTTGGCAGTGGGCCGTCGTGGTGGCCGCCTATCCCGGAGCTACCCAGGTGACCATCAGCGAGGTGGTGCTGGTTCCGGGAGCCACTGCCCTGCTGGCGCCGGCTTGGGTGCCGTGGGAGCAGCGCATCCAGCCCGGTGACCTCAGCCCCGGCGATCTGTTGGCCCCGCCGGCGGATGATCCGCGGCTGGTGCCCGGGTTCACCCTCAGCGGAGATCCGGACGTCGACGAGACCGCCGCAGAGATCGGCCTGGGCCGCAAACGGGTGCTCAGCGCCTGGGGCCGCGCCGACGCCGCGCAGCGCTGGCATGACGGTGACTACGGCCCGGATTCGGCGATGGCCCGCTCTACCAAGCGGGTGTGCCGAGACTGCGGATATTTCCTGCCCCTCGCGGGGTCTCTCGGCGTGATGTTCGGTGTCTGTGCCAACGAGTTTGCAGCCGATGGCCGCGTCGTGGACTTCACCTACGGATGCGGGGCGCACTCGGACACTCCGGCGCCGCATGGCGCCGGGTCACCGCTCTACGACCCCTATGACGACGGCGTACTCGAAGTCAGCGAGACCCCCGTGCCCCAGCCGGCGACGGCTTCCGAGACGGAAACCGAACCCGACCCCGTACCCGTCGTGGTGTCGGACGTCATCGAATTCGAGGTTCCCGTGACCGAAGGGCTCGTGGCGGCGGCCGTGGACACCGAGCAGTCGGTCGCGACCTTCGAACCTGAGGCAGAGGTCGCGATGGTCGCCGAGGCTGAAGCCACGCCGATTGCTGAGTCCGCGCCGACGGACGAGTCGGCCGAGCTGCCCGCGCCAGGCGCAGAGCCCGACGGCCAGACGAAGCCCGCGCCCACCGCAGATCCTGCCGACTGACGTCGTTTTCAGCGATTCGTACTCACGGTGCCGACAATTACATTCGAAGATACTCGAATGTACGCGACGTCAATTTGCTGGATTCACAACTAATTACCGTTTTCCGACGTGGTGAGGCCGACTTGGGCGCCCCGGACCCCGCGCTGGGCGGCGCTGCGCTGCCAGACGAAGATCGTGGTGCCGAGCGCGCCGGTGCCCAGGCCCGCCAGCGCCACCGGGCGCCAGCCTTCCAAGGCGGGGACGGAGAACGCCAGGACGGCCACCACCAGCCAGATCAGCGCGCCGACGGCGATAACGGGGACCGGATCCAGCAGTCGCGCGGGCAGCGCTGGCGGCGCGATCGCCGGTTGCGGTCCGGCGTGCGCCTCGTCGGGCCGTGGCGTGTCGGAAGACATTGCCATACACCGTAACCCACGATTCCGTGAGAGCCCGATAGTGCCGATTCGCGGTGCATTTTGCCGTATCGTCATCAATTGTGACGAGACGCGACAATCGGCTTGCTGATGAATTGTCGTTCGCGGTTGTCCGGTTGGCGCGTCAATTGCGTTTCCGGCGCTCGGAATCGCCAGTGTCGCTTTCCCAATTGTCGGCATTGGTCACCCTCGGCAAGGAGGGAGCGATGACGCCGGGCGCCCTGGCCCTGCGTGAGCGGGTCCGCCCGCCGTCGATGACCCGGTTGATCGCCTCACTGGTCCAACTCGGACTGGTCACCCGCTGCGCGCACCCGGTCGACGGCCGGCAGGTGCTGGTGTCGATCACGGATGCCGGTGCCGACCTCATCGAGGCAGAACACCGCGCCAGCCAGGAGTGGCTCGAGCAGCGACTGTCCGGGTTGACCACGGGCGAGCGTGCCACACTGCTGCGCGCTGCCGACCTGCTCACCGCATTGGTCGACGAAAGCGCTTGAGCATCAACGTCATCGACGTCGATGACCCGGGTGACCCCCGACTCGACGACTTCCGCGACCTCAACAGTGTCGACCGCCGCCCGGATCTGCCCACCGGTAAAGGTCTGGTGATCGCCGAAGGTGTGCTGGTGGTGCAGCGGATGCTGAGCTCGCGGTTCGTGCCGCACGCCCTGTTGGGCACGGCGCGCCGGTACGCCGAGTTGGCGGCCGACCTGGACAGCCGGGATGTCCCGTACTACCGGGCCGGCGCCGAGGTGATGGCCGAGGTGGTCGGATTCCATCTCAACCGTGGGGTGCTGGCGGCGGCCCGGCGACCCGCCGAGCTGACGGTGCCGCAGGTGACAGCGACCGCGCGGACGATCGCCGTGCTCGAGGGCGTCAACGATCACGAGAACCTCGGCTCCATCTTCCGTAATGCCGCCGGTCTCGGGGTGGACGCTGTGGTGTTCGGGGCGGGCTGTGCCGACCCGCTCTACCGTCGGGCGGTCCGGGTGTCGATGGGGCATGCACTGCTGGTGCCGTTTGCTCGGGCGGAAGTATGGCCGGGTGATCTCAATCGACTGCGGGACAACAACTTTCGTCTGATCGCCATGACGCCGGATGCTGCCGCTGAGCCGCTGGCACAGGTCATCCCGGCGCTTGGCGAGTATCCGGTGGCGATCCTGGTCGGCGCCGAAGGGCCCGGCCTGACTGAGACCGTGATGCGTGCCAGCGACGTCCGGGTGCGGATACCTATGTCGCGCGGCACCGATTCGCTCAATGTCGCCACCGCCGCGGCGCTGGCGTTCTACGAGCGCGCGCGCAGTTGACGCGTCGCATCATCGGACCGGGGCGCTAGGCTCGCGCCGTGACCGAGGAATCCACGCCGTGGGGAACCGGGCTGACCGTGGCGGCCTTTACCGCCGTCGTCATCGGGGCTGCCATCGTCGTACTCAGCGCCGGGTTGGTGCGGGTCAATCCGATATTGGCGATCGGTCTCAACCTCGTGGCGGTCGGGGGTCTGGCGCCGACGGTGTGGGGTTGGCGCCGTCGCCCGGTGGTGCGCTGGTTCGTGCTGGGCGCTGGTGTCGGCGTCGCGGTTGCCTGGGTGACGCTGCTGGGTCTGGGCGCCAGCGGGACGCTACAGACGCTGATCTAAGGGTGCTGCGGCGCCTGCGATAGCGCGGAGGTCAGCGATCGCCGCTGGAGCGCACACCCAGCAAGACGTCCTCCCACGCGGGGATGGTCGGCTTGACTCGCTTCGCGCGCTGACGTGCCGCGGGCTTGGGTGCCGGCATCGGGGCCGCCGGTTCCGCCACCGGCATGACCGGGGTCGTCTGGGCCGTCTCCGCGGGTTTGGCAGGCAGGGCGGGCACCTCGATGGCCTTCGGGACCTCGGGCGCGGCCGGCTCGGGCGTTGAGAATGGCAGCTGTGCGACTGCGGCCAGCGGACGCAGCGGGCGGTCGAAATTCGGGTCGATCAGCTCGCTGGCGGCGTCGTCGGCGGCTGTCACCGTCCCGCCGTGCGCGCCCGGTACGAACCGGAAGTGCGCGATGTTGTCGGAGTGACCGGCTTGCCAGGCCACCTGCACGGTCCAGCGGCCGTCCTCGTTGCGCCAAGCGTCCCACTGTGAGGCATCCGGGTCCAGGCCCCGGGCGATGAGCACCGTGGTCACAATCTCCAGCAAGGTCAGCACCGAGGGGCCGCTCTCGAGCACCGGGTGCGCGGCGGTCGCCAGTTCGGCAGCGCGCGTACGTTCCAGCAGCACGGGATGGGCGAACCGCATGATGCGAGAGACGTCGACACCCGCGGTGCGGGCGAGCTGTTCCACAGATGCCCCGGCACGGATACGGGCCTGGATCTCCCTGGGCCTCAAGATCGTCTTGGTTTCGACTTCCATCTCGGTCTGGTTGGCCCGGGCGGCGTCGCCGCGGACCGCGGCCCGCAGCCGGTCGTCGACGCGCAGCGTCAGCTTGTCGGAGACGCCTTCGAGCTCGCACACGATGTGCCGACCGTCGACGTCGAGGCCTACAACTTTGAGTTCCCGCATGTCGACCTCCTTGGGGCTACCGCGCCGAGCCCGATTGGTCCGGACCTTACTGCAACCAAACCGTGATCAGCCGGTGACACGCTGGGGTCCTGAAGGCGAATGTCAGTCCGGGCAGGCTGAAGCGGCGTCAGAGCCGTTCGACGACCCAGTCCACGCACGCCGTCAGAGCGCTGACGTCGTCGGGCTCGACGGCGGGGAACATGGCCACCCGCAGCTGGTTCCGGCCGAGTTTGCGATACGGCTCGGTGTCGACGATCCCGTTGGCGCGCAAGACCTTTGCGACCGCTGCAGCGTCCACGGCGTCGTCGAAGTCGATGGTCCCCACCACCTGCGAACGCAGCGCCGGGTCGGCCACGAACGGCGTCGCGAAGTCGGCGGCCTCGGCCCAGGAGTACAGCCGTTCCGAAGAGTCGGCCGTCCGCTTGACGGCCCAGTCGAGGCCGCCGTTGCCATTGAGCCAGTCGAGCTGTTCGGCCATCATCAGCAGGGTGCCGATCGCGGGGGTGTTGTAGGTCTGGTTTTTGGCGCTGTTGTCGATCGCGACCGGCAGCGAGAGGAACTCCGGAACCCAGCGACCGGAGGCGGCGATGGCTTCCACCCGGGCCAGGGCCGCCGGCGACATGATCGCGATCCACAGGCCACCGTCGCTGGCGAAGTTCTTCTGCGGAGCGAAGTAGTAGGCATCGGTATCGCTGATGTCGACCGGCAGGCCGCCCGCTCCGGAGGTGGCGTCGATGAGGATCAGCTTGCCGTCGGACCCGGCGGGGCGGCATACCGGAACGGCCACGCCCGTCGAGGTCTCGTTGTGGGCCCAGGCGATGACGTCGACCGCTGGATCGGACTGCGGCTCGGGCGCGGTGCCGGGGTCGGTCTTGATGACGATGGGATCGCCGACGAAAGGGTTGCCCGCCACCGCGGAAGCGAACTTCGCGCTGAACTCGCCGTACGTCAGGTGCAGGGAACGCTGGTCGACGAGGCCGAAGGCGGCAGCGTCCCAGAACGCGGTCGCGCCGCCGTTGCCGAGCACCACCTCGTAGCCATCGGGGACGGAGAAGAGCTCGCGCAGCCCGGAACGCACCCGGCCCACCAGGTCCTTGACCGGCGCCTGGCGGTGCGATGTTCCGAACAGGGCCGCGCCTTTGGTCACCAGGGCCTGCAACTGCTCGGGCCGCACCTTCGACGGTCCGCACCCGAACCGGCCGTCAGCGGGTTTGAGGGAGTCCGGGATCGTCAACTTCTCAACCATGGGCATCAGCCTAGTTACCGGCCCTGATGCGCCGAAATCGCTACCCTGTCAGAGCGGTCTGACCGGGGTCTGGCGCTTATGTGGTACCTCCGGTACTGTTTGGACAATTAGCGCCCATATGTAAACCACCTGCTTGGAGGTTCTCCCATGGCTCGTACCAAAATGATTCGCCGCTGGCGGCGCAACATGGAGGTGCGCGACGACCAGCAGTATGTCGACAAGCTGATGACCCTGTCAGAAGGGTCGGTGCGCAGGAACTTCAACCCGTATACCGACATCGACTGGGACGCCCCGGAGTTTGAGGTCATCCCCGACGACGACCGGTGGATCCTGCCCGCGACCGACGCATTCGGACGCCACCCCTGGTACCAGGCGCAATCCAGGGAACGTCAGATCGAGATCGGCATGTGGCGGCAGGCCAATGTCGCCAAGGTCGGGCTGCACTTCGAATCGATCCTGATCCGCGGTCTGATGAACTACGCGTTCTGGGTGCCCAACGGATCCCCCGAATATCGCTACTGCCTGCACGAATCGGTCGAAGAGTGCAACCACACGATGATGTTCCAGGAGATGGTCAACCACATCGGCATGGATGTGCCCGGTATGCCACGCCTGCTCAAGTGGCTCTCGGCCTTCATCCCGTTGGTCGCGGGCCCACTACCCATCCTGTTCTTCTTCGGGGTGCTTGCCGGCGAGGAGCCCATCGACCACACCCAGAAAGCGGTGCTGCGCGAGGGTAAAACGCTGCATCCCATCATGGAGAAGGTGATGGCGATCCATGTCGCCGAAGAGGCCCGGCACATCTCGTTCGCGCACGAATACCTGCACAAGCGGGTGCCGCGCCTGAAGCGTCGTAAGCGATTTGTGTTGTCGCTGTTGGTGCCCGTCGTGATGCGGGTGCTGTGCTCGGCGATCCTGGTGCCGCCGCGCAGCTTCTGGAAGCGGTTCGACATCCCGCGTTCGGTGCGCAAGGACGTGTTCTTCCGCTCGCCGGAGTCGCGTAAGTGGCTGTCTGACGTATTCGGTGACGTGCGAATGCTGTGCCACGACACCGGCCTGATGAATCCCGTCGCGAAGCTGACGTGGCGGATCTGCAAGATCAACGGTGCGCCGTCCCGGTACCGCAGTGAGCCGCAGCGTCAGCACCTGCCCACCGCCGAAGTGCCAGAGGTGCAGACGTCGCGCGAGAGTCTCGCCGTCTAGATCCATGCCGCACGTCATCACCCAGTCGTGTTGCAGCGACGGGTCCTGCGTCTATGCCTGCCCGGTCAACTGCATCCATCCGTCACCGGATGAGCCGGGCTTTGCCACCGCGGAAATGCTCTACATCGATCCCGAAGCGTGCGTGGACTGTGGTGCCTGCGTCAGCGCTTGCCCGGTCGGTGCGATCGCGCCGGACACCAAACTGACTGCGACACAGCTGCCGTTCGTCGAACTCAACGCATCGTTCTATCCGCCGCGCCCCAAGGGGCAGAAGTTGCCGCCCACATCCCAGCTGGCCCCGGTGATTCCCGCGCCGGTGGTGCGTTCCGGCGTCCGGCCGCTGACCGTGGCCGTCGTAGGGTCCGGACCCGCGGCCATGTACGCCGCGGACGAATTGCTGACGCAAAAGGGTGTGCGCGTCAACGTCTTCGAAAAGCTGCCTACGCCTTACGGATTGGTGCGAGCTGGCGTGGCGCCGGATCATCAGAGCACCAAACGGGTCACCCGCCTGTTCGACCGGGTCGCCAGGCAGCGGGGCTTCCACTTCTACCTCAATGTCGAGGTGGGAAAACATCTTTCGCACGCCGATCTGCTGGAACATCATCACGCAGTGCTCTATGCGGTAGGTGCCCCGAACGACCGCCGGCTGGACGTGGACGGGATGGATCTGCCCGGCGCCGATACGGCGACCCAGCTCGTTGCCTGGTACAACGGGCATCCCGATTACGCTCGCCTCCCGGTCGATCTGGGTCACGAACGGGTTGTCGTCGTCGGCAACGGCAATGTCGCCCTGGACGTGGCGCGCATCCTCACCGCGGAGCCGGATGCCTTGGCGGGCACGGACATTGCCGACCACGCGCTGGCGACGCTGCGTGACTCGCACGTCCGCGAGGTGGTGATCGCCGCGCGCCGCGGTCCAGCACAGTCGGCGTTCACCCTGCCCGAACTGATCGGTCTGACGTCGACGAGCGATGTCGTCCTCGACGCGGCCGACCACGAACTCGTCCAGCAGGACCTGGGCACGGTCGAGGACCGGCTGACCCGGGCGAAGCTGCAGATCCTGGCCAAACTTGGTGATGCCGATGCGGTCTCAGCGCGACCGCGCATCCGGTTGGCCTATCGGCTCACCCCGCAACGGATCATCGGCACCCACCGGGTGGACGGCATCGAGTTCGGCGTCACCGGTACCGAACATGTCCGCCACCTCGAGGCCGGTCTGGTGTTGACGTCAATCGGCTACCACGGCAAGCCGATTCGTGACCTGCCGTTTGATGATGCGACGGGCGTGGTGCCCAACGACGGCGGGCGCGTCACCGGCGCGCCCGGTGCGTACGTCGCAGGGTGGATCAAACGCGGCCCCACCGGGTTTATCGGCACCAACAAGTCGTGTGCGCTGCAGACCGTGCAGGAACTGGTCGCCGACTTCAATGTCGGGCGGCTGAGAGATCCAAAGCAGCGCCCCGGCGCGCTGGACAAGCTGGTGTCGGCCCGCCGGCCCGCCGCCATCGGCACGGCGGGCTGGCAGGCTATCGATGCGGCCGAGATTGCGCGGGGTGAGGGCCAGCGGCCCCGTGACAAGTTCACCGATGTTCCCGCCATGCTTGCGGTGGCCGCCGCGGCACCAAAACCGACTGTGCGGCAAAGGATCACGGCTGCCATCCGCGGCTAGCCGAGGCCGTCAGCCGCCAAGGGCCTCGGCGAGTTCGGCCGGGCTGACCTCACGCACCTGCTGGCCCAGCGACCACTGGTGGCCGAACGGATCGCGCACCGAACCATAGCGGGCGCCCCAGAACTGGTCCTCGAGCGGCATCGCGATCGTCGCTCCCGCGTCCACGGCCCTCTTGAACCAGCTGTCGACATCGGTGACCTCGAGATGGATCGTCACCGGTGTACCGCCCAGTGCCGTGGGGGTCATCGACCTCCCGCCGCAGACCTCGGGGAAGTCATCATTGAGATACACGCTGGAGCCGTTGATCTGCAGTGCCGCGTGCACGATCTTGCCGTCCGGCCGCGCGGCGCGACCGATTTCGACGGCGCCGAACGCCTTGACGTAGAAGTCGATGGCCGCAGCGGAATCCTCGACGATCAGGTGCGGAATGACGGCAGGTTGTACATCCATGGCGGTTCTCCCTTGGTAGTCGGCGGACGTCTCTCGTGTATACCGACCACCACCGACAACCAAACTCATCGCCGGATGTCGCTCCCGATCTGAGCGTGCGCGCTTGTTCGCAAAACGCCGGTGTGTCGCGTACAGACACGGACGCTCGCGCAAAAGAAGACAGCTCGCGGGAAAAGAAAGAAGAGAGCTCGCGGGAAAAGAAAGAAGAGAAGGGGTCAGGCGTGCTCGATCAGGTCCCAGCCTTCGACTGAATCCGGCTTGCGGGGCCCGGGCCCGACGTAGACCGCGGCCGGGCGCACCAGCTTGCCCAGTCGCTTCTGTTCCAGGATGTGCGCGCACCAACCGGCGGTTCGCCCGCAGGTGAACATCGCGGGCATCATGCTGGCCGGTACGCCGGCGAAATCCAGGATGACCGCGGCCCAGAATTCGACGTTGGTCTCGATAGCCCGGTCCGGCCGGCGTTCCCGCAGTTCGGTGAGGGCGGCCTGCTCAAGGGCGGCGGCTACCTCGTACCGGGGCGCTTCGAGCCGCTTGGCGGTGGCGCGCAGCACGCGTGCGCGAGGGTCTTCGGCCCGGTACACCCGGTGCCCGAAGCCCATCAGCTTGTCTTTGCGGTCGAGAATGCCGGCGACCACCGCGCGGGCATTGCCGGTGCGCTCGACCTCTTCGATCATGGGCAGCACGCGGGCAGGTGCGCCGCCGTGCAGAGGACCGCTCATCGCGCCCAC
>DASUGW010000079.1:0-22413 GCA_036273805.1 Mycobacterium sp.
CCGGGTGTGTGGACAGGGCGTCTTCGACCTCGCGTGAGCTGACGTTCTCACCGCCGGTGATGATGACGTCTTTGGCGCGGTCGAGAATCCACAGCCGCCCATCGGGGTCGATGCGGCCGATGTCCCCGGTGCGCAGCCAACCGTCGTGTAGTGCAGCGGCGGTTGCGGTCTCATCGCGCCAGTACTCCGTCATCACCTGCGCGCCCCGCACCACCACCTCGCCAGGCTGCCCGAAATCCTGCGGTCGCCCGGCAGTGTCGACAACGCCGACCTCGACGTTGCTGTGCGGCCGTCCGGCGCTGCGCAGGATGTCGGCGCCGGCCCGATGGTCTTGGGGGCCGAGAAAGGTGACGTTGCCCGCGGTTTCGGTCATGCCGTAGCCCTGATGGAAGTCGACACCCAGCACCGCGGCGGCCCGATCGATGAGGTCCGCCGCGATGGCCGCAGAACCGTAGGCAACTTCACGCAACGACGGCATCGTGGCACCGGTGGACTCCACGTAGGCCAGCAGCGCGTGCAGCATGGTCGGCGCGAGCGAACACGACGCCACCCCATGGGTATTGACCGCGGTGACGAACTCGTCGGGCCGGAACCGTTCGGCGAGTACGACCGTCGACCCGGTGGCGTGGCGGACCAGGACGTTGTAGCCGGCGACATGGCACATCGGAAACGGGAACAGATACACGTCATGGTCGGGAACGGCGCGTCCCTCGACGCTGCCCCATACTCCGGCAGCCACCGACCGGTGGGTGTGCACAGCGCCCTTCGGCACGCCGGTGGAGCCACTGGTGAACACCAACCAGGCGGCGTCATCTGGCTGCGGCCGAACACCATCGAACACTGGATGATCAAGTGCCCGTTGCCATTCCGGGCCGCCGAACTCGACCATGAGACGACCGCCCGGATCCAGTGCGCCCAGTTGATCGGCAGCACCGAAGACCACACCCGGCTGGGCGACCGTAATCAGCCCGGCTTGCTCTGCGGGACTGAGCCTTTGGTTGATCAGCGTCAGAATGCGGCCGGCTCGCGGGACGGCGTAATACAACAGTGCGTACGGCACGCCGTTGTCGGCGACCACAGCGACCCGGTCACCGCGCTCGGTGTGCGCGTCGAGCCACCCGGCCAGCGCCGCGCTGGCCCGGTCCAGTTCGCCGAAGCTGACGACGCTCTCCGCCGTGATGACCGCGGCCCGCTCCGGAGCGGAGACGACGGTGTCGGCGATCAGGTCGTGCACCAGCTGCGCGGGCACTACATTCCGAAGCGGCGGTGCCGCTGGGAGTAATCGCGAAGCGCACGTAGGAAATCGACGCGGCGGAACGCCGGCCAGTGCGCCTCGGTGAACCACATCTCGGAGTACGCGCTCTGCCACAGCAGGAAGCCTGAGAGCCGCTGCTCACCCGAGGTGCGGATAACCAGATCCGGGTCCGGCTGGCCCGACGTGTAGAGATTCTCCGAAATCCCATCCACCGTAACGGCTTCCACCATCTCCTCGGCGGTCGCGCCGTTCGCCAGCTCCTTGTTCAGCAGAGCCCGCACCGCGTCGACGATCTCTTGGCGACCGCCGTATGCCACCGCGACGTTGACGTGAAAACGCGCCGGATTCGGCGCCGTGGCAGCGGTGCCTTCGACCGCCTGACGCAGCCGCCGGGCCGGCTCGTCGCCCAGCAGCGTCAGGTCCCCCACAGTGCGCACACTCCACCGGTTGGCCGGTGCGCAGATTTGCTCGACGACGTCGGTGATGATGGCGATCAGCGCGGCCAGCTCGTCGGGGTCGCGCTGCAGGTTCTCCGTGGACAGGAGGTAGACGGTGGCCATCTCGATACCCGCCGCCTCGCACCAGCGCAGCATCTCGGCGATCTTCTCCGCACCCTTGCGGTAGCCGACGCTGACATCGTCGTACCCCGCGTCGCGCGCCCAGCGCCGGTTTCCGTCGCACAGCACCGCGATGTGGCGGGGCAGTTGTGATTTGGATCGCGTCAGGTCTGCGCGGAGCCGCATCTCATAGAGTCGATACACCGGCTCTTTGAGTCGCGGGGGAATGATTTCCACGAGAATCCACACTACTGTGGGTTCCGTCAGCGCCCTCAGGAACTCAGCAGCTGACGCTCCAGACTCGGGGGTCAATCGGACGTGGGCCAGGACATGACAAGCACCGCACCTCTGAGCTCGGGTGAGCCCGGGCAACGACCGCTCACACAGATGGATCTTTCCGAGGACTTTCCCGAAGCCATCGCCGACAGCGTCGCCGAATTCCTCGGAAAGCCGCGCGCACGCGGCTGGATCCATCTCTACTCGGCGGTCATCGCCGCCATCGCAGGTGCCACGCTGGTGGCCGTCTCGTGGTCGGTCGACTCGACGCGGGCGGGGCTGGCGACACTGCTCTACACCTTCACCATCGTGGCGATGTTCACAGTGTCGGCGACGTACCACCGGGTGAACTGGACGTCTGTGTCGGCGCGCAAGTGGATGAAACGCCTCGACCATTCGATGATCTTCATTTTCATCGCCGGCAGCTACACGCCGTTTGCGCTACTGGCGTTGCCGCAGCACAGGGGCTGGACGCTGTTCTGGATCGTCTGGGGCGGCGCACTGGCCGGCGTTGCCCTGAAGATGCTGTGGCCGTCGGCGCCGCGCTGGCTCGGCGTTCCGCTCTACATCCTGTTGGGCTGGGTCGCGGCCTGGTTCATCGGACCGATCATGCAGGGCGCCGGCGTGGCGGCGGTGGTGCTGCTGATCGTCGGCGGCGCGCTGTACTCGATCGGCGGTGTGCTGTACGCACTGAAGTGGCCCAACCCCTGGCCGACCACGTTCGGCCATCACGAGTTCTTCCATGCATGCACCGCGGTGGCGGCGATCTGCCACTACATCGCGATGTGGTTCGCCGTCTTCTGACCCCCTGTTGGCCGCGAGCAGGCGCAAACTCGCACGGATCACACCGGATCAGTGCGAGTTGGCGCCGGCGCGGCGTCAGAGTTGCTTGACGTTTTCCGGTGACCAGAAGGCCCGCATGGAGGCGATCTGACCGTCGGGGTTGAACGCCATGGTTTCGACGGGCTCAATCCGCATGGCGCCGGCGACGGTGATGGCGAACAAGAACGCCGCCTCGTGCCCACCGATTCGCAGTTCAAGCAGCTCCGTTTTCAGCTCCGCGGCTTCCATCGCCTTGTAGAAGCCCTCGATGGCCTGGCGACCGATGTGCACCTCACCGCAACCGACCGGGTCTTCGACGGTGGCGTCTTCGGCGTACAGCGCCGCAACATCGGCGGCGGTGCCGTTGGCGACGGTGTCCAGATAGTTCTTCACACGGGCTTCGATGACGGCAGGCTCCAGGGTCATGGCCCGCACGCTACACGGCGGCGCCCAGGGCAGAAGACAGTTCTTCGACGGTGTTCACCGGAAGGTCGCACGACCGTCCCCGGCACACGTAGGCAGCGTCAGCACCGCCCACCCGGCCACGGCCGATGAGCAGCTCCGAGGAGTCCACCGCACCACCGACGACGACGGCACCGCCGGGCGCGAACCGGCGGGCCGCAGTCAACAGCTCCGAATGCGCCGGGTCGCAGCAGACGGCGACCTGCAGCGGACCGCGGACCGCAGCCTCGGCGACCGCCAGCCAGTGTCCGGCCGCCCGCGGCGCCCGGTGCAGCAGGGTCGCGTGGGCCTGCATGGTCTGTGCGGCCAGCCCCGCATAGGTGTC
Organism: Mycobacterium sp.; assembly: GCA_036273805.1. Classification (GTDB taxonomy): domain Bacteria; phylum Actinomycetota; class Actinomycetes; order Mycobacteriales; family Mycobacteriaceae; genus Mycobacterium. Next base: position 3,698 of record DASUGW010000079.1, read on the forward strand.
CGCGCGCTCGGCGGGCGCCAGGTGCCCGGCGGTCAGCAGCGCCTCGGCCATCAAAGAGGCACCGGCGGGAGTCGCCTGGTCGGCCGGATCACCGGGCCGCACCACGAGTTGTTCGGCGTCGTCGGCAGCGTCGAACCACCGCCCTGGCGACTGCGGGTCGGTGAAATGCGCTATAGCGGTGTCGATCAGCGCGCAAGCCGCGTCCGCCCAGCGCTGTTCACCGGTGAGCTGATACAGCTCCAGCAGCCCGACCGCCAGCGCAGCATGGTCCTCGAGCATTGCCGGGCTGTCACCCGCGACACCGCCAAGGCTGGCCCGACGCAGCCGTCCGTCGACCACATGCAACTCCAACAGCTTTGCCGCACAACGGATTGCCGCTTCCAGCAGGTCGCTACGATCCAGCACGACCGACGCCTGCGCCAGCGCGGTGACGGCCAGCCCGTTCCAGGCGGTAACGACCTTGTCGTCGCGGGCCGGTTGCACCCGACCCCTGCGCGCTCCCAGCAGTGCCACTCGGACCCGACGCAACCGCCGCGCGTCGAGCACATCGGCGGGCAACTGCAGCACCGACGCGCCATGCTCAAAGGTTCCTTCGTTGGTCACACCGAAAACCGTTGCTGCCCAGTCGCCGTCGTCAGAAAGTACATCACGGAGCTGGGCGGGGGTCCACACGTAGGTTGACCCCTCGCTGCCGTCGGCATCGGCATCCAACGACGAAACGAACAGATCACCGTCGGCCAGATCGGTCAGCAGAAACTCCGCGGTCTCCCCCGCGACCCGGCGCGCCAGGGGGGACGCGGTTCGCCGCGCCCAGTGCGCGTACGCCCGCAACAGCAGGGCATTGTCGTACAACATCTTCTCGAAATGCGGTACCACCCAAGCATTGTCGACGCTGTAACGCGCAAAGCCGCCGGCCAGCTGATCGTAGATGCCACCACGTGCCATCGCACTGCAGGTACGCTCCACGGCCGCCAGCGCCGACGCCGACCCGGTGCGCTCATAGCTGCGCAGCAGCGCCTCCAGCATCGCCGACGGCGGGAACTTGGGGGCAGCACCGAAGCCGCCGCGGGCCACATCCTCATCACGCAGGATGGCGTCAACCGCGTGCGCACACAGCTGCGGCGTCACCGGCGGCCCGTCACCCAGGGCCATGCCGGCCATGTTGCGCAACTCCGCGGCCACCTCGTCGGATGCCCCCTCAACCTCACTGCGGCGCTGCTGCCACGTCTCGGTCACCGCCGAAAGCAATTGCATGAACTGCGGTTTCGGGTAGTAGGTGCCGCAGAAGAAGGGCCGGCCGTCCGGGGTCAGAAAACACGTCATCGGCCATCCGCCCTGACCGGTCAGCGCGACGGTGGCGTTCATGTACACCGCGTCGAGGTCCGGCCGCTCTTCGCGGTCGACCTTGATGCAGACGAAGCCGGCGTTCATCGCCGCGGCCACATCTGGGTCCTCGAAACATTCGTGGGCCATCACGTGACACCAGTGGCACGCGGCGTAGCCGATGGACAGCAGAATCGGGACGTCACGCCGGGCCGCTTCGGCAAGCGCGACCGCGGTCCACTGCCGCCAGTCCACGGGATTGTCCGCGTGCTGGCGCAGATACGGGCTGGTGGCCGAGACCAGCTCGTTAGCCACCGGGCTCCCGGGGTGGCGGATCGATCTGTCCGCCGCGAGCAGGGCCGTCCTGCGGTTCGGGCGCGCCGGAACCCTCGTCACGATCCGATGGCTCGGTGTCGAAGGACTGCGGAACCTTCCTCAGGTGCCTGCTCATCGACCACACCAACCCGAACGTGGCAACGAGCAGCAGGACCACGATCAGCAGGCCGAACGGGCTGGCCTTACCGAAGTCCGGGCCGCTGTTGCGGGGCGCATCATCGGCCAGCCAGGTCACCACGGACGCCATCACGACATTCATCTTTCGATCCCCACAAACAGGTCGGTCTCCGGTAGCGACACCGGGACACGGGAACGTGCCAGTTCAAATTCCTCGCTGGGCCACAGGCGCTGCTGCCACTCGATCGGCGCGGTGAAGAAGTCGCCGTTGGGGTCGATCTGGGTGGCGTGTGCGCGCAGCGCGTCGTCGCGTTGCGGGAAATACTCCGAGCACTCGATCCGGGTGGTCACCCGCTGCTCGAACACGTCGATTTCGCTGTCCCAGTGTTCGAGCCACTTCTCGAACGGGCCGGTACGGCCGTGCTTGGCGAACTCGTCCTGCAGCAGCCGGAAGCGGCGACGCAGAAAGCCGTGGTTGTAGTAGAGCTTGGACACGTTCCACGGCGCACCGGCGTCGGGGAACCGGCGATAGTCGCCGGCCGCCTCGTAGGCCGCCACCGACACCTCATGGCACCGGATGTGGTCCGGATGGGGGTAGCCGCCGTTCTCGTCATAGGTGGTCATGACGTGCGGACGGAACTCGCGGATGACCCGGACCAGTTTCTCGGTCGGGCCGTCGAGTGGTTCGAGGGCGAAGCAGCCCTCCGGCAACGGCGGCAGCGGGTCACCCTGCGGCAGGCCGGAGTCGTGGTATCCCAGCCAGGTGTGGTCGACGCCGAGGATCTTCGCGGCCTTGGCCATCTCGTCGCGGCGCACCTCGGTGATGCGGCCGTGCACCTCAGGCAGGTCCATCGCCGGGTTGAGAATGTCACCGAGCTCACCGCCGGTAAGGGTGACCACCATGACCCGGTGCCCCTCGGCGGCGTATCGCGCCGTCGTCGCGGCACCCTTACTGGATTCATCGTCCGGATGCGCGTGTACCGCCATCAACCGCAGCTGGGTCACCGTTCGCCTTACTTCTGTGTTCGGGGTGCTTCAGGCCTCTCACATAGAGTTGCCTGTCGCAACAGTCCTCAATAGTTCCATCCAGCCGCACCTGGCTGAAATCCAATCCTCAACCAGAGACGAACGACATAATGCCTGCCGATATGCCTGACGAGCCTGCCTTCCGGCGTCCGGAAGCCCGCTACGGCGCCGAACGGCTGTCACCGGCTACCCGGCGGACGTTGCTGATCGCGCTGACGGCACTGGTCCTGGTGGCCGGGATCGCGGTGGCTGTCGCCGGCTATATGAGGCTGGGCCACTCAGACGTGGAGGGCAAGCTCAGCGGGTATCGACTGGTCGATGACCAGACGGTCAGCGTCACCGTGGGTGTGACCAGGGCCGATCCGTCCAAAGCCGTGGTGTGCATCGTGCGTGCGCGTTCGCTGGACGGCAGTGAGACCGGTCGGCGGGAGGTTCTCGTCGCACCGTCCGATCAGCCGACCGTGCAGATTACGACCGAGGTCAAGACCAGCCGGCCGCCCGTCACCGGCGATGTCTACGGGTGCGGCACCGACGTGCCCGCCTATCTGGTGGCGCCATGACCCCCGATGGGGTCACGTCGACCCTCTGACCTGCATCGAGTCGCCACGCAACAACGTGAACACGGCAAAAACGTGAATTCGCGGAGACGCACCGGTGGTATGGTGGATCACACACACGGTTCCTGCTGGGGACCGTGTCTTGCGTCTTAAGCGCGCTCGCCCGCTGCTCTGGATAGCAATACACACGGCGACCGTCGCCACGTTCCCAGCATCGACCGGCAACAGACTGCCCGAGAGACAGCGCCGAATAACGAAACAAGGAGCGCGAGAGAAATGACTGACACCCAGGTGACCTGGCTGACCCAGGAGTCCTATGACCGGCTGAAGGCCGAGCTGGACCAGCTCATCTCCAATCGCCCGGTGATCGCCGCCGAGATCAATGACCGCCGCGAAGAGGGTGACCTGCGCGAGAACGGCGGCTATCACGCCGCCCGCGAAGAGCAGGGCCAGCAGGAGGCCCGGATTCGGCAGCTGCAGGAATTGCTGAACAACGCCAAGGTCGGCGAGGCGCCCAAGCAGTCCGGCGTCGCCCTGCCGGGTTCGGTGGTCAAGGTCTACTACGACGGCGACGAGGGTGACACCGAGACGTTCTTGATCGGCACCCGCGAGCAGGGTGTCAACGGTGGCGATCTCGAGGTGTACTCGCCGAGCTCCCCGCTGGGCGGTGCGGTGCTCGATGCCAAGGTCGGCGACACCCGCACCTACACCGTCCCCAACGGCAGCACCGTCAAAGTCACGCTGGTCAGCGCGGAGCCCTACCACTCCTAGCCGGCCCAGAGCCGTCTATCCGCGGCGGCTACTCAAAGACGATGAACATCGCCGACGACCTGCTGCTGGTGTTGCTCGACAATGCCGCCGCACGTCCGGCGCTGGACGACCACCGCAGACAACGGCTGCTCGCAGCCGCAGTCCTGCTCGATCTGGCCTACGCCTGTCGCATCCGGCCCGCCGAAGCGGGCGACGACGCACCGCAAGGCACTCTGGTGCCGCTGATGGGCACCGACCCGACCACGCCGGCAGCCGCGCGTGCTCTGAGCCTGGTGGCGCGCAAGCCGGTGCGGGCCGAGACCGCGATCGCCAAACTGCGGGGCAAGGTCGAAACGGAACTGTTCGAAGAACTCGAACGCCAGGGCCGGATTCACAGTGTCCTGTTGTACACCAAGGGTTTCCGGCGTCAGGAAGCCTGGACGTTGACCGACCGCACCCGGCCGGCGCGGGTGCGTGCCGCAGTCCTCGCCGTGCTGACGGATAACTTTGCACCCGACCCGTTGATCGCGGCGCTCATCTCCCTGCTGCACAGCATGAACAGCCTGGGCGCGCTACTGTCCTTCGACGCCCTCGGCTGGGAGTTGGTCAATGACCGGGCCGCCGAAATAGCAAGCGGCAGTTGGGTGAACGAATCGGCAACCGATCTACCGGAGATCAACCTCGCGGTGACGATGGCCGCCATTCGGCCCGCGTTGAGCCGGTACTGAGCGCTGCGGCCTCAGTCCTCGAGCGCCTGCTCCAGATCCGCGACAAGGTCCACGACGTCTTCGATGCCGACCGAGAGGCGCACCAGATCTTCGGGCACCTCGAGTTGCGAACCCGCGGTCGACGCATGCGTCATTGCTCCCGGATGCTCGATGAGCGACTCCACCCCGCCGAGCGACTCGGCCAGGATGAAAATGCTTGTGCGAGAGCACAGTCTGCGCGCCGCTTCGACGCCGCCGGCCATCCGGACCGAGATCATGCCGCCGAATCCCTGCATCTGCCGTGCCGCCACGTCATGGTTGGGGTGCTCCGGCAGGCCCGGGTAGAGCACCTGCCGGACCGCGGGGTGTCCGACGAGGAATTCCGCAACGGCCCAGGCATTTTCGCTGTGCCGTTGCATGCGCAGCGGCAGTGTCTTCAGCCCGCGCATGGTCAGGTAGGCATCGAACGGACCGGGCACCGCCCCCGCGCCGTTCTGTAGAAAACCGAACGCGGCGTCGAGTTCTTCGTCGTTGGTCACCAGCGCGCCGCCGACCACGTCGGAATGGCCGCCGATGTACTTCGTCGTCGAATGCAAGACGATGTCGGCACCCAGAGTGAGCGGCTGCTGCAATGCCGGCGAAGCAAAGGTGTTGTCCACCAGGACCTTTGCACCGTGGGCAGCACCGAGCTCGGCGATCGACGCGATGTCGGCGATCGACAGTAGCGGGTTGGTCGGCGTCTCGACCCAGATGAGCTTGGTGCGCTCGGTCAGCGCGGCGCGCACCGCGTCGACGTCGGACAGGGCCACCGGGGTATGCGTCACACCCCAATGGGCGAACACCTTGTCGATCAGCCGGAAAGTGCCACCGTAGGCGTCGTCGGGAATGACCAGATGGTCGCCGGGACGCAAGATTGCCCGCAGCGCGCAGTCGGTGGCCGCCATGCCGGAGCTGAACGCGCGACCGAACGCGCCGTCCTCGACGGCCGCCAGGGATGCCTCCAGCACGGCGCGCGTTGGGTTGCCGGTCCTGGCGTATTCGAATCCGCCGCGCAGACCGCCCACGCCGTCTTGCGCGAACGTCGAACTCGCGTAGATCGGGGCGTTGACCGCACCGGTCGCCGGGTCGGGCCGATAGCCGGCGTGGATCGCCTTGGTGGCCGGCCCCATGGCGCGGTGTGCGTCGGTCCGGCTGCGCTGCTCACTCATGTTCAGCCAGCCTAATAGCAAGGCGGCACGCACCCGCGGCGCACCATACGACGACGCCGGCCCGCTGACCGTGAGGTCGGCGGGCCGGCGTGCGTTGTAGAGCTATCAGATGGCCAACAGCGGATTACGGTGTGGCCGGGGCGACTTCGGCACCGCTGAGCCGGCGGTAGGCGAAGACCTGGAACAGCACCGAGAGCGGTCCCGCGACCAGCAGACCGACACCACACAGCAGCAGGCCGACCAGCACGATGACGGCAGAGAGCAGCCACACCAGGAACACCTGCAGGAAGTTGGCCTTGGCGATCTCGAAACTGGTCTTGATCCCGTCGACCGCGGACAGGTGGCGGTCGACCACCGCCACGGTGGTGAACATCAGCAGGATGCCGACGATCACGCCGGGCAGGACACACAAGAGGTACCCGATCTCGGTCAGGAAACCGACGAGCACCGTCGCGATGATCACGTTGACGACATTGCGGGGCCGGAAGAACGAGCCCACCGTGACCGCCTGGCCATTGGCGACGTCGAGGACGCCTCCGATGTAGGCCGATGCGATCGCGCCGCCGACAAGCAACAGCACGAGGCTGCCGATGATCGTCACCACGATGCCGCCGGCACCGAGGTTGGACGCGTAACTCGTGTAGTCCATGCCGTCGTTCTCATAGCTGGTGACGGTCGTCGACGACACCGAGTTGAGCACCAACTGCAGGATGGCCACCAGGACGCCCACGATCACCGCGTACACCAGTGTCGCGACGATCAGCGGCACCGCGTTCTTGGTGAACTTGTTCCACGCCCAGGAGAACGCCTCACCGACGCTGAAGGGGCGGCCGAAACCTGGGCCGTAACCGCCGGGCGCCGGCGGATAGAAGCCGCCCTGCTGTTGCGGAGGAGGCGGGTAACCCCCGGGCGGCGGTGGCGGAAATCCGCCCTGAGGCGGCGGCGGGTAGCCTCCGGCCGGCGGCGGTGGTGGATAGCCTCCCGGTGGCGGGTAGCCCCCCGGCGGTGGCGGTGGCGGATAACCCCCCGGAGGCGGGTAGTTGCCCTGCGGCGGTGGGAATTCGCCCGGGGAAGTCCCCGGTTGTTGTTCGGTCATGACGCCTTCCACTTCAGTCGCGGCTGCGCTCACGTCGAGCGAATCTCACCATAACGGGCCACTACCCCGCCCGGGCGTCTCCGACGATTACGAATCTGCTACGGCTGAACGCCGGCGTTATCTGCGTTTGGACGGCTCAGAGACGAATCCGAGCAGGTCACTACGGGTAATCACGCCGACCGGTTTGCCGTCGTCGACCACCATGACCGCATCCCATTCACGCAGATCCTTGGCTGCGGCGCTCACCAGTTCGCCGGCGCCGATCAACGGCAGCGGCGGGCCCATGTGCTTGGCCACCGCATCGGCGAGCTTGGCACGGCCCTCGAAAACCGCTGACAGCAACTCACGTTCGGAAACGCTGCCAGCCACCTCGCCGGCCATCACCGGGGGTTCGGCGCCCACCACCGGCATCTGCGAGACCCCGTATTCGCGAAGGATGTTGATGGCGTCGCGAACCGTCTCCGACGGATGCGTGTGCACCAGATCCGGCAGTGCACCCGACTTTCCGCGCAGGATGTCACCGACCGTCGGCTCCGTCATCGACCCGTCGAGACGGCTGCGCAGGAATCCGTAGGACGACATCCACCCATCGTTGAAAATCTTCGAAAGATAACCGCGACCGCCGTCCGGAAGCAGTACCACCACCAGCGAATCGGGACCGGCCTTGCGCGCCACCTCGATGGCGGCGACCACCGCCATCCCGCAAGAACCTCCGACCAGCAGCGCCTCCTCGCGGGCCAGTCGGCGTGTCATGTCGAACGAGTCCGCGTCGGACACCGCGATGATCTCGTTGGGCACTGCCGGGTCATAGGCCGACGGCCAGAAATCCTCGCCGACGCCTTCCACCAGGTACGGCCGGCCGGTGCCCCCGGAATACACCGATCCTTCGGGATCGGCGCCGACAACTTGCACCTGGCCGGCGGACACCTCCTTGAGGTAGCGGCCCGCGCCGGTGATGGTGCCCCCGGTGCCGACGCCCGCCACGAAGTGCGTCACCGTTCCGTCGGTGTCCGCCCATATCTCCGGACCCGTTGTTTCGTAATGACTTTCGGGCCCATTGGGGTTCGAGTACTGGTCCGGCTTCCAGGCGCCTTCGACCTCCTCGACCAAGCGATTGGAGACGCTGTAGTAACTGTCGGGATGATCCGGCGCCACCGCCGTCGGGCACACGACCACCTCGGCGCCGTACGCGCGCAGCACGTTCTGCTTGTCCTCGCTGACCTTGTCCGGGCACACGAAGATGCACCGATAGCCGCGCTGCTGGGCCACCAGCGCCAGTCCGACACCCGTGTTACCCGACGTGGGTTCGACGATCGTGCCGCCCGGCTTGAGCAACCCGGCCGCTTCAGCGGCGTCGATCATCTTCACCGCGATGCGGTCCTTGCTGCTGCCGCCCGGGTTGAGGTACTCGATCTTGGCCACCACCCGCCCGGCACCGGGCGGAACAACCGAAGTCAGTTCGACCAGTGGGGTGTTGCCGATGAGCTCGCTGATGTGTCCTGCGATCCGCATACCCACATCTTTGCGCACCCGGCGCGCATCGTTGCGCCGAGTTACCCCGTCGCCTCGCGGATGTACTCCCCGAGCTGACGCAATGACCGGTTGGCTTCCGGCACCAGCGGGGCCGCCAGCTGGAAGTCGTGAATCTGCCCGCGCCACACATGAACTTCGGTGGGCACTCCCGCGGCGGCGAGCCGCCGGGCCGCCAGCCGGGCGTCGTGCAGCAGCACCTCCGAGCCCGACACGTGGATCATGGTGCGCGGCAAACCTGGCTCGATGCGGTCGAGCGGCTCATAAAGCTCCTCGGACTCACCGTCGACGACGTTTTTCGCCGCGGCGCGGGCCACCAGACCAAGGAGGGCGTCGAACGCCTTGGCCGGAAACATCGCGTCGGTGCGAATGTTCGGGTGCGCCTGCTTGGGTTCCTTGGCCAGCTGGAGCAGCGGAGAGATGGCAACCAGCGCCGCCGGCACCTCACCTTCGGCCTGCAGTCGCTGCGCCAGTGTCAGCGCCAGATAACCGCCCGCCGAGTCGCCGGCCAGCACGATCTGGTCCGGTTCGTAGCCGCGCAGCCGCAACCAGCTGTAGGCGTCGTAGCAGTCGTCGACGGCCATGCCGACGGAGTGCTTGGGAATCAGCCGGTAGTTGACCACCAGGACCGGCGAGTCGGCATATTTCGACAGCGAGGACGCGATCCTGCTGTGCGAGTTCACCCCGCACGTCAAGAAGGCGCCGCCGTGCATGTACAACACCACGCGGCGTTTGCCGTCCGCCGGCAGAACTCCGGCGGCGCGAACCAACTGTGCGTCGGCGTTCGGCAACCCGATGGTGGCCCGGATGGTCTCCGAGGGCGGGCTCACCGCGCGGGCGACGAAGTCGAGCACGCCCCACGGCCACGGAAGGTTCGGAACGTAGCTGCCGATGCGTAAAACAGGGCGGACAGTCAACATGCATGACAGCGAAGCCAGCCGTCCCATGAGGCTCGGACCACCCTCCACGACCTCCACCGGAGCGCCGTCACTGACCGGGAACTTTCGCGGCCTAGCCGGCGATCGTGGTGGTTTACCTGCGGAAATATATTCACGCGGCGTATGAGCGACCTTACTGGGTGCGGTCATGTCAACACTCCCCTACGTCGATGTAGTGGCCTGTCCACCTGGCATCTCAGCTAACTTTTAGCTGATCCCGGTCAACTTAGCTTGAATTCTCCTGAATGTTCCAACAATCCCTGAATCTGTATTGATGCCGTTTCTGGTACCGGACCGTGACCCAGCGACACCTGACCGCCGTACGGCAATGACCGCGTGCCCCTAAACTGAGCCTCGTGGGCATTCGCACACGACGCCGGTCGGCCATCGCGGTGGTCGTCGCCGGCGCGTTGACATCCGTGATTCTTGGAACCCGCAACATGCTCACCGGCCAGGCGGTGAAGGCCCGCGAGATCATCCCCAAATCGTGGGATGTCCCGCCCCGCGCGGACGGCGTCTACACCGGGGTCCGCGGCGCGGTCGAGCGCTGGCAGCGCGACGTGCCGTTCGACATGCACCTGATGGTTTTCGGTGACTCCACCGCCACCGGATACGGCTGCAAAACCGCGGACGAAGTGCCGGGCGTGCTATTGGGCCGGGGCCTCGCCGAGCTGTCCGGCAAGCGAATCCGGTTGAGCACCAAGGCAATTGTCGGGGCCACATCCAAAGGACTATCCGGTCAGGTGGACGCGATGTTCGTTGCCGGGCCACCGCCGGATGCGGCGGTCATCATGATCGGGGCCAACGACATCACCGCCCTCAACGGCATCCGGGCGTCCGCGCACCGCCTCAGCGACGCCGTCAAGCGGTTGCGGGCCAGCGGCGCCGTCGTGGTCGTCGGCACCTGCCCGGACTTCGGCGTCATCACCGCTATCCCGCAGCCGCTGCGCTGGGTGACCCGCAGCCTGGGCCTGAGGCTGGCCCGGACACAGGCGGGCGCGGTCCGGGCCGCCGGCGGCATCCCGGTGCCGTTTGCCGACCTGCTGGCACCGGATTTCCACCACGCCCCCGACGAGCTGTTCTCCGAGGACATGTTCCATCCGTCGGCCGCCGGGTACGCGCTGGCCGCCCAGCAGTTGCTACCCGCGCTCGTGCATGCGCTCGGCGAATCCACCGACGAGCTGCCGTGGTTGTCGAAGGCCGCGGAAAACCGGTCACTGACCGCGCGCCTGCGGATGTTGGCCCGCCTGTGGCCGCGGCGGACAACCGGGGTGCCCGCTCCGCTCGTGGTATCCGCGGGCTAGCGTTTCGGGTTAACAGCACCCTGAATCTCGAGGAGCCTCCCATGCCCGAAGCCGTCATCGTTTCCGTTGCCCGCTCGCCGATCGGCCGCGCCGTCAAGGGCTCGCTGGCCACCATGCGCCCCGACGATCTGGCCGCCCAGATGGTGCGTGCTGCCCTCGCGAAGGTCCCCGCGCTGGACCCGCGCGAGATCGACGACATGATGATGGGCTGCGCGCAGCCCGCCGGTGAGGCCGGCTACAACATCGCGCGCGCGGTGGCCGTCGAACTGGGCTACGACTTCCTGCCCGGCACCACGGTGAACCGCTACTGTTCGTCGTCGCTGCAAACCACCCGGATGGCGTTCCACGCCATCAAGGCCGGCGAGGGTGACGCCTTCATCTCCGCCGGTGTGGAGACCGTCTCGCGGTTCGGCGTCGGCGCGGCCGACGGCGCACCCAACAGCAAGAACGCTCTCTTCGAGGAGGCGCAGGCCCGCACCGCCACGCAGGCCGAGGGCGCCACCGAGTGGCACGATCCCCGCGAAGACGGCCTCATCCCCGACGTGTACATCGCCATGGGCCAGACGGCCGAGAACGTCGCCGCCTTCACCGGCATCAGCCGTGAGGACCAGGACCACTGGGGCGTGCGGTCGCAGAACCGGGCTGAGGACGCCATCAAGAGCGGGTTCTTCGAGCGCGAGATCGTCCCCGTGACGCTGCCGGACGGCACTGTCGTGTCGACCGATGACGGCCCCCGCGCCGGCACCACCTATGAGGCGATTTCCCAGCTCAAGCCGGTCTTCCGGCCCAACGGCACCATCACCGCCGGCAACGCCTGCCCGTTGAATGACGGTGCCGCGGCCGTCGTCATCATGAGCGACACCAAGGCCAAAGCGCTCGGGCTGACCCCGCTGGCCCGGATCTTGGCCACCGGCGTGAGCGGCCTGTCGCCGGAGATCATGGGCCTGGGCCCGATCGAGGCCGTCAAGAAGGCGCTCGGCAACGCGAAGATGTCGCTGAGCGACATCGATCTCTACGAGATCAACGAGGCCTTCGCCGTGCAGGTGCTGGGCTCGGCCCGCGAACTGGGCATGGACGAGGACAAGCTGAACGTGTCCGGCGGTGCGATCGCCCTGGGCCACCCGTTCGGCATGACCGGTGCCCGCATCACCGCCACGCTGCTGAACAACCTGACCACCTACGACAAGACGTTCGGCATCGAGACGATGTGCGTCGGCGGCGGCCAGGGCATGGCGATGGTGCTCGAGCGGCTGTCCTAGTTCTTTAGCGTCGACAACGTACTGAGAGCGAGGATCCGCGGGATTTCTCGCTCTCAGTACGTTGTCAACGAGATGTTCTCGCCGCCTTCTGCGCGGCTTCCCATGCACGCTCGACACGACGCACGATTTCGGCCCGTCCGTCACCAGCGATCACCCTGATGCGCCGCCAACCGACCTCCGCGATGTATTCCGAACGCCGAAGGTCGTTACGGTAGACATCGCGTTCGATGCGATGCTGCTCACCGTCGTACTCGGCAGCGACCATGACCTCGCGCCACCCCATGTCGAGGAAGTACCGCGGGTAACCGTCAGGACCCAGTACTGGGATCTGTGTCTCCGGCCGCGGAAACCCGGCGTCCGTCAAGAGCATTCGCAGCCAGGTCTCACGGGGCGACTGCGCGCCGGCGTCCAGCCGGTCCAGGACGTCGGGGACCCGAAGCAGTCGGCGCACATGCGGATGGTTGGCCGCAACCGCGAGAACGCCGTCGACTTTGAACTCGGTGGCCGCCGCAAGCGCGTCGAGGCGTTGCACTGCCATGGACACCGAGCCCTGCCGCGCGAGGTCGAACGCCGTACGTTCGACGTTCGTCACCGCAACACGTTTCGACAAGTCGATCTCGTCGCCCGACAGGCTGCCACTGCGCGTAACCACCCCCGGTGGCGGCTTCCGATGGTGCCAGTTGATCTCGATGTCCGCGTCAGCGTCGACCCACTTCGCACCGTGTACGGCCGACGCAGCAAGACCACAGATGACACCCTGCCGATGCGACCACAACCACGTGGCGACGATACGATCGGTCAGGGTCAGCGGCCCCTTCGGCGCATACACCCCGGGCAACACCCGCCGACAGCGGGCCCGCAGGTCGTATTTCGTGAGCCTGCCGGATGCAATCGCCTCGCTGCCGAGGAACACCTGCGTCATGCGGACGCACTTTGCCGAAAGTCCGCCACGAGCCGGGTTCAGTTATCCACAGGCTCCACCCGCGGATATTGAGAACATACTGAGAGCGAGGATCCGCGGGATTTCTCGCTCTCACTACGGCGCCAACGGAAAGCAGCAGAAAGGCCCGGCATCTCACGATGCCGGGCCTTTCGCGTAGCGCAACTAGCGGTTGTTGAAGTAACTCAGCAGCCGCAGGATCTCGATGTACAGCCACACCAGGGTGACGGTCAGCCCGAGCGCGATGCCCCAGGCGGCCTTCTCCGGCGCTCCGGCACGGATCATCTGATCGGCCGCGTCAAAGTCGATCAGGAAGCTGAACGCTGCCAGACCGATGCACACCAGCGAGAAGATGATGGCGATCGGGCCACCGTCGCGCAGCATGCCGACACTGTGGGTGAACATGCCGATGACCAGGTTGCCGATCATGAGAACCAGCACACCGACCATGCCTGCGACCAGCATGCGGGTGAACTTCGGCGTGACGCGGATGGCACCGGTCTTGTAGACGAACAGCATGCCGGCGAACACACCGATGGTGCCCAGCACGGCCTGACCGATCAGCGCCCCGGCATTGGCACTGCTCTGCGCGCCGCCGATGGTGAAGTTGGCCAGGATGAACGAGATGGCGCCGAGGAACAGACCCTCCAGCGCTGCGTAGCTCAGCACCAGGGCCGGGCTGTCCTGCTTGCGGCCGAAGGTGGCGAACAGCACCAGCGCCATGCCGCCGAGCGCGCCAACGAGGGCGAACGGCGTGGCCAGGGCGAGATTCGCCGAAACCAGGAAGTAGGAGATGATCGCCGTCACCGACAGCACGCCCAGGGTGATCCCGGTCTTGGTGACGACGTCGTCGATGGTCAGCGGTCGCGAGACACCCCGCTGCTGTTCGATGTATGGCTGATAGCCCTGCTGAACCTGGGCCGCCGACGCGCCGGCGATGCCGGGGCCGAATGTCGCGTACCCGCCCTGCTGCTTGGGCAGCGAGCGCAATACCGGGTTGCTGGTTTCCCGCACCGTGGGATCCTTCCTGTGAGTTCCCTGAAAGTCTTACACAAGCTTGGTTGTGATGAATGGCCAACGAACCGGCAGGAGCACAAAGTTCCCGCTGTTGCGAGAATGCCATGCCCGACCCCGCGCCGGACCGGTGAAACCCGGCAGGCGATAATTTACTTGGATATCCAACCTTCGGCGGCGAGCAGACGGGACGGCTTCAGTGGCAGACCATTCAGTGGCAGATGAGGCATCGGCGGCTTCTGAGGACATCCTGACCCGCATCGACAACGGCGTCGGCATCGTCACGCTCAATCGCCCGAAGGCCATCAACTCGCTCAACCAGCACATGGTCGACGTCCTCGCCGAGGTCCTCGGCGCCTGGGCCGAGGACGACGCCATTCGCGCCGTGGTCCTCGAAGGCGCCGGCGAGCGCGGACTGTGCGCCGGCGGGGACGTGGTGGCGCTGTACCACAGTGCCCGCGCCGACGGCGCCGAGGCGCGCACGTTCTGGTTCGACGAGTACCGCGTCAACTCGCTCATCGGCCGCTTCCCCAAGCCGTACGTGGCGCTCATGGACGGCATCGTGATGGGCGGCGGCGTCGGCGTCGGCGCCCACGGCAACGTGCGCGTGGTCACCGACACCACCAAGATGGCGATGCCAGAGGTCGGCATCGGGTTCATCCCCGACGTCGGCGGCACCTACCTGCTCTCGCGGGCGCCCGGCGGACTGGGCCTGCACGCCGCGCTGACCGGTGCGCCGTTCTCCGGAGCAGACGCCATCGCACTCGGTTTCGCCGACCATTTCGTGCCTCACGACAAACTCGGGGCGTTCGTGGCCGACATCGTCGCGACCGACGTCGACACCGCGCTGAGCCGCCGCGCGATTGAGCCTCCCGCCAGCCAGCTTGCCGCACAACGGCATTGGATCGACGACTGCTTCTCGGGAGAGACCGTCGCCGACATCGTCGCCGAGCTGCGCGGCCACGACGCCGGACCGGCCAACGACGCAGCCGACATCATCGGCGGTCGTTCGCCCATCGCGCTGGCCGTCACGCTGGAGTCGGTGCGCCGGGCCACCAAGCTCGATTCCCTTGAGGACGTGTTGATCCAGGAGTACCGCGTGTCCTGCGCATCGGCGCGTTCACACGACTTCGTCGAGGGCATCCGGGCCCAACTCGTCGACAAGGACCGCAACCCCACCTGGTCGCCCGCCACACTGGCGGACGTGACACCGGCGGACATCGAAAACTATTTCACCCCAGCCGATCCCGACCTCACCTTCTAATACCTGCCAGAACCTCCCAACACCTTCCAGGAGACGCGCCATGTCTGACTACGAAACGATCATCGTCGAGCGCGAAGGCCGCGTCGGCACCATCACCTTGAACCGGCCGAAGGCGCTCAATGCGCTCAACACCCAGGTGATGAACGAAGTAACTGCTGCGGCAAAGGAATTCGACAACGATCCCGGCATCGGCGCTATCGTCCTCACCGGCAGCGAGAAGGCCTTCGCCGCCGGCGCAGATATCAAGGAGATGGCCGATCTGTCCTTCGCCGACGTGTTCGGCTCCGACTTCTTCGCCAAGTGGGGCGAGTTCGCGGCCACCCGCACGCCGACCATCGCCGCGGTCGCGGGGTATGCCCTCGGCGGCGGCTGCGAACTGGCGATGATGTGCGACATCCTGATCGCCGCCGACACGGCCAAGTTCGGCCAGCCCGAGATCAAACTCGGCGTGCTGCCAGGCATGGGCGGCAGCCAGCGGCTGACCCGGGCCGTCGGCAAGGCCAAGGCGATGGACCTGATTTTGACCGGTCGCAACATGGACGCCGAGGAGGCCGAACGTGCCGGGTTGGTCGCGCGCGTCGTTCCCGCCGCCGACCTGCTGACCGAGGCCAAGGCCGCGGCGGCAACCATTGCCGGCATGTCGCTGTCGGCGGCACGGATGGCCAAGGAGGCCGTCAACCGTGCGTTCGAGTCCACCCTGGCCGAGGGCTTGCTCTACGAGCGCCGGCTGTTCCATTCGGCGTTTGCCACCGAAGACCAGACCGAGGGTATGGCGGCATTCACCGAGAAGCGGGCTGCGGAGTTCAAGCACCGTTAAAGTGCTTGCGTGACATACAGCGGCACGCAGGGAACTACGGGTCCTTACAAGATCGGTGAGCTCACCATCGACCCGGTGCTGGACTCTGCGCCCGAGCCGGCCCAGCCGTGGTGGGGAAACCACTACACGTTCCTCGGGACCGCCGTCGGGCTGCTGTTCGTCTTCCTGTCGCTGACGCCGTCGCTGCTGCCGCGCGGACCGCTGTTCCAAGGGCTGGTGAGCGGCGCGGCCGGCGCCGTCGGCTACATGATCGGCGTGTTCGTTGTCTGGCTGGTGCGCTACATGCGCGGCAAGGACACCAGTCCCACCGCGCCGCGCTGGGCGTGGCTGACATTGCTGGTGGCCGGGCTCGTCGGCATGGTCGTGATGCAGTACTTCTTCCACCGCTGGCAGGACTCCGTGCGCGACCTGATGGGGGTCGAGCACCTGCGCTGGTACAACTACCCGCAGGCCGCGCTGATCGCGATCGTCGTGTTGTTCTTCTTCGTCGAGATCGGCCAGTTGTTCCGCAGGCTGGTGATTCTCGTCATGCTGCAGCTGGAACGCATTGCGCCGCGCCGGGTTTCGGGTGTCGTTGCCGTCGGGCTGATCGTGGCATTGAGCGTCGCACTGCTCAACGGCGTGGTTGTGCGCGCCACCATGGACTGGCTCAACTCGACGTTCGCCGCCGCCAATGACGAGAAGTCCCCCGATACTCCCGCGCCCACCTCCCCGCTGCGCTCCGGTGGTCCGCAGTCGCTGGTTTCGTGGTCGTCGCTGGGCATGCAGGGCCGCAACTTCGTGGCCAACGGCCCCACTGTCGAAGAGCTGACCAAATTCAACGGCGCCCCAGCCGTCGAGCCCATCCGCGCCTACGCGGGGCTCGGTTCATCACACGGCATCCGGGAAGTCGCCGCGGTTGCCGCCAACGAACTGCAACGCACCGGCGGGCTGAACCGAAAGGTCGTCGCGGTGGCCACGACCACCGGAACCGGCTGGATCAACGAGGCCGAAGCCTCGGCGCTGGAATACATGTACAACGGCGACACCGCGATCGTGTCCATGCAGTATTCGTTCCTGCCGAGCTGGCTGTCCTTCCTCGTCGACAAGGAGAACGCCCGACAGGCCGGTCAGGCGCTCTTCGAGGCCGTCGACGAGTTGGTCCGCGCCATGCCAGAAGCCAAGCGCCCCACGCTGGTTGTGTTCGGCGAGAGCCTGGGATCCTTCGGTGGCGAGGCACCGTTCCTGAGCCTCAACAATCTGGTGGCCCGTACCAACGGCGCCTTGTTCACCGGGCCGACGTTCAACAACACCATCTGGACGGATCTGACCGCGCACCGCGATGCCGGCTCACCGATGTGGCTGCCGATCTACGACCACGGCCAAAACGTCCGTTTCGTGGCACGGCCGGATGACGTGAATCGCCCGCTGGCCCCGTGGTACGCACCGCGGGTGGCGTACCTGCAGCACGCCTCCGATCCGATCGCGTGGTGGACACCGGATCTGCTGTTCCGCGAACCTGATTGGCTGCGCGAGCCTCGCGGCTATGACGTGTCGCCGCGGATGTACTGGATGCCGGTCATCACGTTCCTGCAGGTGTCGGCGGACATGGCGGTGGCGGTCGACGTGCCCGACGGCCACGGTCACCGGTACGTCCAAGACGTCGCCAACGGCTGGGCCGCGGTGCTGCAGCCACCGGGGTGGACGCCGGAGAAAACCGAGCGGCTGCGCCCGCTGATGCACTCCGGCGCCTAGGAGTTCAGGGCCGCCATCGCGTGGTAGCCACCGATCACGTCGGTGGCGTTGTGCAGACCCAGATCGTGCAGCGCCGCGGCAGCGAGGCTGGAGGTGTAGCCCTCCGAGCACAGGACTACCCATTCGATGTCGTCATTGCTTGCCTGTGGCAGCCGCGCGTCGCTGGTCGGGTCGCAGCGCCACTCCAGCACATTGCGCTCGATCACCAGCGCGCCGGGAACCTCACCCTCGGCCGCCCGTTGCGCTGCCGGCCGGATGTCGACCAGGATTGCGCCCCGCGCGAGGGCAGCAGGCACCTCGTACGCCTCGAGTCGGCGCAACCGGCCGCGGGCCGTTTCCAACACCGTGTCGATCCGGCTCACGGGTAGCCCTCGGGGTGGTCGGTCAGTTCGGTGCGTGCGCGGCGCAGCGTGCCCCGGGACGTGACGTCGTAGTACGACATCGCGGTCAGCGGCGGCGAATAGGCGTGCACGCTCAGCGTCGGCTCAACAGCGACCGGAATTCGGGGCCGCGTCCACGCCACGTCGTGCACCCAACCCAGGGGGAATGCCGCCTGGTCACCAGCTTCCAGCCGGCGTCGGCGCAAACCCTCACCATCCCAGCGGAATTCGTCGAGTGCACCGGAAAGCACCGTGAGCGCCCCCAGCGATCCGCCATGGTCGTGGAGTTCGGTGGGGTGGCCGGGCGCCCAGCTGATCAGCCAGACGTCGAGTTCGTCGTCGCCGACCAGTCGGGTGAACCAGCGGTCGTCGACGGGCAGACCGCCGGGCGGCAGCAGGTGGTCGTAAATACCGTC
>DASUGW010000080.1:0-20995 GCA_036273805.1 Mycobacterium sp.
TACCTGTGCAGCGGCGGACTGAACCTGCGCGACCAGTCCCAGGTGCTCACCGCGATCCTGCGCTACAACAACTCAGTTGCCTACGCGCGCAACGTACTTGGTTGGGCCGCCGCCTACACCACCGGAGTGGTCCCGGTGGACCTGCCGCCGATCACCGGTCCGACCCCACCGATTGCCGACTCTCATCTGGACGCCCAGCCCGAAGGCCTCGGCCCCGGCCTGGCCGGCGCTGACCCGCGGATTCTGTTCAGCCTCACCGACAGCGCCGTTGCCAACCAGCTGCCGGTGCCGCCGGGCCCGGCCCAGGGTGGTCCGCAGACGGCACCGCTGACCGCGCCGTGCACGATCTTCTGCATCGGCAGCAACACCCCGGAGACTCCGGCCGCCCCGCCCGCGGCACCGTGGATGCAACCGGCTCCGGCCTGGACGCCGCCGTGGATGCAGCCGGCACCCGCTCCCGAGGCGCCGCCGGCACCGGCCGCTCCCGTCCCCGGTCCGCCGGGGCTGCCCTCGACGCTCGCCGCCGGGCCGTTGGGCGCACCGGCCCCGGCCGCGCCCGCAGCATTCGGCGCACCTGCGCCGGCCGCGCCCGCGCCCATCGGGCCCCCCGCGCCGGTTGGCGCTCCAGCGCCTGCACCCGGCGCACCGCCTGGGCCCGTCATGCCCGGCCCCGCGCCGGCCCCCGGCCCGGCACCGGTCAGCGGTCCGCTTGGTTCGGACGCACCCGGGCCTCTGGCCTGAGCAAGCGCAGTTCCCTACCGCAGCGTCGACCCGCCCACCGTCA
Organism: Mycobacterium sp.; assembly: GCA_036273805.1. Taxonomy (GTDB): domain Bacteria; phylum Actinomycetota; class Actinomycetes; order Mycobacteriales; family Mycobacteriaceae; genus Mycobacterium. The sequence continues at coordinate 785 of DASUGW010000080.1, forward strand.
CAAGCGTCTCCCCAACGGCTTTTTCTCGCGGCATGTCAACCGCTTAGACTCGGCGGTGATATGTCTAGCTCCGATACCCAAGACCTGATCCCCGCCGTGCGCGCTGCGCTGGCCAAGGTGATCGACCCTGAACTGCGCAAACCGATCACCGAACTCGGCATGGTCAAGAACATCGACGTGCACGCCGACCGCTCGGTACACGTCGAGATCTACCTGACCACCGCGGCCTGCCCGAAGAAAACCGAGATCAGCGACCTGGTAACCCGTGCAGTCGCCGACGTGCCGGGCACCGGCTCGGTGACGGTAGCGCTCGATGTGATGAACGACGAGCAACGCACCGAACTCCGCAAGCTGCTGCGCGGCGACGAAGGCGGCGAACCCGTCATCCCGTTTGCCCAGCCCGGCTCGCTGACCAGGGTGTACGCGGTCGCCTCCGGTAAGGGCGGCGTGGGCAAGTCCAGCGTCACAGTGAACCTGGCCGCCGCCATGGCGGCACGCGGGTTGTCCGTGGGCCTGCTCGACGCCGACATCTACGGGCACTCGGTGCCGCGCATGATGGGCACCGACGACCGGCCCACGCAGGTCGAGTCGATGATCTTGCCGCCGGTCGCCCACGACGTGAAGGTCATCTCGATCGCCCAGTTCACCCAGGGCAACACCCCGGTCGTCTGGCGCGGGCCGATGCTGCACCGGGCGCTGCAGCAGTTCCTGGCCGACGTCTACTGGGGCGATCTGGACGTGCTGCTGCTGGATCTGCCGCCGGGCACCGGTGACGTGGCGATCTCGGTGGCGCAGCTGGTTCCCGGCGCGGAGATCATCGTCGTCACGACGCCGCAACTGGCAGCCGCCGAAGTCGCCGAGCGGGCCGGGGCGATCGCTCTGCAAACCCGTCAACGCGTCGTCGGCGTGGTGGAGAACATGTCCGGCCTGGCGCTTCCCGACGGCACCACCATGCAGGTGTTCGGCGAAGGCGGCGGCAAGCAGGTCGCCGAAAGCCTGACCCGCAGCGTGGGCGCCGACGTGCCGTTGCTGGGCCAGGTGCCGTTGGATCCGGCGCTGGTTGCCGCCGGGGATTCCGGTGTGCCGCTAGTACTTTCGTCCCCGGACTCAGCCGCCGGCAAAGAACTGCTCAGCATCGCCGACACGCTGTCGGCACGCCGGCGCGGCCTGGCGGGCATGTCGCTCGGGTTGGATACCACGCGGCGTTAGCCGGTGCGTTGGGCCCCAGGCCTGCGCCCAAAACCCAACCAGCCGAAAAGATTTAGGTTGCGTCGGTGTCGTATGGCGTGGGCAGGCTGGGGTCCGGCTCCGGCGGCAGAGCAGGCGGTGCCTGCCCGTCCGTCAGCGGCATGACTGCTCCGGTGACGGGATCGGTTATCGCCGACTTGGCGTCCTGCAGACTGCTGAAGATCGAATCATCGCCTTCCAGAAGATGTTTCGTGATTGCAGCGCGCGGTGTCATGCCGCGGAGCTTGTTGAGCTCCGCCAGCGGTTCACGCAGATCGTCGAACTCGGGGCCCAGATCCTCGCGCAACGAACTGGTCGCCCCGCTGACGTAGTCACGGGCCTGCCGCAATGTGTTCGACGTCCACCGGATCGCTCCCGGCAACCGCTCGGGACCCAGCACCACCAGACCGATGACAACCAGCACCAGCATCTCGCCCCAGCCGATGTTGGAGAACATTGTGGCCTAGCTATCCGACGTCGGGGTCACGGTCAGGGTGACGTGACGCCCGTCGCGCACCACCTCGATCGGTGCAGGCTGCCCGATCTTCAGCTTGCGCACCGCGACCGTCATCTCGTCCGCGTCGGCCACCGTGCGGTCACCGACCTTGACGACTACGTCGTTCTCGAGGATGCCGCCCTTCTCCGCCGGGCCGCCCGCCTTGACGTTGGCCACCTGCGCTCCGGACGCCACCGAGTTGCTCACCGACCGGGCCGAAAGTCCGAGTGTGGGATGCGAGACCTTGCCGTCCTTGATCAACGTCTCCGCGGTGGCCTTGACTTCGTTGACCGGTATGGCGAATCCCAGGCCGCTGGCGCTGTCCGACAGCGACTTACCAGCGGTGTTGATGCCGATGACCTCCGAGGACATGTTGATCAGAGGACCGCCGGAGTTGCCGTGGTTGATCGACGCGTCGGTCTGCAGGGCATCGATGACTGTGTCGGTGTCGGAGCCCTCACCGGACAGCGGCACCGGCCGGTGCAGCGCGCTGATGATGCCGTGCGTGACGGTGCTGCGCAGACCCAGCGGTGCGCCGGCGGCGATCACCTCGTCACCGACGTGGACCTTGTCGGAGTCCCCGAGGCGCGCGACGCTCAGGTTGTCGACGTTGTCGACTTTGAGCACGGCCAGGTCGGTCTTGGGGTCCCGGCCGACGAGGTTCGCCGGGACTTCCTTGCCGTCGTTGAACACCACCGTGGTCTTGTATTGAGCCGGGTTGTTCGCGGCGTCGGAGATCACGTGGTTGTTGGTGACGATGTAGCCCCGGCTGTCGATGACGACACCCGAGCCCTGCGCACCCTGCGTATCGCTCTTGGATTCCACCGTGACCACCGAGTCGGCCACTGAGGCGGCAACCTTGGCGAATCGGCCTGTCGGCACGTCCTGGTCCTGGGTGGTGTGCAGCGTGACCTTTGAGGTGGTGAACGCCTCGACCACCTCAGCGGTCTTTCGTCCGACCCAGCCGCCCAGCATGCCGATCACCAGCGCCAGGGCGGCCAGGACCGCCAGCGCCTTGTAGGAAACCCGGCCACCGAAGAGGACATCGCGCACGCCGAGCGTGCCACCGGCATCTCCACCGGCCGACGGCGCCGCCGGAACCACGGCCGGAGCCCCCAGCCCGGCCGCTGCCGCCGGGTCGCGCCAGGGATCGTCGGATTCGTCCGCCTCGTCACCGAGCTTCTCGGCCTCCAGCGCGCCGGCATCGACGGGGTGGCGCTGTAGCGACTCCGCACCCGGGGGCCGGCTGAAGGCCTCACGAAGCACCGGATCGGGCCGCACGTCATGCGGAGCGAACTCGGTGGCGTCACGGAACTTGCGAGGCCGCAATTCCTCGGCGACGAACGAGCCATCGACGCCGTCGGGCCGGGAGAACACACGGCCGGTTGTTTCGTCTACGGGCGGCCGGAAGACGGGCCTCGGTGCCAGGCGGGGACCGCCGGTGCCCTCGCCGGAATTGTCCTGGTTGGAGCTCACGTCATCCTCTTCTAGGGCCACACGGGGATATACGGCCACCCCGGGGGCGCGGTTCGGCGTTGTCCACCCTACCGGCGCCAGCGCCGGGACCGGCCTGCGTCGTCGGCCCGGGTGTCGGACTCGGATTGGTCATCGGGTGCGTTCTGCGGGATCTGCGACAACTGCCCCAGCAGCGACAACGGCATCGATACCGGTAGGGAATCGCGCAACGCCGCGCGTGCCTGCTCCTGCGCCTCAACGGCGTCAGCGCACTCCGAACACATCGACACATGGGTGGCCGCCCGCATGTACCAGCTCATCCGCAGTTCACCGTCGACGTAGGACGAGATGACCTCGGTGGAAAGGTGCTCGGTGGATAGGAATTGTCGGGGCGCGCCGACGGGGGCATCGCTTTGCGACGCGAACTGCGCGGGTAGCCAGGAGAACGCTCGGCGAAATACCGGTCCCGGTTCGAACATCACCCCGATCCTCCTGTCCGCAGCATCCGATCGGCGTCGACTCGACACCAACAGTTCGAATGTAGCGCGCCCGCCTGGCAGTCACACCCACGTGTGGCCCACAATCAGGCAGATTTCGCCGACAGCTCCTGATCGTGTGCGTGCGCGGCGAGGTAATCGCGGATTCCCTGCCGGCCGCGATGGATGCGGCTGCGCACGGTGCCCAGCTTCACCCCGAGTGTCGCGCCGATCTCCTCGTAGGACAGACCCTCGATGTCGCACAGGACCACGGCGGCACGGAACTCCGGCGCGAGCGAATCCAACGCCGCCTGTAGATCGGCTCCCAGGCGTGCGTCGTGAAATATCTGCTCGGGGCTCGGATCATCGGCGGGGACGCGGTCGTAGTCGTCGGGCAGCGCCTCCATACGAACCCGGGTACGACGGCGAACCATGTCGAGGAACAGGTTGGTGGTGATGCGGTGCAGCCACCCCTCGAAGGTGCCGGGCTGGTAGCTCTGCACCGACCGGAACACCCGGATGAAGGTCTCCTGCGTCAGATCCTCGGCGTCATGCTGATTGCCCGACAGGCGGTAGGCCAGGCGGTACACCCGGTCGGCGTGCTGACGCACCAATTCATCCCAGGAAGGCATGGTGGAGACATCGCCGGTCGCGTCGAACACGGCGGTGCCCTGCAACTCGTCGGTCGGCTCCACCCACTGGCCGTCGGTGTACTGCTCCAGATGTGACATGTGGGCCGGGGCCATGAGCGTCGTGGTCGTCGAATCCTCCTGCTCGATGCTGCCGTGCGGACGCGGCAGTTCGTATCGCTTGCTAACAGCCTCGGAGCTACCGGTATTCCCGACACCGGTCCCGAAGCCGTCTGTCGACCAGAACCCGCCCAAATCCATGGGCATACCGTCGTCTACCCGGGTATGCCCGACTTAGGAGCTATCTGAACTTTTCCTGAGAAACCTGGGCCCGATGTCGTCAGCTGCGCCGATGAACGCCAAACGGAGCAATTTCACTGCCTTGCCGCCGGGCGTGTCGCGGCCAAGACAACCCGACGCCTACGGGTTCGATCTACTCTGCGGACATGGCAGCTGAGGAACCGCCCGTCGATGTCCGGCCTAGTCGCGCCGAGGCGATCGTCGCGCACGCCGAAGGGTCCATCAGCGAGGACGCCGTGCTCGCTGCGGCTCGGGAACGCGCCGAGGACATCGGCGCGGGTGCCGTCACGCCGGCGGTCGGCGCGCTGCTGAGCCTGTTGGCCAAGCTCAGCTCGGGCAAGGCGGTGGTGGAGGTCGGCACCGGCGCCGGCGTCAGCGGCCTGTGGCTGCTCTCGGGCATGCGCGAGGACGGTGTACTGACCACCATCGACATCGAGCCCGAGCACCAGCGGATGGCCAAAAACGCGTTCACCGAAGGCGGCGTGGGGCCATCACGGACACGCCTGATCTCCGGCCGCGCCCAGGAAGTGCTGACGAGGCTCGCCGACGAGTCCTACGATCTGGTGTTCATCGACGCCGACCCCGCCGACCAGCCTGAATTCGTCGCCGAGGGAATCCGGCTGCTGCGATCCGGTGGGGTGATCGTGGTGCATCGGGCCGCACTCGGGGGCCGCGCGGGTGATCCGTCGGCGAATGATCCCGAAGTCACCGCGGTACGCGAAGCGGCCCGAGTGATCGCCGAGGACGAGCGATTCACGCCGGTACTGCTGCCGCTGGGCGATGGCATCCTGGCGGCGACCCGCGACTGAGGTCTCCGGCTGCCAGCAGCCTTTGTTGAGTGAGAACTCGGCCCGCTATATCCCCTTGACTCGACATTGAACGTCTGTTTAGGCTATTAAACGTGCGTTCAGTCGATGATCTGACTGCAGCCGCCCGTATCCGCGATGCCGCCATCGAGCAATTCGGGCAGCACGGTTTCGGCGTCGGCGTGCGGGCCATCGCCACCGCCGCCGGGGTCAGTGCCGGCCTGGTGATCCACCACTTCGGCTCCAAGGACGGCCTGCGCAAAGCCTGCGACGACTTCATCGCCGAATCGATCCGCGAGACCAAAACCGAGTCGTTGCGGACCCACGACCCGGCCGCATGGTTCACCGCAGTCGCAGGTATCGACGAATTCGCCCCCATGATGAGCTACCTGGTGCGCAACATGCGCGAAGGCGGCGAGCTGGCGAATACGTTGTGGCAGCAGATGATCGACAACACCGAGCAGTATCTCGAAGAAGGTGTGCGTGCCGGGACGGTCAAGCCCAGCGCCGACCCGAAAGCCCGCGCGTATTACCTCGCCCTCACCGGCGGCGGCGGCTTCCTGCTCTACCTTCAACTGCACGAAAGCGCAGACATCACAACGATTTTGCGCGACTACGCCGAACAGATGGTACTGCCCGCATTGGAGGTGTATTCGAACGGTCTGCTGACCGATTCGACCATGTACGAGGCATTTTCCGCCAGACGCGAGCAGGGAATCCCGTTCGCGACGCCTTCGGAGGAGATCACGCATGACGGGACAACACCGGACTGAAAACGTGCATGCCGTTGAAATACACGGCCTGACAAAGAATTTCGGACGAGTTCGAGCTCTCGACGGATTCGATATGACAGTGCACGAAGGCGAGGTGCACGGCTTCCTCGGCCCGAACGGCGCGGGGAAATCCACCACAATTCGCATTCTGCTCGGGCTCATCCGCGCCGACGCGGGCACGGTGCGCCTGCTGGGCGGCGATCCGTGGACCGACGCGGTCGACCTGCACCGGCAGATCGCCTACGTCCCCGGCGACGTCACACTGTGGCCCTCCCTGACCGGTGGCGAGACCATCGACCTGTTGGCACGTATGCGCGGCGGCAGCGACACCGCGCGCCGTGACGAGCTGATCGAACGTTTCGACCTAGACCCGCACAAGAAGGCCAGAACGTACTCGAAAGGAAACCGGCAGAAGGTATCGCTGGTCTCGGCGTTCTCCTCGCACGCCCGCCTGCTGTTGTTGGACGAACCCAGCTCGGGGCTGGACCCGTTGATGGAGAACACTTTTCAGCAGTGCGTGCGGGAGGCGCAGGATCGTGGCACGACGGTGCTGCTGTCCAGCCACATCCTGGCCGAGACGGAGGCACTGTGTGATCGGATCACCATCATCCGTGCCGGCAAGACGGTGGAGAGCGGAACGCTCGAGTCGATGCGTCATCTCTCGAGGACCTCGATCAAAGCTGAACTGCGCAGCGATCCAGGCGATCTCACGCGCATCCCGGGTGTCGGGGATGTCAGCTTCGACGGTGCAACATTGCACGCCCAGGTCGACAGCGCGAGCCTCAGCGAGGTGATCCGCGTGCTCGGCGAAGCCGGCGTGTCCAGCCTGGTGAGTCACCCACCGACGCTGGAGGACCTGTTCTTGCGCCACTACGGCGTGCACACCGAGGCGGTGCCGACATGACCACCGCGGTGATCGGCCACGCGTACCCGAACTCGAGCAGCGCGCCCCGTTCGCCGAAAATGGCTGGGACACTGCAGCTTCTGCGACTGTATCTGCGCCGCGACCGGATCGTCGCCCCGCTGTGGATCCTGCTGCTGTCCGTCCCGCTGGCCACGGTCTACGTAGGCAGCGTTGCGGCGGTCTTCCCCACCGCGGCAGCGCGCGCGGGCATGGTCGCCTCGATCATGGCCAGCCCGGCGCAGCGCGCGATGTATGGGAACGTCTACAACGACAGTCTGGGCGCGGTCGGCATCTGGAAAGCCGGCATGTTCCACGTGCTGATCGCCGTCGCCGTCATCTTGACCGTGATCCGCCACACCCGCGCCGACGAGGAGACCGGCCGCACGGAACTGCTGGACTCCACCGTCGTCGGCCGCTATGCGGGCCTGACCGCCGCACTGCTGCTCGGGTTCGGGGCATCGCTGCTGACCGGTCTGATCGGCATCGCCGGACTGCTGACCACAGAGGTGCCCGCCACCGGGGCCGTGGCCTACGGGCTGGCATTGGCCGGATCCGGAGCCGTGTTCACCGCCGTGGCCGCAGTGACCGCGCAGCTTACGCCGAGCGCGCGCGCGGCCCGCGGGGCCGCATTCGCCGTCCTGGCAGCCGCTTTCACGCTGCGCGCCGTCGGCGACGCAACCTCGGCGAGTGGTACCAGCCTGCTGTCTTGGCTCTCACCGCTGGGCTGGTCACTGCAGGTCCGTCCATTCGCCGGGGACCGCTGGTGGGTACTGCTGCTGCATCTGGCGGCGACAGGAGCCCTGGCCGCGCTGGCCTATAGGTTGCTGGCTCGCCGTGACATCGGCGCGGGGCTGCTGGCCGAACGTCCCGGGCCCGGGTCGGCTGCACCCTGGCTGAAGAGCCCGATCGCGTTGGCCTGGCGGCTGGATCGCGGCGCGGTGGTGCTGTGGACAGTGGGCCTGTGTCTGTACGGCCTGGTGATCGGCAGCGTCACTCACGGCGTCGGTGACGAGATCGGCGACAGTACTCTCGCCCGCGACATCGTCGCGCGACTGGGCGGCACTGCGGCGATGGAACGCGCGTTCCTCGCGATCGCCTTCACGATGCTGGCCATGGTCGCGGCGGCTTTCACCATCTCGCTGACGCTACGGTTGCACCAGGAGGAGGCAGCCGGGCGCGCCGAGACCACCCTGGCCGGGGAGGTCAGCCGAACCCGTTGGCTGGCAAGTCATCTGGTGCTGGCGATCGCCGGTCCGGCCGCCGCCATGCTGCTCGCGGGTGCGGTAGCCGGCCTGATCTACGGGGCGGCGGCGAACGACATCGGCGGCAAGCTCTCCCTGGTCCTGGGCCAGGCCGCGGCACAGTTGCCTGCGGTGTGGTTGCTCACGGCGGTCGCCATCGCGCTGTTTGGCGCGCTGCCCCGATTCACCCCGGTCGCCTGGGCGGTACTGGTGGCCTTCATCGTCATCTATCTGCTCGGGTCGATGTCCGGATTCCCGGGGTGGTTGCAGGATCTCGAGCCGTTCTCACACATTCCCCTGGTGGGGACCGGCACTTTCTCCCCGGCCCCGCTGCTCTGGCTGCTCGTCATCGATGCCGTACTGATCATCCTGGGCACCATCGCCTTTCGGCGTCGCGATCTGAAGTGAGGAGCACCCATTATGAAACTGCTGTTGCGGACTCTGGCCTCAATCGTCGCCGGTGTGGCGTTCTTCGCCGTGACACTGTTCCTGCCCGCCGGGACGTTCCACTATTGGCAGGCATGGCTTTTCACCGCGATATTCATGTTGGCGACATTGATACCCAGTCTCTACCTCGCCGTGGTGCACCCGGCCGCGCTGCAACGGCGGATGCACGCCGGCCCGATCGCGGAGACCCGGCCCGCGCAGCGCTTGGTCATGTGGGCGATCTACGTGCTGGTGGCCGCACTGTTTGTGGTCAGCGCGCTCGATCACCGATTCGGGTGGTCCTCGGTGCCGGTCTGGCTGGTGATCGCCGGCAACGTACTGGTTGCAGCTGGGCTCATCCTGGCCCAGGCGGTGGTCCTGCAGAACAACTACGCCGCCGCCACCATCACCGTCGAATCCGATCAGCAACTGGTTTCAACAGGGCTCTATGGGACGGTCCGGCATCCGATGTACGTCGGTGCGCTGATCATGATGATCGGCACGCCGCTGGCGCTGGACTCGTACTGGGGCCTGGCCGTCATGCTGCCGTCGCTTGCGGTACTCGCGGCCCGCATCCTCGATGAGGAGAAGATGCTGACCGGGGATCTGCCCGGGTACGCCGAGTACCGGCAGCGGGTGCGTTACCGGTTGATCCCGCAAGTGTGGTGACCCCGCGTTCTGCCCCTTTCCGGCGACGACGGCACCCATACTGATCGGTGTGGAACAGTTGCTGACCGGGCTGGGGCTGTCCACCGCAGCCGGGCTGAATGCCTATATCCCAATGCTCCTGCTTGGTCTGCTGGCGCGATTCACGCACATCGTGCACCTACCCGCGGGCTGGAACTGGCTGGAGAACGGTTGGGTCATCCTGATCGTCGCCATCCTGCTGATCGTCGAGATTGTCGCCGACAAGATCCCGGCGCTGGACTCGATCAACGACTCGGTGCAGACGTTTGTACGGCCCGCCGCCGGCGGCATCGTGTTCGGCTCGGGCACCGCGGCACAAACCGCGGCGGTCGCCGATCCCGGCCAATGGGCCAAATCCGGCGGATGGATACCGGTGCTCATCGGCGTCGTCATCGCGCTGTTGGTCTCATTGACCAAAACCGCTGTCCGGCCGGCGGCCAACGTAGCGACCGCAGGGGTCGCCGCACCGGTGCTGTCGACCCTGGAGGACGTCACCAGCTTCAGTCTCGTGTTCATCGCACTACTGGTGCCGCTGCTGGTGCTGGTGATCGTCGGGGCCCTCGTCTGGTCCGGCTGGCGGTTGTACCGACGGATCCGGCGCCGCAGAGACGCGCCGTACGCGCCACCCCTGCCCGCGCCCATCGACTGGCACGAAGAGCCGCGCTAGATCCAGACGCCCTTGCCGACGGCCACCACGCCGCCGGCGCTCAGCGCGAACCGCTCACGATCCTTTTCGAGATCGACGCCGACCATCTCGCCTGGGCCAACCACGACGTTCTTGTCCAGAATTGCCTTGCGCACCACCGCACCGCGACCGATCCGCACTCCGGGCATCAGCACGCTGCCCTCGACGATCGCACCGTCGTCGATGCTCACGTTGGACGACAGCACCGAATTGCGCACCGACGCTGCCGAAATGATGCTGCCGGCACCGACCACCGATTCCTGGGCCGACCCGCCGTTGACAAACTTTGCGGGAGCGAGGTTCTCCGTGCCACCCCGGATCGGCCAGCGCTTGTTGTACAGGTTGAAGATCGGGTGCACCGACACCAGATCCATGTGTGCGTCGTAGAACGCGTCCAAAGTCCCCACGTCGCGCCAATAGCCGTGATCGCGCTCAGTCGCGCCGGGCACCTCGTTGTTGTTGAAGTCATACACCGCCGCGATGCCGTCGGACACAAGGCGCGGAATGATGTCGCCGCCCATATCGTGGTCGGAGTGGTCGTCCTCGGCGTCGGCTTTGATCGCGTCGATGAGCACCTTGGTGGTGAAGATGTAATTGCCCATCGACACGAAGGTCTGCTCGGGATCGTCTGGCGTGCCGGGCGGGTTCATCGGTTTTTCCACGAAGCCGCGGATGCGGCCCGACTCGTCGGCGTCGATACAGCCGAACGCCGAGGCTTCGGCGCGCGGCACCCGGATGCCGGCGACGGTGGCGCCAGCGCCGCTTTCGATGTGCTGGTTGACCATCTGCTCGGGGTCCATCCGGTACACATGGTCGGCGCCGAAGATGACGATGTAGTCGGGGTCCTCGTCGTAGATGAGGTTCATCGACTGGTAGATGGCGTCGGCCGAGCCGGTGTACCAGCGCGGGCCGAGGCGCTGCTGCGCGGGCACCGGGGTGATGTACTCACCGGCCAAGCCCGACAATCGCCAGTTCTGCGAGATGTGCCGGTCCAGCGAGTGCGACTTGTATTGCGTCAGAACACAGATCCGGAGGTAACGCGCATTGACGAGATTGGAAAGTACGAAATCGATGAGGCGATAGGCACCACCGAAGGGAACGGCCGGCTTGGCGCGGTCAGCCGTCAACGGATAGAGCCGCTTCCCCTCTCCGCCGGCCAGGACGATCCCCAGCACATGTGGCGCTTCCCTCATGCGGACAAACCTATCGGCAGCCGCGTGATGCGGCCAGCGCTATGGCCCCATTTCGCCGCTTTGAGTGGGTGTTCATTCGTTCAGCGGTGGGAATGAGGCGAATTCAGGCGCGCCACCAATACGTTCAGCACAATCGTGCGCGGGCACGCGCGCCCCACTACGGTCGTGCCTATGCGAGTGGCGATGATGACGCGGGAGTACCCACCGGAGGTCTACGGCGGCGCCGGAGTGCACGTCACCCAACTCGTGGCCCATCTCCGTCACCTGTGTGATGTCGACGTGCACTGCATGGGCGCGCCCCGGCCGGGCATGGCGGGTGTGACCGTCGCCCAGCCGGATCCGGCACTGGCCGGAGCCAACCCCGCGGTGTCGACGCTGTCGGCCGACCTGGTGATGGCCGAATCCGCCGGGCAGGCCGACATCGTGCATTCGCATACCTGGTATGCGGGGATGGCCGGACACATCGCCTCGCTGCTCTACGACGTCCCACACATCGTCACCGCCCATTCACTGGAACCACGGCGGCCTTGGAAGGCCGAACAACTGGGCGGCGGTTACCGCGTGTCGTCCTGGGTCGAGAAGACGGCACTGGAGGCCGCCGCCGCGGTGATCGCGGTCAGTTCGGGCATGCGCGACGACGTTCTGCAGGTGTACCCGGCGCTGGATGCCGACAAGGTGCACGTCGTCAAGAACGGAATCGACACTGACGCCTGGTACCCGGTGGAGCCGGGCAGCGTAAGTCCCGCCGACTCGGCGCTGGCGGCCCTCGGCGTGGATCGGCAGCGGCCGATCGTCGCTTTCGTCGGCAGGATCACCCGACAGAAGGGCGTGCCACACCTGATCGCGGCGGCACACCGGTTCGCACCAGATGTGCAGTTGGTGTTGTGTGCCGGCGCTCCGGACACCCCGGAGATCGCAGCAGAGGTTGCCGGCGCCGTCGAACGGTTGTCGTCCGCCCGTAGCGGCGTTTTCTGGGTGCAGGAGATGCTGGACCACTCAAAGATCCGCGAAATACTTTCAGCGGCAACAGCTTTCGTATGTCCGTCGGTTTACGAACCGCTGGGCATCGTGAACCTCGAGGCCATGGCCTGCGCGACTGCGGTGGTCGCGTCGGACGTCGGGGGTATCCCCGAGGTGGTGATGGACGGATCAACCGGCACGCTGGTGCACTACGACGCCGGCAACACCGCTGGTTTCGAAGCGGGCATCGCCGATGCGGTCAACGCTTTGGTGGCCGACCCGGATCTGGCGGCGAAGTACGGACACGCCGGCCGCCAGCGCTGCATCGACGAGTTCTCGTGGGCGCACATCGCCGACCAGACGCTGCAGATCTACCGGACTTTGCTCTAACGCTCACCCGCAGCGCCAGGTGGCTGAACGCAGATGACGCGCCAACCCGGGGAGGCTGTGCCCGCTCCGCGCGAACTAACTGGTGACGTTCTTCAGCTCATCGCCGAGTGCGGCAGCCTCATCGGGGGTCAACTCGACCACGAGGCGTCCACCGCCTTCCAGTGGTACCCGCATCACGATGCCGCGCCCTTCCTTGGTTGCTTCCAGTGGACCGTCACCAGTCCGGGGCTTCATCGCCGCCATCGAGTACTCCCTCCGAATCTGTGCCTTTCCGGCGTCACGGACCGGAATGGCACTGGGCTGCGACCGGTGCAGGCCCATTAAGCCGCTTGACGAATTCTCCTCTATTCTTCCCTATCGCTGCGCCAACGTGTGAAAGACCCACTTCCTGGGCTTCGTGACGACCGATTCGGTGCATGTCAGCGGGCGGCTGGAACCCAGCAGTCACCCATATGGTCATCGACCATTCCGGTTGCCTGCATCAACGCATACGCGGTGGTCGGACCAACGAATTTGAAACCCCGACGCTTTAGCTCACGGGCCATAGCGCTGGATTCCGGAGTCACCGCGGGGACGTCGGAAATAGCCGCGGGCCGTGGCCGGGCGAGCGGCGCGAAAGACCACAGCAGATCGGACAGGTCAGTGTCGAGCTCGGCCGCAACCCGGGCATTGGCAATGGTCGCTTCGATCTTTGCTCGATTGCGAACAATGCCGGGATCGGCCAGCAGACGGTCGATATCGGCGGCGGTGTATCCGGCCACTGTCGCGATATCGAACCCGTCGAAGGCGCGGCGGAAGTTCTCGCGTTTACGCAGGATGATCAGCCAGGACAAGCCGCTTTGAAAGGCTTCCAGACACATCCGTTCGAAGAGCGCCACCGTGCCGCGCAGCGGCTGGCCCCACTCGGTGTCGTGGTAATCGCGGTAGAGCAGCCCATCTGCGGTATCGCCCGTCGGCACCCAGCTGCAACGGACGCGCCCGTCGTCGCTCACGACAGTTCTTCGGCCGGCTCGGGCGCCTCATGCGCACCGTGACGCTCCCCGTCCCCGGCGGGATCGGCGGGCGACGCCGTCCCGCGCAGCACCGCAAGTTCGCCGCGCAAGGAGTCGAGCTCCTGGCCCAGCCGGTCGAGCACCCAGTCCACCTCGCTGGTCTTGTAACCACGCAGTACCTGCGTGAACTTCACGGCATCGACGTCGGCGCCGGTGACTTCGGAGGCCGGCAGCACTGTGGCCGTCGTCGCGCGGGGCAACGGTGGCAGCTGTTCGCCGCGGCCGAAGACCACGCTGGCGACACCGAACAACACGATGCCGACCAAGATGAGCACAACCAGATAGAGCAGAACCAGTGTCACGTCCCCGATACTGCCTGATCGCTCCGACAGATTCCGATCAGCGCAGCGTGTTCATCGGCGGCCGGTCGGCCAGCGACACCGTCGACACCCGCGGGGTGAACCCCTCGCCGTCGGCGAAGAACTGCGTCAGCCCGACGCCGGAATCGGGGATGCCGCACCTGCTAAGCAGCGTGGCGATGACCTGGCGACTCATGGCTCCGAGCTCGGTCAGCGGCCGGTTGCGGTGCGCCCGCACCCCCAGGTTGACCTGGGCGATGGCGTCCAGGCCCAGCCGGTCGTAGGTGTCGATCAGCAGGCCGATCTCCACGCCGTAGCCGGGCGCGAACGGCACCGACGTCAGCAACTCGCGGGTGCCGGCGTACTCGCCGCCCAGCGGCTGCAGCACGCCACCGAGCTCCGGGCGCAGGGCGGCCAGCAGGGGCCGTGCCACCAACTCGGTGACCCGGCCGCCACCGTTGGCGTCCTCGGCGCCGCTGACCTTCAGCGGGCGGCGGTAGAAGCCTTTCACCAGGTGAATGCCCTCGCCAGTGAGGATCGGGCCGACCAGTCGCGGTACGAACATCGGATCCGGATCGATCAGGTCGGAGTCGACGAAGACGATCACGTCGCCGCTGGCCGCCGCCAGCGACCGCCACAACACCTCGCCTTTTCCGGGCTGCGGCGGTACTTCGGGCAGCGCCTGCTCCCGGCTCACGACGCGGGCCCCGGCCGCGATGGCACGGATCTCGGTGTCGTCGGTGGAGCCGGAGTCCAACACGATCAGCTCATCCACCAGGCCGCCGAGGATGGGGGTGATGGTGTCGATCACCGAGGCAACGGTCTCTTCCTCGTTGAGGGCCGGCAGCACCACCGAGATGGTGCGGCCCGCCTTGGCCGCCTCGAGTTCGGCGACGGTCCAGGTCGGGCGATTCCAGCTGTGATCAGTCAGCCAGGCCTCCGTAGTCGGCGGGTGGTTGATGCCGAGTTCGGGTGCGGTCGTCATGCCAGTCCCCTCACCGTTCGCGCCGGGGGGCGCACTCCCTGTATCGACGCGACCATCTCCAGTACGCGCCGAGTGGGCCCGACCTCATGCACCCGGAACATCGTGGCTCCGTCGGCGGCCGCCAGTGCGGTCGCCGCGAGCGTTCCTTCCAGCCGTTCGGTGAGGCCCACACCCAGAGTCTCCCCGACAAAATCCTTGTTGCTCAGGGCCATCAGGACCGGCCATCCGGACTTAACAAGATCTTTTACGTGCCGCAACAAACTAAGGCTGTGGTAAGTGTTCTTGCCAAAATCATGCGTCGGATCGATCAAGATCGCGTCCCTGGCGACCCCGGCGGCGACAGCCCGTTCGGCGGCGGCGGTGACGTCGGCGAGCACGGCGTCGACCACGCCACGGGTACTGGTGCCGTAGCGCACCCGAAACGGCCGGGTGCGCGGCGTCGCGCCGCCGGTGTGCGAGCAGACCAGACCGGCGCCGAACTCCGCGGCCACCTCCGGCAATCCCGGATCCGCCCCCGCCCACGTGTCGTTGATCAAGTCCGCCCCGGCCGCGCACGCCAACTTGGCGACGCTCGCACGCCAGGTGTCGACACTGATCAGCTGGTTGGGGTAGGTGGCCCGCAGCCATTCGATGAACGGCACCACCCGCGCCGTCTCCTCGT
This sequence comes from Mycobacterium sp., assembly GCA_036273805.1. Lineage (GTDB taxonomy): Bacteria > Actinomycetota > Actinomycetes > Mycobacteriales > Mycobacteriaceae > Mycobacterium. Next base: position 16,430 of record DASUGW010000080.1, read on the forward strand.
CGGCGTCGACGAATTCGCCGGGGCCGGCCTTGACCCCGCCGATGTCGATGACGTCGGCACCCTCTTCGACGACCCGGTGCGTAGCGGCCTTGGCGGCCTCGTCGGTGAATGTGGCGCCCCGGTCGTAGAACGAATCCGGGGTGCGGTTGACGATTGCCATGATCAATGCGCGGTCGCCGGCCACCGGCTTGCCCAGAAACGTCGACTGCACGAGGTACAGGCTAATGCGCGCGGTGTGGGTGGCCGTCGAGATGACCCCAGTGGCGGTAGCTGAGCGGGGTGGAGGCAGGTTCGCACCACCCGCGCGACCGCTCCCCTACGCAATCGCCGAGATGACCTCAATGGCTGCGCTCAAGCGGGATCCACGACCATTCACGTCATCTCGACGACCCGGTTGGGTTATGCACAATGCGATTTTCGTGCACAGCCGCCTCGATGGTGGCGACCGCGGACACGATTTCTGACGGCCGGCGCTTCGACTATGCGCACATGGATGGACCATTTCTGGGACCGCAGGCGGTAACCGCGGGGACCTTGACCCGCGGGCAACTGCGCTGGAAGTATGCGCCCGTCGCGCCCCGGGTGTATGCCGCCAAAGGTTCGGTGCTGTCGGCTCGGCAGAAAATCGAGGCGGTCGCATTGTGGGCCGGCGGCGGGGCGGTGATCGCCGGACGCGCAGCCGCCCATCTGCACGGTGTGCGCTGGATCGACATCGACACCCCGATCGAAGTGATCACCAAAAGCCGTCGAACTTGGCCAGGTGTGATCGCCCGGCAAGAGCGCATCGCCGGGGACGAGATCGTGACAATCGGAGGAATGGCCGTCACCTCAGCCGCCCGCACGGCATTCGACCTCGGTCGCCATCTGCAGCGCAATGCGGCTGTCGCTCAACTCGACGCCCTGGCCGCGGTGACCGGAGTTCGTGTGACAGATGCGTTCGCACTGCAGCGGCGCTACCCCGGCGCCCGCGGGATCCGCGATGCGCGGACCGCACTGGAACTGATGGACGCCGGTGCGCAGTCACCGCGGGAGACGTGGTTGCGGCTGCTGGTCGTGGACAACGGATTCCCCCGCCCGCGAACTCAGATCAAGGTGAGCGACGGGTCGCTGACCGCGTTTCTCGATATGGGCTGGGACGAACCGATGATCGGCCTGGACTACGACGGGGAGTACCACCTCAGCGACCGCCGGCGCTATGTCACCGACCTTGCCCGCGATGAGATGCTGCGACGTGAACGCTGGATCGACATTCACGTCGTCAAAGAGCACAGCCCGGCCTACATCCTGCATCGCTTGCGGAGGACATGGGCCGAGCGCGGGTTCACCCCACCCACGCAATCGTCGAGATGACCCCAGTGGCTGCGCTCAAGCAAACCACGACCATTCACGTCACCTCGACGCGAAACTTCAGCCTTTCGGGCGAGCCCCCGCCGCGACTTCGCCGGCGTAGCCGTCGTAGAACGGCACGTAGCCCTCCTCGCGACCGGCCAGCACGTACAGCGGATCGGTCACCTCGGGGCCGTAGGCCTGCTCACGCAGGTCGACTTTGCGGCTCTTGAACGTCGAGGTGTGCTCCAGCGCGCCGACCACCCGGACGAACAGCGGCATGGCGTAGGACGGCAGCTTGCCATAGACCGCGGCGGCCAGGGCTTGACCGTCGAACTCGATACCGTCGCGCAACTTGATCGCCGCCATCCCGGCACGCCCGCCGGTGTCGGACACCTCGACGCCGTACACCGTGCACTCCTCGACGTCGTGGTCGTCGACGAGGGCGGCCTCCACCTGCGTGGTCGCCACGTTTTCGCCCTTCCACCGGAACGTGTCGCCGAGGCGATCGGCGAAGGCCGCGTGCCCCATGCCCTGCGGGCTCATCACGTCGCCGGTGTTGAACCACACGTCGCCTTCTTTGAAGGCATTGCGGATGAGCTTCTTCTCGGTGGCCGACTTGTCGGTGTACCCGTCGAACGGCGACAGCCGGTTCACCGGGCTGATGAGCAGGCCGGGTTCACCGGACGGCACCCGCCGCACCCGGCCCGACGCGTCACGCTTGGGCTCGCCGGTGTCGATGTCGTATTCCACGTAGGCCAGCGGCATCGGGCTGATGCCGGTGGTCCTGGGCATGTTGAAGATGTTGATGAATGCGGTGTTGCCCTCGCTGGCGGCGTAGAACTCGCACACCCGCTTGATGCCGAACCGCTGTGTGAACTCGTCCCAGATGTCGGGCCGCAGACCGTTGCCCGCGATCACCCGCACCTTGTGAGCACGGTCGGTGGGCTTGGCCGGCTGGTTGAGCAGGTAGCGACAGAGCTCGCCGATGTAGATGAATGCGGTTGCGTCGTAACGGATCACGTCGTCCCAGAACTTCGACGCCGAGAACTTCTCACCGAGTGCGAGCGTCGCACCGGCGTTGAGCACAGAGGAGACGGCCACCGTCAGCGCATTGTTGTGGTAGAGCGGAAGGCAGCAGTACAGCGTGTCGTCGCTGCGCAACCGCAGACCCAGCCCGCCGAACGCCGCCAGCGCCCGCAACCACCGGAAGTGCGTCATGACACTGGCTTTCGGGTGTCCCGTGGTCCCGGAGGTGAAGATGTAGAACGCGGTGTCCTTGGCGCGGACCTCCGACGCCGATGCCGGGTTGGCGGTGGGCTTGGACTCTGCGAGCGCCACGACCTCCTCGATGGTCAACGGCGCAGGGCCGGTGGCGCCGCTCTCGGTGACGTGCTCCACCAGATCGCTCTCGGCCACCAGCACCTTGTGGCCCAGCAGGCCGATGCTGTGCTTCAGCACGTCGCCGCGCTGGTGGTAGTTCAGCATCCCCGCGACCGCACCGCATTTGACCGCGGCGAACATCATCAAGATCGCGTTGGGCGAGTTGCGCAGCATGATGCCGACGACGTCGCCATGCGTGACACCACGTTCGGCGAGCACCGCGGCGTAGCGGTTGACCGTCGCATTGGCCTGCGCATAGGTCAACGACGTGTCACCGAACCGGATGAATACGTGGTCGGCGGACCTCTCCGCCTGGTCCTGGAAGACCTTGCCGATCGAGGTCTTCGTCGTCGGACGGGCCAGGAAGCCGGTCGCGACGCCACGAAGGATCGACGGCGCGTCCATCAGCACGCCGGGCAGCTGCCCTGCGATATCGAGCAAGCCAACCGAGGTGTGCGTCTCAGACATGGCGGCCAGCCTAACGGGATCACCGGACGGCGGTGACCACCTACGTCTGCCGAGATTCCGCTAACGCGGCGCGCACAAGTCCAGTGCCACGTCGACGTCGGTGACCACCAGCAGTCGGTCGAGCGCCGCCGGCGCGACATAGCCCGAGCCGATCAGCCCGTCGAGCCAGGCTCGCAGACCGTCGTAATGCCCCTCCGGGTCCAGCAGAACGACGGGTTTGTCGTGCATACCCAGGTAGCCCGCCGTCCACGTCTCGAACAGTTCCTCGAGGGTGCCAATGCCACCGGGCAGCGTGACGAACGCGTCGGCCCGCTCCTCCATCACCTGCTTTCGCTGCCGCATGGTGTCGGTGACGATCAGCTCGTCGGCCTCGACATCGGCCAGTTCGCGGTGCACCAGCGCCTTCGGGATCACCCCGACGGTCTTGCCGCCGCGCGCCCGGGCACCGTCAGCGAGCGCGCCCATCGCCGAGACGTTGCCGCCGCCGGATACCAGCGTCCAGCCACGGTCGGCGATCCCCGCGCCGAGCTGCCCGGCCAGCTGCAGCAGTTCGGTGTGCCTGGGCCCAGATGCGCAGTACACGCATACCGCCCACTCGCGACTGTTCGGCGGCACGCTCACTGGGCCCCGCTGAGGTAGCCGCGCAGCATGTCGGCCGCCGCGGTGATCGCCGCCACTTCGACGTGCTCGTCGCGGGTGTGCGCCAGGTTGGGGTCACCCGGGCCGTAGTTGAGCGCCGGAATGCCCAGGGCCGCAAAGCGTGACACATCAGTCCAGCCGTACTTGGCCCGCACCTGACCGTCGGCGGCGGCCACCAGTTGGGCCGCGGCCGGCCGGCTCAGGCCGGGCAGCGCACCGGCGGCGACGTCAGTCTGCTCCACGTTGACGGGCAAGCCATCGAACACCTCCCGGACATGGGCCAGCGCCTGGGCCGGGGTGCGGTCTGGCGCGAAGCGGAAGTTGACGGTGACCGCAGCCGCGTCGGGGATCACGTTGCCGGCCACCCCGCCGTCGATGCGCACCGCGGACAGGCCCTCGCGGTAGACGCAACCGTCGATGTCCACACTGCGTGGCTGATAGTCCGCCAGCCGTCCCAGAACCGCGCCGAGTTTGTGGATCGCATTGTCGCCCAACCACGATCGAGCTGAGTGCGCGCGGGTTCCGGCGGCGCTGATGACCACGCGCAGTGTGCCCTGGCAACCGGCTTCGATGAATCCGCCGGTGGGCTCGCCGAGGATCGCGACGTCGGCTGCCAACCAGTCGGGCAGTTCCCGCTCGATGCGGCCCAATCCGTTGGCGGTTGCCTCGATCTCCTCGCAGTCATAGAACACCATCGTGAGGTCATGAGCCGGGTTCGCGATGGTGGCCGCCAGATGCAGGAAGACGGCG
>DASUGW010000081.1:0-6535 GCA_036273805.1 Mycobacterium sp.
GCCGTGGTACCGGCCTCCGCGTGGGACGCCGCCGGCGTCGGCTAGACTCACCGTCGTCCATCCGGGGTGTGGCGCAGCTTGGTAGCGCGCTTCGTTCGGGACGAAGAGGCCGTGGGTTCGAATCCCGCCACCCCGACACCCGCAAACCGCAGGTCAGGAGCCCTCATCGGTGGGCTCCTGCTCTGTTTCCGGTGCCGGTTCAGGGGCCGGAGTCAGCAGAAAGTCAGCAAACACAGTTCTGACGCGCTGGTCTCGGTCCTCTGAGGGGTGGGTGTACCGGTCGAGTGTCGTCGAGGTTTGCTCGTGTCCCATGACCGCGGACACGTCGTTGATTGGCACGCCAGCTGAGACGAGCCAGGTCGCGTAGGAGTGGCGGAGATCGTGAAACCGGAGCCCACCGTGGGCGTATCTGACGATGTGCTCGATCGCTTCTCGGCCGGTGGTGCACTCTTTCGACAGCTCACGTCCTGTGCCGTCTTGCCAGTGGGCCATGAGTTTGTGTTCGCCGACCTCGATGAGCTTGCCCAGCAGACCGGCGCGAACCAGCGACGGCCGCCAGACCTTGGCGCGGAACGTAGTGCGGCGGACCGCGGCGCCGCTGCGTGAGGTGAACACGAGCCCTGCAGTGCAGGGCGGGTAGCGGCGCTGGTGTTCGGTTAGCAGCTCGACGACGAACGCCGGGATGGGCACGACCCTGCGGCCAGCCCGGGATTTCGGGTAGGGCTTGTCGGTGACGTGCCCGGAGACCTCGACCGCGACTCGGACCACGCGCAGGGTCCGCGTCGTCAGGTCGACGGCATCCCAGCGTAGGCCTGCGCACTCGCCCCACCGCAAACCTGTGCCGCCGGCCAGCCCGACCAGCGCCCGGTACCGGTCCGGTACCGCCGGGAGCAACTGAGTGACCAGCTCGTGCTGAGTGATGACCTGATCGTCAGTGTCTTTACGCCGCCGACGCGCGAGCCGGACACCCTCGCACGGGTTGTGCCCGATGAGCCGGTCACGGACCGCGGTTCGCAGCACGGCCGACGTCAGCCGGTGGCATTCGGCCACGGTCGCCGGCGACAGCCGCGCACCCAGCTCAGTGACCCAGTGCTGGACCGCCAGGTGATCGATTTTGGTGAGTGGGGTCTTACCCCAGCGCGGCACGACATGATTGCGCATGATTGACGCGTCGCGTGCTGCCGTGGTGATCTCGTCGTTTCTGGCGGCGAGCCACCGGGTTGCGTAGTCGCCGAAACGGACCCGGCCGGCATGCGGGTCAACGTAGGCACCGCGATTGAGTGCGGTTTCAACCTCAGCGAGGTACGCCGTCGCCTCACGTTTCGTGCGAAACGTCTTGGCGCACTGCCGGCCTGCGGTATCTCGCCAATTCGCGCGGTACCGGCCGGCTGTGGTCGGAACGATGTGGCCCATCAGTGCCGCCCTCCGTTTTGTTCTTCGTCGAATCTGCCCAGCCAGGCGTGGAAACGGGCGCGGGGAATGACCCATCGACCGCCGAGCCGCAGTGCGGGGATGGTGCCGTCGCGGACCAGCGCGTATGCCGTACCGCGCGACAGCGACAGAAGCTGCGCAACTTCCACCACGGTGTAGACGGCACGACCAGCGAGTTGCTCGCCTTGTGTCAGGTCGTGTCCTCCTGCCCCGGAGACCAGAGCAATCAAGTTGCCCATCGGGCGGCTTTCCTTTCTTTGTATGGGTTTCAGGCGGCATCGCGGGCAGCTTGTCGGCGCTCGCGGGCACGGGCGGCCGCGGACAACGAGAGTGCTGCGTCTCCATTGGTGAGGTATCCGACTCCGGCGAATTCCCAGTGCGAAACGACGAGCGTGGTGTCGTCGTCGAGCAGCTCGCGCAGGTGTTCGACGGCCTGACGCTGCCGGTAGGCACGCCGTTCGCCGCGGATCGCGCCAAGAGTGGTGGAGTAGCGGCGGCTTTTAGAGGCGAAATGACCGCGAAATCCCAGCATGTGCAGCCATCGGTGCAGCCCCTCATACGCCGGGTGTTCGCCGAGTTGCCAGGCAACTCGAACCAGCCGGTCTACGTGGTCGGTGACGCCGAGCAGTGGTAGCGCTTCGGGGGTGATGCGTCGTTGGCCGACGCCGAAGTCTTCGGCGCTTTTAGTCGAGTACTTGGCGATGTAGCGCGCGGCATGTTCGGGGGTCAGCTCGCCCGCCGGGCCGCCGTTCACGGTTTGGGTGTCGAGTTGCTCCCCGAACCGCAGCACCAGCCCGGACCCGTCGGGCATCTCGACGGTGAGCCGCACATGCGCGGCGGCCTGCCGGATCGCCTCCGCCAGCCCGGTGGCATCAATACTGAGTTGTGGTGGCTGGTAGTCCTCGCCCGGGCCGTCGAGGCGGATCAGGGCGTGGAAGTGGACGACGCCGCGGCGTTGGAATTCCGCGACCTTGACAAACGACACCCGGCACCGCCGGGTGAACTCGGTTGCAGTCAGACCCGCTGTTCGGGCCAGCGTGCGGCGGACGGCGATGGTGAAGCGGCGCCACAGCTCGGGGGCGTACCAGTTAAACGCGACATGCCCGGGGTAGTCGTAGCAGTCCGGGCAGATCGGTTGGCCGAGTCGCGGGTCGTCCTCGGTGTGGATGGCCATGCACCAGCTCGGCCGCCCGTGTGGACACAGCCGTATTGCGCCGCGGGTGGGTCGGCAGCGCGCGGGTCCGGATCGGTCGGTGCGGGTGGTGTGCACGGATCCGAATCCGGGTGCGGTGAGGGTGGCGAACACCAGCGGGTGAGATCGGATCGATTCCGGGACGCCTTTGCGACCGCCGGCGGCGCCGGCGTAAAGGAGTTGCCACATGTCGCCGGCGTATTCATAGGAGCAGGACGGGCAGACTGCCGCTCGCCGGTTGCCGCACCGGATCATCAGTACTCGGTCCGGCTCGCCATCCGTCGAGTACGCCGACCGTCGACCACTGGCCGACTGGTGGACTACGCGGCCGCGTAGGCGTACTGGCCGGGAGCAGTAGCCGCAGCGTTGAAGCTGGTCCGACCATCGGTCGAAGTCCGGTCGGCCAGCCCGGTGAACGATCTCCTCGACCACCTGCGGTTGCAGCTCGACGAGCGGAGTCATCGCGTCAGCGCCTCGCCGTCGGTAGGTGGCTCTGAGGCGTCGGCGGCCCAGGTATGCAGCTCGCCGAGGGTCACGGCTCGGTACTCACCCGGTGCCAGATCGCCGACCAGTGCCGGATCGTGTTCGGCGCCGCCGAAAATGGTCAGCTCTACGGTTGCGGCTGGGTTGCTTAGGGTGCTGGTCATCGACAGGTGCACCCGTTCGCCGGTAGGCGTCCGCCAGGCCTGGACGGTGACCGTGGTCAGCGTGTCGACCCACCCGAGCACCTCACTGGCCACCTCGGGTACGGCCATCGACTGGACCTGCACGGTGAGGCGCGAGTGGTGCGTTCTGCTGATCACCTCCAGGGAAGCCGGTTCCGGCAGCGCATGGTCGACCAGATGCGTGGCGAGCAGGTGCGCCGCCTGCACGAACGTCGCCCCGATGGCCGGAGTGGTGATCATGCGTCACCGCCTCGACTGGGTGCGGACAGCGCCGGCACCGCCATGTCCTCCGTGACCGGGCGAGCGACGAAGGCTTCCAGGTGTTTGATCGTCTGATCGGAGACCCACCCGGCGCGCACCCGCAGGGGTTCGCGGATGCCTTCGCCGAAGACGTACCCGACACCGGGTTCGGCTTCGGTGATCCGGTTGGCCCACGCCCCACGCTCGTATGCGCCATCGCCGAGGACCATGCCCACGTGGGACTTAGCGGTGACGCGTAGGCAGATCCGCCGCGGGAACAATTCCCGGACCGGCACGGTGTCCTTGGTCGGCTCCTGGACATAACCGCGGATCGTGACACCTAGCGCGCGGCCTTGCGTGGTCAACAGGGCGACCCGCTCGGTGATGGCCTCTCGGGTCTTGCGATCGGTGTAGCGCGTTAGCGCGCCGATCTCGTCAAACTCCAACAGCTCCAGCGGGTGCTGCGGGCTGATCGCCACCGACCGCACCCGCCCGGCGAACTCAGCCTTACGGGCCCGCATCACCTCGACAAGCTCATCGAGCACGTTGAGTGCCTCAGCGCCGGTGACCGCGTAGCGGTGGAAGATCCGCCGCCCGTAAGCCAGCTCCATACCCTTGGGATCGATCCCCGAGACCCTCACCAGGCCGTCGCGGATGGCGGGGGCGATGGAGACCAGCGGACACCACGTCACCGAGTTCTTGCCCGCCCCGGTACCGCCTGCGGTCAGGGTGTGACTGGCTGGGCCGGTCAGTGGCACGTGCCAGTCCTGGCCGTACTCGGTGCGCCCGGCCCACACCCGCCGCAGATCCACCGACCTACCCGCAGTACCGGGGGCGAGGTCGGGACAGGCCACTGGGTTCGCGAGTAGGTTGCGGCGCTGGAAATCGATCGAGACGACGTTGGGGGACAGTTCGCGGACCTGGCAGCGCGCGACGCTACGAGCTGAGGCCAACGCCCGGGCGGCTTGGTCGAAGTCCTCTGGTTTCTGGCCGGGTATCAGCCGTATCCGGACCTCATCCCACGAAGCCCCGGACCGCACCCCCAGCACCCGCGGCAAGAGTGCCTCTGGCCGGCGCCGACCGTGCCGAAAGCTGCGCCCAAGGGGAGCCAACGCCACCACCACAGGGGCGACGTCCTGTTTGATGCCCAAACCGCAGGCAAGCAGCCACTCGGGCAGCTTCAGTGAGTACACCGTCCAGCGCAGCCACCACGACCGCACATGCCGACCCGCCCACGCGTCAAACGACCGCAGGTCAAGCAGTCGCCACCCGGTGAGCGTCCCAGCCACTACACCGGAGATGACCACCAGCGAGGGCCAGCCCCACCAGTGCCACCACGCCAGCACTGCGATAACGGTGAGGCTGGTCCGCCAATGGGTGAACGTCTGCCGCCATGCCCACCCAAGCGCCTTGATCACCAGCCACAGAACAAAAAGCACGGCAGCCGCTGCGGCAAGGGCCTCCGCGATTTTGATCAGGGCGCGACCTATCTTGGCCAGCACCCACACGACAATGCCAAGTGCGGCGCCAGCCGCAGTCAGTACCGCGATCATCTGCACATCCATTTAGTGCTCACCGCCCGAGCGCCGGTAACCATTTGCACCGCGGGCACACACGCTGGTTGGCCGCCGGTGCGGATACTTCGGGGCGTGCTTGCCCCGCCGTAGACTCATGAGAGCTCCTGTTGTCCTGAAGAATTGATGGGTGGAGCAGGCGCCCGGCCGGCCTTGGTTTCCAGGCCCGACCGACCGGGCGCCGCACTAAGGGGCGATGGCCTCTACCCAGACCATCCACGCCGCGGATGCCTCATCGCCGGCGACCTCATACGCCCCGTAGGCCTCCTCCCAGCGCAAGTAGGCGGCCCGCTCGGCCTCGGCAGCCTCGTCACGAAGCTGCTCAGCCCGCTCGTAGAGCTCGCTGAGCTGTTCGACATCGAGGCTCACCAATGGCACGCTCATGACGCACCCGCCGAACTGGCCGCGCCATTGGCGGCCCGCACCGGATTAGCCGGAGCTGTCGGCACCGGGACGATCGCCTCAGCCCGGAACGCCACCCCGCCGCGACCGTCGATGTTCCACGGCGTCGCGACCAGCTTCACCACCGTGACCAGCTGCCGCTTGACAACCTTCGGCTCACCGGCCGTGGTGACCTTGATGACCTCCGCACCGGTCTGATCCATTGCCACCAGCTCAGTGACGTGCAATGGCGCACCGGTCTCCCGGTCCGTCTTTTGCCGACCGTCGTTGTCGTTCTTGTGCTGCGGCGCACGAGAAACAACGAACTCCATACCGTCGGTCTTGAGTTCCAACTGCATCTAGCTGTTCCTCCTTATTAGGCGGGGCCGTTTGGCCCTCGCTCCTATAGAACGGCAAGATGGCTGTTTCCTGGGGGTCCGCGGACTAGTCCGGAACTAGTCCGGTTGCTAGTCCCGTTTCACGGTGATGTCGGGGCGACCGGTTATGTTGAGCAGGCAGACAACGTCGAAGGGAGCCCAGCCGGATGGATGAACCGAGACGGTCGGGACTGCGAGAAGCACGCCGCGATCGCGGCTGGACACAGGAGGAGGCCGCCGGTCAGCTCGCTCGTCTGGCGTGGGTACGCCACAGCGAGCGGGTCGGGGTGAACGCCGACATGATCGCGAAGTGGGAACGCGGAGACAAGAACCCCAGCACCCGCTATCGCGAACTGCTATGCCTGCTCTACGGGGCCACCCCCGAGTACCTCGGCATCGCCCGGGTAACCAAGAACAGGACCAGCCCGTCACCGCAACCAGCGTCGCCCGCGGTGACCGAGCGGAGCTTGGTGGATGCCCTCGGGGGAGCCGCCGCGATTCTCGATCAGCTCGGCAGCGCGGGGGGCATCTTGACGCCGCGGATGTTTGATGCGTGGAAGGACGATGTGATGCAACGCCGAGCGATGCTCAAGCTGATGGGCATCATGCCCGCGGTCACCGTGCTGCCCTCGGTTGCCGAGTCCGCTCGGCGGTCTCGCTCCGGGAAGCCCACCC
>DASUGW010000082.1:0-4607 GCA_036273805.1 Mycobacterium sp.
CGGACCGCACCTACGAGGCTCCCCTGACTCTCGCGCCCGGCGGCGCCAAGGCGGAAGGGACGCCGAACATATTCTCGGCCACCCTCTCGCCTGACCTCTCGCACTCACGTATCGTGATGGGCTTTCATTATCGCCGACCGCACGGGCTCGACCGGCCGGGGATCGGCGTACTCACCAACTTCTCCGCGTGGTCCGGCCGGCCCGACACCGCCCTAGAGGCGGCACTACGCGCGGATGGCGTGTCAGGAGCGATCGGCGACCGGGACGCCGTGAGCGTCCTCGGCACCCCGCTCGAGCTCATCGAGGCTCAGGCAGGCACCGGGTCAGCGTGGCACGTGTACCTCTATGACCAGAGAACACACGTCGCCACCCCCCTGCACATCCGGACCAATCAGGGTAGTCGCAGCTTCGGCAACCCCACCGTGACGAGCCTGCGCGGGCCATCCGGCGCCACCGCCCTCGTATTCACCCTCTTCCTGCCGATCCCCGCGCCAAACGGAGAGGCGGGAGAACTCGTCTACTACCACATCTATCGCGCTAGCAAGTCCGCCGGCAACCCACCGTAACGATGACCGGCGACGCTAATCGCCACGTGGGCCGGCCCGATAATGGTCCGGCATTGACCTCTACCGCCCGAAATACCCGTGGGGGTACCGTTACCGAAAGGTGAGCGCCAGATCTGCAGGCGTCATCGCGAGGGGGAAGAAATGAAGAATCACAGTATCCGAAGACTCGCCGTCAGCTATTACTCCCGGCGGCGCCCCGGCAAAGCCGCCGGCGCGCTCACCGCGGTGTTCGCGGCAGCAGCCTTGCTCCTGCCGGCAGCGACAGTTGCCACACCGGCCGCCGCGGCCAGCCTGGCTCCTCCGCTTACCCGCTACCCCTACATGACCGACGTGGTGGGCGGCAATGCCACCGTGAACTTCGGCACCGACCAGTCGAAGATCTCGGCGGTGGTGAAATGGGGTCAGGTTGGTGCGGAATCGTGTACCGCGCATACGACGACGGCGACGAAGACCAACCTCAGCGTGAACGGAGTCGGCGAATACCAGTGGAAGGCCCAGCTTTCGCCGCTGCTGCCGGACACGGCCTACTGCTACCGGCTCTACTTCGGGACCGCGCAGATCGATCTGCTGGGCAGCGACCCGGCGCCTCAGTTCGTCACGCAGCTTCCGGTCGGCTCCACTAGGCCGTTCTCGTTCGCCGTTCTCGGTGACTGGGGGAAGACGTACGCCAGCGGGAACCCCGACCAGGCCAACGTCATGGCGCGGATCGCGGCCAGCGGCGCCCGTTTCGCGGTCGGCACCGGTGATACCGGTTACCCGGCGGGAAGCCAGGCGAGCTACGGCGATCTCGAACAAACGGGGCTGGACATCAGCGCCGTCTTCGGGCCCCAGTACTGGACCGTGGTGGGCAAGTCCATGCCGATGTTCAACTCGGAAGGCAACCATGCGCCCACGACTACCTTCCTCACCAACTGGCCGTCGGCTGTCGCCGCGGCGGCTTCGGGCGGGCAGTACCAGATGGATTCCTACTGCTGCGTCGACGGGATCACCACGAAGAGCTACGGGAGCGCCTGGTACGCCTTCGACCAGGGCAACGCCCGCTTCTACATCCTCGACGCCACCTGGGACGCCGCCAACGTCGGAACGGCGAGCCAGTACCAGGTGGACTATGACGTGCACTGGGCACCCGGGGCGCAGCACGACGAGTACACCTGGCTGGCCAACGACCTCGCCGCCCACCCGGGCCAGCTCAAGTTCGCGGTCTTCCATTACCCGCTGCATTCCGACCAGAGCTCACAGAACTCCGACAGTTTCCTGGACGGGCCCGGGCACCTGGAAGCACTGCTGAACCAGAATCACGTGGCCATCGCCTTCAACGGTCACGCCCACATCTACCAGCGCAACACCGCGCCACCCGGCGGCGTCATCAGCTACGTCACCGGCGGCGGGGGCGCCGCGCTCTCGAAGATCGGCGGTGCCGGCTGCGCGCCCACCGACGCGTACGGGATCGGCTGGAGCCCGTCCACCGGCACCGGCAGCAAGTGCGGCAGCGCCCCCAAACCTACCTCGGTGACGCAGGTCTTCCACTTCCTGCTGGTCACCGTGAACGGCAACACGGTCACCGTCACACCCACCGACGAGATGGGACGAACCTTCGATATTCAGACCTACACGTTCAGCGGATAACGGTCGCCAGAACGTGCAACCAGGCCAACACCGGCCACAACGCGATGCGGCGCGAGCTTCAAGGAGGCCGTGGCTGCGGCAGCTGATAGCGCTGGTTGTCGCCTGCTCAGCGACGGCGGCCTGGTGGGCGGTGTCCCGGCCCACCATGGGCAACCACGTTCCGGCGACGGTACGCCATGCCCCCAGCGTGGCGCAGATGGCATTCCCGCCAGTTGGCGACGCCTCGGTCTCCTCCGCTCAGCCGGGCCTCAGCCGCGGCAGTTCCCCGGTGCTGCGGACTGCCTCGCAACCGGAGACCCGCAGCTACCTAAGTTTTTCGGTAGCAGGGGTATCCGGTCCGATCACCCGGGCGATCTTGCGGTTGTGGTCGAACCGGGCTGATACGTACGGAGTCGCGGTACACGCAGTCCATGGTTCATGGGATGAGAATTCCGTCACCGCCGTGAATGCTCCAGCGATCGGAGGTGCGGCTAGCGAGACTGGGCCGATTGCCGTCAAGGCGTGGGCATTCGCCGATGTCACCCGGCTCGTGTCGAGCAACGGCCCGGTGAGCTTTGCCCTCACCGAGGTAGGCAGCGGCAACGCGGAACTCGGCAGCAAGGAGGGCGCGCACCCGCCCGAGCTGCTGATACAGACACAGCTCACCCGGTACCCCTACCTGACCGACGCTGTCGGCAGGAATGCGACGGTGAACTTCGGCACCGACCAGTCGAACAACTCAGCCGTGGTGAAGTGGGGCCGGGCGGGGGCGGAGTCGTGTACCGCGCACACGGCGGTGGCCACCAAGACCAGCGTCATGGTGAACGGGGTCGGCGAATATCAATGGAAGGCGCTGCTGTCCCCGCTGCGGCCGGACACGGCCTACTGTTACCGCGCCTACTTCGGAACGTCCCAGATCGACCTGCTGCACACCGACTCGTCGCCACGGTTCGTCACTCAGCTTCCCGCCGGCTCGGCCAAGCCGTTCTCGTTCGCCGTCATCGGTGACTGGGGCCAGACGTATGCCAACGGGAACCCGGACCAGGCCAGCATCATGAGGCAGATCGCGGCCAGCGGCGCCCGCTTCGTACTCGGCACGGGCGACACCGGCTACCCGGCCGGCAGCCAGACGAGCTATGGCGACCTGCAGCAGTCCGGGCCCAACGTCAGCACCGTGTTCGGGCCGCGCTTCTGGACAGTGGCGGGCAAGTCCGTCCCCATGTTCAACTCGATCGGCAACCACGCTCCCACCAGCACGTTCCTGACCGAGTGGCCCGCCGACGTGGTCACCTCGGCCTCCGGCGGGCAGTACCAGATGGAGTCCTACTGCTGCGTCGACGGGATTGCCGCCAAGGACTACGGGACGGGCTGGTACGCCTTCGACCAAGGCAACGCCCGCTTTTACATCCTCGACGCCGCATGGGACCCCGCCAATCTCGGCCGCGGCAGCCAGTACCAGAACGACTATGACACGCACTGGGCACCCGGCGCGCAGCACGCCGAGTACACGTGGCTGCGACACGACCTCGCCACCCACCCCCGCGAACTGAAGTTCGCCGTTTTCCACTACCCGCTGCATTCCGACCAGACCTCGCAGCCGTCGGACAGCTACCTGGACGGGCCGCGTCACCTGGAAGGGCTGCTCAGCCAATACCACGTGGCGATCGCGTTCAACGGCCACGCCCACATCTACCAGCGCAACACCGCACCGCCCGGCGGCGTCATCAGCTACGTCACGGGCGGCGGGGGCGGTGCCTTGATGAGGATCGGCGGTGGCGGCTGCGCACCAACCGACGCGTACGGGATCGGCTGGGATCCGTCCACCCGCACGGGCAGCAAGTGCGGCCGCGCGCCCACGCCAACCTCGGCGACCCAGGTGTACCATTTCCTGCTGGTCACCGTGAATGACGACACGGTCACCGTCAGGCCGATCGACGCAGCCGGGCGCACCTTTGATGTCCAGACCTACACGTTCGACCTTCCGGGCTAGCACCGCACGCTGGACACCACCCACATCGAGAAGAACTGGGATCCTCCGCCATAGGCGTGGCCGAGCGCGGCGCGCGCCCCGTGCACCTGGTGCGCACCCGCGCGGCCCATCACCTGCAGCGCCGCCTCGGCGAACCGGAGCAGGCCGGAAGCGCCGATCGGGTTGGAGCTGAGCACGCCGCCGGACGGGTTGACCGGCAGCCTGCCCCCGATGGCGGTCTCGCCCGCCTCGGTCAGCCGCCAGCCTTCGCCCGCGGCAGCGAAGCCGAGGTTCTCCAGCCACATCGGCTCGTACCAGGAGAACGGCACGTAGATCTCGGCCACGTCGATCTCGTCCAGCGGGTCGGTGATGCCGGCCTGCCGCCACAGCGCCGCCACGCACTCCCGGCCCGCGGCCGGGTTGACGTGGTCCTTGCCCGCGAACATGGTCGGCTCGCTGCGCATCGC
>DASUGW010000083.1:0-6641 GCA_036273805.1 Mycobacterium sp.
GTGCGGACGGCCCGTAGAGTGTGCGCTCGCCAACACGACGAGGGCGGTGACAACACGATGACCGGACACTGGGCGGAGCTGCTGGGCCAGCTGACCGCGCTGGCCGCGGTGGTCGCGTTCTCGCCGTTCACGGTGCTCCCGGCGATAGCACTGGTGATGCACAGCGAGCGGGCCCGCGTCACTGGGCTGACATTCATCGCGGGCTGGTTGATCGGCAAGGCCGCCGTCACGGTGGCCTTCCTGGGCATTCCGCGGCTGCTGAACGCCACGCTGCACCGCAGCTCCGGCTCTCCGCCGTGGACGCCGTGGCTACAGATCGTTGCGGGCGTACTGCTGCTCGCCGGGGCGCTTTGGTATTGGCGCCGGCCGCGTGCCGAGAACCCGCAGACGCCCCGCTGGCTCACCCGGATCAAGACGATCACCCCGGCGGCAGCCGGTGCGGCCGGAGTGTTCCTGACGGTGGCGAACCCGAAGATCGTGTTGATGTGCGCCGCCGCCGGGCTCGCGATCGGCAACGCCGCGCTGTCGGCGCCCGGCACCGCCGGTGCGGTCACCTACTTCACGCTGCTGGGCGGCTCCACCGCGGCGGTGCCGATCCTGGCGTACGCGATATGGGGGCACCGCGTCGACCGCCAGCTCGATCGGTTCAAGTCCTGGCTGCAGCGCAACCAGGTCGCGCTCGGCGTCGGGTTGATGGTGCTCATCGGCGTGGCACTGCTGTCCGCGGGCCTACGGACGCTCGCGTGAAGCTCTCCGACCTCGATGGCCTGCCGTTCACCTATGACGAGGTGGGGGCCACCGCCGACGGCGCGACGATGCCCGCCGGATACCACCACACGCGCCGACGGGCCCGCATCGGCGACGGTCGACAGCGCTTCGAGCGGGCGGGCGCTGCGGTGCTGCGCTACGGCATGCTGCGCGGCGCCGGAGTGCGGGTGGCCGCCAGCACCGAAGTGGCCGAGGTCGGCACCGTTGTGCTCGGCAGGCTGGGTCCGATACCGGCTCCGTGCCGGGTGGTCTACGTGGTCGACGAGCCGGACTGCATCGGCTTCGCCTACGGCACGCTGCGCGGCCATGCCGAGATCGGTGAGGAACGCTTTGCGGTGCGCTTCGATCCCGCATCGGGCGCCGTCTATTCCGAGGTGGTCGCGTTCTCCCGGCACGCCACCTGGTGGAGCCGCCTCGGCGCCCCCGTCGCGTCGACCGTCCAGCGTGTCGTCACCGGGCGTTACCTGCGCGCGGTCTAGATTCGCGCTTGTGGTGCGCAAAATGTCGCGCCGCCGTGCGCGCTCGGTGCTCAAGGCCGAGATCGCCGCGATCCGGCGCCACGACCCGGACCTGGACGCCGGCGACATCGCCGGGTTCACGCTGCCGCTGCTGTTGCGTGCGCTCGGGGTGCTGGCCGTCGGTGTGGTGCCGCTACTGGTCATCCGCAACGGCAACGATGCGAACTCCGAACTCGTGCCGATCATCGCATCGCTGGCGCTGGTCATAATCTGCGCCGCCGTGGTCGCCTGGATGCTGGCGATCGCCATTTCCGGCCTTGTTGTGATGATCCTTTATCAGACCCGGCCGTCGACGTCGTCGCAACTGGTGCTGAGGTTCCTCAACGACTCGTTCCGCCGCATCGACGATTCGACGTCGGCGCTGATGCTGCTCGCACTGTTGGCGGGTCTGTTGTCGCTGGCGTTCGGGCTGCCCACCCGCGCGGCCGACGAGCAGTCCAACTCGGTGCTCGATGACCTGCTGGCCTCCCAGATCGGTGTGCTGCTGGTGGCCCTGGCGTTCGCGTTCATCGCGGAGTCGATCCGGCTGTCGGCCGACATCGTCGACGACCAGTCGCTGATGCTCGCGTGGCCGTGGGCACTTGTGATCGCCTGTCTCAGTTGGGTTCTGGCGACGGTTGCCGGACCGTTCGAGGCGACCCGAATGCTGACGATCCTGCTCAACGAATGGCTACCCGCATCGGTGGACGGCGTACCGCGCGCACAGGTGATCGCCCGCCTGGTACCCGGCGACGCGCGCTGGTGGGTGGCGTTCGGGCCGCTGCCCGTTATCACGGCGATCTGGGCTTTCGAGGCGCACCGACTCGGCGGGTTCATTCACCTCCGACGGTTCCTCACCGAGGACGACGACACGGAGCCACCGGTCATTCCTCCGCCCGAATTAGCCTGACATTCAATCCTTCTCGCTGGCCTCGGCCTTGGCCCACCGGTAGTCGGCTTTGCCCGACGGCGAGCGTTGCAGGCGCGGCCGGAACAGCACGTCCTTGGGCAGTTTGTAGCGGGCGATGTGCCGGGCCGCCTCGGCGAGGATGTCGCGCGCCGTATCCGGCGACTCTGGCACGCCATCGGCCACCTGCACCAGGGCCACGACCTCGTTGCCCCAACGGGTGCTGGGTCGTCCGACCACGACGACGTCGTAGACCGCGGGATGATGGCCGATCGCCGCCTCGACCTCCTCGGCGAAGATCTTCTCGCCACCGGAGTTGATGGTGACCGAATCTCGGCCGAGCAGTTCGATGGTGCCGTCGGCGTCCCAGCGCGCCCGGTCACCGGGAACCGAATGCCGGATGCCCTCGATCACCGGAAAGGTGCGCGCGCTCTTGTCCGCGTCATCGAGGTAGCCCAGTGGCACCAAACCCTGTTGGGCCAGCCAGCCGACCTCCTCGGCGCCCGGCGCCAGAATTCGGGTCATGTCCTCGCTGACGACGACCGATCCCGGGTTGGGCGCAAAGCGTCCGGTACCGCTGGTGGCATTCTCGGCGGTGGTGAGCTGACCCATCTGCGACCCGGTCTCCGAAGAGCCACCGGCGTCCAGGATCGTCAGGTGTGGAAGTTGTTTCAGCAGGCGCTGTTTGACGCCACGGCTGAACAGCGCCCCCCCGCTGGCGATCGTCCGGAGTCCCGAGAGGTCCCACTGGCCGCCGTGGGTTTCCAGTGCGTCGGCCAGCGGGCGGCCGAACGCGTCACCGACGATCAGGAGCATCGCGACCTTCTCCTGGGCGGCCAGGCGCCAGGCGTCCACCGGGTCGAAATGGCTTGTGATCCCGGACATCACGAAGGGCCGCCCCGACAGCAGGCAGCTGAACGCCGACCACTGCGCGGCGCCGTGCATCAGCGGCGCGCACGACAGTGACCCGCCACCGCCGCCACGGACCCGCGCCAGGATGTCTTCCAGGCCGGTCATGGCGGCACCGGTGCCGAACACGCGACCACCCATGGCGTTGACGTAGATGTCGTGCTGGCGCCACAGCACGCCTTTGGGCAGCCCGGTTGTCCCACCGGTGTAAAGCAGGTAGAGGTCGTCCGGGGACAGCGTCACGGCCGGTGGTTCCGGTGCAGCGCCCGCCAGCAGGTCCTCATAACGCACCGCACCGGGCAGCGGCGCGGTGCCGGAGTCGTCGTCGACGTGGATCAGGTGCACGCCGGACGGACTGTCCAGCGCTGCGAGCGCTTCGGCCAGCGTCGGCGCGAACTGCGCGTGGTACATCACCGCGGCCGGGCGCGCATTCCTCAGCAGGTACACCAGCTCGTCGGCGACATAGCGGTAGTTGACGTTCAGCGGGGCGACCCGGGCCTTATAGGCGCCCAGCATGCCTTCCAGGTACTCGTTGCCGTTGGTCAGATACAGCGCCAAGTGGCTCTGGCCCGACTGATGCCCGGCCAGCGCGGCGCGTTCGGTGTGCGTACCCAATCCCCAGTCGTGCAGCATCCGCGCCAGCCGGTTGGTGCGTTCCTCGACCTGACCGAAGGTCAGACGCCTGTCGCCGAACACGATGCAGTCGCGGTCGGGCACGTCGGCGGCCACGGCACCGAACACGTGCGCGAGATTGAATTCCACCCTGGCATTCTCGCCTTGGCCGGCAATGGACCGACCGACACCCTCGTCCGGGGAACCCGTCAACAGCTCTGCCCGAGGCGCATACGATGCGGCCCATGTTCCCTGAACTGTTCTCCGTGTCCGGCAAAACGGCCCTGATCACCGGCGGCACCAGCGGTATCGGCCTGATGATCGCCGAGGGTTACCTGCGCGCCGGTGTGCGCGTGTACATCTCATCGCGCAAGGCCGATGCCTGCGCCGCAGCGCAGGAGCGTTTGTCGCAGTTCGGGGAGGTGCACGCCATTCCGTGCGACGTCAGCCGCGAGGATCAGTGCGCTGATCTGATCGGCCAGGTGAGTGCCCGCGAGGACAAGCTGCACATCCTGGTCAACAACGCGGGAGCCACGTGGGGTGCGCCGTTCGACGAGTTCCCGCCGGGCGCTTTCGACAAGGTGCTGACGCTGAACGTGAAGTCGCCGTTCGTGCTGACGCAGCTGGCCCGTCCGTTGCTGGCCGCCGCCGCCACCGCCGACGACCCGGCCCGCGTGATCAACATCGGCTCGGTCGACGGCCTGACGGTGCCGCGCCTCAACACGTTCTCCTACTCGGCCTCCAAGGCGGCGCTGCACCAGCTGACCCGGCACATGGCCTACGCGCTTGCGCCGTCGATCCTGGTGAATGCCATTGCGCCGGGCCCGTTTCCGTCGAAGATGATGGCCGCCACCCTCGAAGTGGCGGGCGATCAGTTGGCCGCGGCCGTTCCGACAAAGCGCATCGGCCGCACCGAGGACATGGCCGCCGCAGCGGTCTACCTGGCTTCCCGGGCGGCGAACTACATCACGGGCGCGGTCCTACCGGTCGACGGCGGCCTGAGTACCACCGTGGGATTCGGTGGCTGAACCGTTATCTGAGCAGCTGCGGCAATCCATGCTCAGCTGGCCGTAGTGGTCTTTAATGAGGAAATGACCAGGGCGCAGTTCGAGGTGGGTACCAAAATCCGTACCACTGACGCGACACCGACATACGGTCAGATCGTCGAGGACTTCGGGGACCTGGCGGGAGCGGAGGTGGTTGTCGATGCGGATTCCACGGCCCGCTCCCGGCGCTGGGCCGTCGCTCTCGACGACGGCCGCATGGTCTTCCTCGACGACGACGAGATGGAACCCGTCGACTGAGCTTCGCTCAGCCGAGCATGCGCTCGGGCAACACGCCCTCAGGCGCGGGTGCCCGCCGCGGCGCATCCCATCTGAGTGGCATGAATATCGGCGTTCATATCGGTGACGGTGCCGTTGAGGCTGTCCCCGTTGCTGTGCAGGCCCATGAGGACGAGCAACTTGGCCGCGTGCATGGAGTATGACCGCATCGGATCTGCGATATCCGGTTGCAGCCCTGGCGTATTCGCCGCGTCCATGACGGCGCCGGCGGCCTGACGCAACGCGGTGCGGCCGGTGACATTGGCGTCCTGCACACCGATGCCGGCGTAATTATCGTCGGGGCCGGCGATACGGTCGGCGAACTCTCCGTAGTTGGCGGCGGCATAGTCGATGGCCCGAGCGAACGTCGAGCAGGCCGACACGGCCGCACTGTTGTCGCCCGGGGCCACGGCGTCGGCCGGGCCGGGGCCCGCCGGCGCCGCAGCCGGGGCAGCCTGGGCGGGGTCGGCCGGGGCAGCCTGGGCGGGGTCAGCCGGCGCGGAAGGCCCAGCGGGAGCCTGAATTCCAGGAGCAGGGGGGACAACCTGCACGTCGACTGGGTCTGCGAAGGCGACTGGCCCGGCGACCACAGTGCCGAACACACTCAGCGCCGCAGCCGCGGCGACAACCAGCCGCGAGGATGGCATCGGATAACCGACCACGGCGCTTCTTACCTCCGCATCTCGAACTGCTTCAGGACGTCTCATACTGCTGTGGGACCCTATCTACCGCACGGGGCACGACCACGGGACGAATACCGCCGTCCATCTGGCCATCGTGATTGCCGTTGATGTCGCCCAGTTGAACACGGCGTTAACCCAGAGTTCAAACCCTTTGAGCCAAGCGCACTCTAGCGGAGTATGCTGCCGTCGACGCAACACCATCCAGGGCGTTTGTTCAGAAAACGCAGGTCGCCGTCATTCGACTCAGCGCGAGCCAAACTCGTTTGACTCAGGTTGATAAGAATTAGATTAAAAAATTGTCGCGGTGTTTACCGTTTGGACACCTGTTGACTTGATCATTCCTCAGGAAATGACCCGCAGTACGACTTCCCAGGAGAGGCACCCCCACACGATGCTGACCAGATTTGCCACGTTGGCTGCTGTCTGCCTGCTGACCCCCATCAGCGCAGCACCCGTCGCACTCGCGGATCCGCCCGCCGACCCCAGCGCCCAGCCCGTGGGCGCCGCGGTGCCGGCTCCCCCGCCGCCAAACGGTGTGGTTGCCTCGGCCCCGCCCGGTGTGCTGGATACGCCGGACGGCTACCACCTCGTCGTCTCCGGCAAGGACGAAACCCAGATTGCCGTCGCTCCGCTCACCACGGCGCTGTCGTCGCGCGAGTACCTCGTCGGCGGCACCTTCACCGGCGCCGTCAGCGGTTCCGGCAAGGGGACGCTGACCGGTGGCTCGCTGGAGGCCGGCTACCAGATCGGTTGCGGCATCATCGCCGACGACGTCGAGTTGATCGGCAGCGCCGGTTTCACCCCGACGATTAGCGCGGCGCCCAACCTCGCCTTCCCGATCAGCGGTCAGATCAAGGTCGACCTCAAGCCGGGCACCGTGGCCATCGTCCCGGTCGACAAGAAGACCTTCAAGGGCAAGGCCCCGCGCATCACGATCACCGGG
>DASUGW010000084.1:0-4813 GCA_036273805.1 Mycobacterium sp.
CCCGCGACTGCTGCTGCTGGACGAGCCGTTCACCGGCCTGGACGCCCCGGTCCGTGACGAGCTGCGCCACGAGCTGCGCCGGCTGCAGCGCGATACCGCGATCACCACGGTGATCGTGACGCACGACCCGGTCGAAGCTGCGTTACTTGCCGACGAGGTGCTGATCCTGGAGGTGGGCCAAGTTGAACAGGTCGGCCCGCAGCCAGCGGTCTTCGCGCACCCGGCCAGCCCCACCGCCGCCCGGCTACTCGGCATCCGCAATCTGCACATCGGCCAGCGGACCGGTCCCCGGGAGCTGGCGGCCGGCCAGGTACGGATCGCGTTCGGGCCCTCCGTCCTGCCGGCCGATACCGCCGCCGACGCGGAGCTGACCTGGTGCATCCGCCCCGAACACCTGAGGTTGCACGACATGGTCGAGGAG
Source organism: Mycobacterium sp. (assembly GCA_036273805.1). Lineage (GTDB taxonomy): Bacteria > Actinomycetota > Actinomycetes > Mycobacteriales > Mycobacteriaceae > Mycobacterium. Next base: position 422 of record DASUGW010000084.1, read on the forward strand.
AACTCGGCAGGGCATTCCGGCACGGTCAGCGACGTAGTCTGTCTCGGCGCGGTCGACGAGGTGCTGGTAGCTCTCGACGGTGGCCCCGAGTTGACCGCGCAGACCCCAGCCGGCGATCACCCCGCACTCGGTGCCCGGTGCCGGCTCACCCTCCCGCGTGCGTCAGTGATCGTCTGGCCGGGCCGCAATGTCCCGGTCCCCGCCAGCGCCCAGCCCGGTCAGCGGCGCACCGCCGATTTCACCGTGCCAGATCTGTATGACCTGTCCTCCACCCAACCGCCCCGGTAATCCCAACCGACGCATGGCTTAGCCGTCCCTCGTGGGGTTTTGCGTAATCCACTGCTCGATTGTTGGACTTCTCCTGTTCATCTCGGGACCGCAACGTCTCCCTATGAATCAGGATATGCGGCAGACAACCATGAGTCATCACTCATATGCGGCGTACTGGCGAGCCGTTCTCCGGTGATGCGGGCGCCTGGTGCCGACTAGACGGCGGCCGGAGTGTCGGCCCCCGGCCCGTTCCTATGAGCAGCACGTCAGTGACGGCGTGGTTGGCATGCCACTGGTTCACCGTCACTGACGTGCATCCCTGCACTGCGCAGGATACCGATACGACGTAAGAATCTCGCTATCGCTTCCGGTGATCGCCCGTTCGCGCTGTCGCCTAATCAGCGTGGGGTTGGATCCCGTCGACGGCCCAACGACCTGTCATGATCGCCGAAAGTGAGGGATGGCCGCGCGATCCTGCAAGGTTACCGCTCACTATTGGCGATCTTGAGACGCGGGCGACGAAGGCAACCGCCTCCTCCACATCAGGAGGCAGTTATGTGTTCGACTCGACACCGTGAGGTCTGTTCCAGCTACCTCGATCACCTGCGACCAGGATGGAATTGCAGCCCGCTCTGGGTGAACTGGCTGAGGAACTGCAGGAAATGAATGAGTGGTCGGAGAAACAGCCGGAGAATTGGCTGGACCTGCACGGCGCGCTGCAGTTGATCCACCACCTTGGCGATGATCGCGTGCAGCGACTGATCTCCGCCTCCTGCGGCTCCCGTCACCGTCAGCGGCACCGCCGCGGACGGTGACCCATTAAAGGCTGCGTTGTCAGTCGGGATGAACTCCGCGGTCAACGAGTGGTCCCCAGACGCCAACGTCGTGGTCGTCGACGCGGTAGCACCCGAGACGGGCACCGGTTCACCAATGTTGGTGGTGCTGCCGTCCTTGAACTGCACCTTGCCCGGCGCTGCCGGGGAGACCGTCGCCTTCAGCGTCTCCGTAGTGCCTGCAGCAACCGGGGAAACCGGCGTCACGACCAGCGCAGTGGTCGTTGGAGTGCCCGTTTCCTGGCCACCGTTGACCACGTAGGACACCGCCGCCGACATCGATCCGCTAAAACCCTGGTCGGTGGAGGTGAATACCGCGGTCAGCGAGCGGGTCCCGACCGGCAACGTCGTAGTCGTCGACGCTGTACCACCAGAGACAGTCACCGGAGCACCGATGGTGCTGCTCCCGTTCAGGAACTGCACAGTGCCCGCAGCCGCTGGGGAAACCGTCGCTTTCAACGTCTCCATAGCTTCCGCGGCAGCAGGCGAAGCCGGCGTCACGACCAGCGTGGTCGTTGTGGCCATCGGACCCCCGCCCCCACTAGGGGCGGTCGTGGTGAAGTGAGCCGAGTCGCTGAAGTACAGCGCACCGGTGAAGGTGCCGAAATCCTGCAGAGTGAAGCCATCGATGCAGTGCACGGTGATGTCGTACTCACCGGGTTGCAGCATCCCCGTACCACCGTAGAGCTGCGGATCATTGGCCTTCTGCGCGGCGTCCTTGAGGGTGCTGCTGAACGCGGCTGCAAACGGGTTGCTCGCCGACCAGCCGGCTGTGGTGTTGACGGTGAGCGGGTACGGCTTGGCTGCGGGGAAGGTCTGTTGACCCGCGATTCCAACCGGCCCCGTGATGTACTGGGTGAACGAGTCGCCGCCGGTGCTGCAGCCAGCAGAAGTTTCCGTCTGCAGGGCGGTGATATCGGTACCGGTCGAGTGGTCAAGGGTGAGGCTGCCCAGGCTGCCGTGCGGTGGTGAGGCGTTCGCTGTCCCGCCCACAAGCAACGCTGCACCTGCCGCAACGGCGACAACCAGGGCCGCCGACGCGGTTGGAATCGACGATCTCTTCTTCAACACTGTGTGCCTCATTTCTAGTTCAGAGACGGCACCGGGGCAGTCGTTAGCTGCGGATCGGTCGTCGGTGGCGCCTGTGGGCTTGCAGACCCCGCGGACGTGGTGGTGGTTGCCGGAGGAAGCCGCGGCGGAGCACCCGATGTCGTGGTCGCCGCGGGGACCGTTGTGGTTGCCGGAAGTAGCGATGGCGGAGCACTCGATGTCGTGGTCGCAGGGGGTGTCGTAGTGCTCGATGGGGGCGTTGTCGCGGTCGACGGGGCGGTTGTCGCGGTCGGCAGCGGTGAGCTCGATGCGGTAGTCGCTGGTGGCGGCCCAACGGGTGGGCTCGATGTCGCCACAGGTGACGGCGGTTCGGCGAGCGGCGCGGCAGCTGCCGCGGCTTGTGGGACGGCGTCAACCACCACTGGCAAGCCGCCGTTGCCGTTCGTTCCCGGCGGTACCGGTCCTGGCGCTGGGGGCGTCGGGACGGCGCCGGTCAGGTATGCGTGGGCCCATCGCAGCACGATGTCCACGTAGGTCGCCGAGTGGTTGTAGCGGAACACGGCCGCTTGCAGCTGGGCCGGATCAGCCAAGTCAGCGCCGCCAGCACACAGGTAGAGACCAGTTGTGATGGTGGCGTCATAGATGTTGTTGGGGTTGGCCACTCCATCGCCGTTGCCATCGACGCCATAGCTGCGCCAGCTGGACGGGATGAACTGCATCGGGCCCACCGCACGGTCCCAGACCAGGTCGGTGTCCAGCTGCCCGCGGTCGGTGTCCGGGATCGCGGCCATCCCAGGCGATCCATCCAATTGCGGGCCCAGGATCGGTCCCAGAGTGTTACCGAAGGCGTCCACCCGCCCGCCGCTGGCGTGGCCGGACTCGATGCGCCCGATCCCGGCCAGCACCGACCACGGCAGGTGACAACCCGCCCGGGTGGCGGCCAACGTCCGCTGCGCGAACTGGTACGCGTCGAGCACAGCACCCGGGATCCCCAGCGGGCCGTCCGGCAAATTCGGCGGAGTCGCAATCCCGGGTGGCCGGGCGTCGGCGGAATCAGCCAATCCAGTCGACCCCACGCCCGCGCTGGGGTCAGCGGGTAACGGGTCATCGGGTAGCGCTCCCGTGACGCCGAGCCCAGCGGGGTCGTCGGAAGGGGGCGAGACGGGCTGCCCATCGACGGTGAGCCCGGGAGCGCCCAGCACTGCGGCCGGCACTCCCAGGCTGAGAGTCAATCCGAGCAGGGCCACGATGATGCGTGTGCGCCGCCCGTGCACCGGCCAGCGCCAGCGGTCCGGTAAGTCCCGGTGGGTCATAATGCGCGCTCTCCTGATCTGCTTGCCTGCGCGTCAGCCGAAACGGCCGTTGACGTAATCAGCGGTGCGGGTATCCACCGGCGAACCGAAGATCGTTTCGGTAGTTCCGGCCTCGACGATCACGCCCGGCGTGCCCGCCTCGGCGAGGAAGAACGCGCTCTGCTGCGACACCCGTTGGGCCTGCTGCATGTTGTGGGTGACGATCACGATGGTCACCTCGTGGGCGAGCTCGGCGATCGTCTGTTCGATCCGCCGCGTGGAGGTGGGATCCAGTGCTGAGCACGGCTCATCCATGAGCAGCACCTGCGGGCGCACCGCTAGCGACCGCGCGATGCACAATCGCTGCTGCTGACCACCCGACAGCGCGCCACCGGGTTGGCGCAGCCGATCCCGCACCTCATTCCACAGCCCGGCCTTAGTCAGGCACTCCTCGATGAGGTTGTCCTTTGCCGCTCGGGAGGCTTTAATCCCGGTGAGCTTCAGCCCGGCCGTCACGTTGTCAGCGATGGACATCGCGGGAAACGGGTTGGGCTTCTGGAAGACCATCCCGATAGCTCGCCGAGCGTCGGTGAGCTTCCAGCGCGTGTCGTAAATGTCTGAGCCGGACAGCAACACCTCACCGGCCAGCGTCGCGGACGGGATCAGCTCGTGCATCCGGTTGAGAACCCGCAGAAACGTCGACTTGCCGCAGCCCGACGGCCCGATCAAAGCGGTCACCGATCCGGCTGGCATGAACACCGACACCCGGTCGAGCACCTTGCGGTCGCCGAACCAGGCCGAGATCGAACGCGCCTCCAACGCGGCCAGCTCAGGGTTGTCCGTGATGGCCTGCAGCTGGGTGGGAGGCATGATCGTTGTCATCGGGTCGGCGCTCCTCGATTCCCGGTCGGTCACAGCACGTTCGGCAACATGGCGGCGATCTCGTC
>DASUGW010000085.1:0-6410 GCA_036273805.1 Mycobacterium sp.
TTTGCGCATCACCTCATGCTCACCGGGCCGCCGGGCATCGGCAAAACAATGCTGGCGCAACGGCTTCCGGGTTTGCTTCCCGCACTGACGGAAAGCGAGGCGCTGGAGGTCACCGCGATCCACTCAGTGGCCGGCATGCTCAGCGGCGACACGCCGCTGATCACCAGCCCGCCGTTCGTTGCACCGCACCACACCTCGACGGTCGCTGCGCTGGTCGGCGGCGGCGCGGGCATGGCTAAGCCGGGTGCGGTCAGCCGGGCACACCGCGGTGTGCTGTTCCTCGACGAGTGCGCCGAGATCGGCGTCAGCGTGCTGGAAGCACTGCGAACACCCTTGGAGGACGGCGAGATCCGGTTGGCCCGGCGCGACGGCGTGGCGCGTTACCCGGCCCGCTTCCAGCTGGTGCTGGCCGCGAACCCGTGCCCGTGCGCACCCGCCGATCCCAAGGACTGCTTATGCAGCGGAGCCGTCAAGCGGCGATACCTCGGGAAGTTGTCGGGTCCACTGCTGGATCGTGTTGACCTGCGCGTAGAGCTGTACCCAGTGCGGGCCGGCGCCTTCGGCGACGAGGAGCGAGAGTCGACTGCCGTGGTGCGTGGGCGGGTCGCCGCCGCCCGGGCGGCAGCCGCCGAGCGCTGGCAGGTGGTGGGAGCACGGACCAATGCCGAAGTGCCAGGGCCGGTGTTGCGCCGCGGGTTTCGGCTGAGCCGCCAGGCGATGGCGCCGCTTCGCACCGCGTTGGACCGCGGGCAGCTGAGCATCCGGGGCGTCGATCGCACGCTGCGAGTCGCATGGTCCCTTGCCGATCTGGGTGGGCGATCCTCACCGAATCCTGAAGATGTGTCCACCGCATTGAGCTTTCGGCAGTCGGGCGTGGGCCGATGAGTGGTACGGCCGAACGTCTGGCATGGGCATACCTGTCGAGGGTCGCCGAACCGCCCTGCCCCGCGCTGGCTGCGTTCGTCGCCGACGCGGGGCCCATCGAAGCGGCTGCTGCGATCCGTGCGGGCCGCGAACCTGGGGGCATTACCGGACTGGTCGAGGCGCGTCGGGAGTTGGATTGTGCCGCTGAGGATCTTGACGTCCTCGACCGTCGCGACGGTCGGCTCATCACGCCCGACGACGACGAGTGGCCGTATCTGGCCTTCACTTCCTTCGCCGGTGCGACGAAGAAGGACGCGCACCCCCCGATGGTGCTCTGGGCACTCGGGTCTGCCCGCCTCGATGAGATCGGCGACCGCGCCGCCGCGATCGTCGGGACCAGGGCCGCGACCCCCTACGGCGAACATGTTTCGGCAGACCTGGCGACCGGGCTTGCCGAGCAGGAGGTGGCCGTCGTCTCTGGTGGTGCCTACGGTATCGACGGAGCGGCGCACCGGGCCGTGTTGGCCGCCGACGGTGTCACCGTCGCGGTTCTGGCGTGCGGTATCGACGTCGACTATCCGTCGGGACATTCGGCGCTGCTGCACCGGATCACCCGAGATGGGTTGTTGCTCAGCGAATACCCGCCCGGAGTGCGTCCGGCCCGGTACCGGTTTCTGACGCGAAACCGGTTGGTGGCGGCACTGTCCCGCGCAACCGTGGTGGTAGAGGCGGGTCTGCGCAGCGGCGCCGCGAACACCGCTTCGTGGGCGCAGTCGCTCGGGAGAGTGGTCTGTGCCGTGCCGGGGCCGGTGACCTCGTCGGCGTCGGCAGGGTGTCACGAATTGCTTCGTCGCGAAGCAACATTGGTGACCCGCGCGGCCGAGATAGTGGAGATCGTCGGCCGCTCCGGCGAGTTGGTGGACCCACCCGAACATCCGGCTACCGCGCTCGACACGCTCCCGGAAGGTGAGCGCGTGGTGTATGAGGCGCTGCCTGCCCGCGGCTTGCGCACGGCTGAGCAGATTGCGGTGAGCTGCGGGGTGCCGGTCGTCAAGGTCCTGGGTCCGCTGGCGATGTTGGAGGTCCATGGCCTGGCCGAGAAGTGTGATGGGCGCTGGCGGCTGATCCGTGGGACTCCTAGGCCGCCATGACCTCCGCGGCGGCGCGTTCACCTGAGCGGACTGCGCCGTCGATCCAACCGCACATGACCGGCGAGCTCTCCGTGCCCGCCCAGTGGATATATCCGCACGGCTCGCGCAGGGCGTGGCCGAACTCCGTCAGCACGCCCGGCGGAGCGTGGCTGATCATCCCGCCGCCGGAATATCGATCGATGGTCCAGTCCTGCTCGTGATAGCCAAGCGGTGCGGCGGCCTTTGTCCCGAACCGGTCGACCAGTTCGCCGATCACCACGGCTTTGCGCTCGTCCGCGTCGAGTAGACCGAGACGACGAGCGGCGGGGCCCTCGGTGATGACGCACATGATCCCGGGGTTGCCGGTATCGGTGCTGGCATCGATCGTCAGCGTCGCGGGGCTGTTGGGAGCGGCCGATTGGCCGCACAGTCCGTCGGCGCGCCAGAACGGCGTGTCGTAGACGACGGAGATCTTGAAAACGGCGCCGCTGGGCATCCGCTGGTGCAGGAACGTCCGGTCCACGGGCAGTATCGGGTCGTATCTGATGTGGCTCGCGACGGCGAGCGGGACGGCGACGATCGCGCGCTGGGCGCGCACCGCCAGGCTGTCGGCGTGCACCGTGACACCGTCATCGTCCTGGGTGATGAGGTGCACCGGCTGCGAAAGATGCAGTGCGTCACCGAGTTCGGCGGCCATCGGCCCGTAGACGGCACCCATCCCGCCGTGCACCCGCGCATCCTGAGAGCCGCCCTCGTTCGAGATGACGAAATTCGGGCCACCTCCCGAGCCCATCTGGTGCAGCACCCACAGCAGTGACACTTCCGAGGCCGCCGAGGTGTACGTGCCCGCCAGCGCCATTTCGAGCATTTGGCGAGCCTGCGCGGAATACACCTTGCGATCGAGCCACTGGCCCAGGCTGATCCGATCCCACTGAGCCGCCTTTTTCGCCTGCCACGGCGCATCGAAAGGAATCTTCTTGCACATCTGGCCGATTCCGAACAGTCCGACACCGAGATTGGCGATCGCCCACGGGTTCATCGACCACGGAATCGTGCCGGAGTAGCGGTGTTTCTTGCCGTCGACAATCATCATTGCAGCACCGTCGACAAACTCTTTGTATTCGCCCACACCGAATTCGGCCATCAACGCCTTGATGCGGTCCTGCCCCGGCCCGACCCACGCCCCACCACGATCGATCCAGGTGCCGTCGGGGAGAACCTCGGTGAAGGTGCGACCGCCGACGCGGTCGCGAGCCTCGAGTAGAGCCACCGAGTGGCCTGCCTGCTTCAGTCGCAGCGCCGCCGTCAAACCCGCGAAACCCGCACCCACTACGCAAAACTCGACGTCTGCCATGAGTCGCTCCTCGGTTGCAAGGGTCTGTTCTGAGAACGCGCGCACCGCGCTGGGTGCAAATAGCCAGAAAACGCATGATCGTGAAGGGCCGGCTCGATGAGGCGCAGCTCAAATTACGCCGAATTCAGCAGACGAATCCGGATTATCGAAAATTCGACCGGACCGTCGAAATGGATGTTGTTGCGGATATTGCGATCGCAATTGCGTCGCGGAGGTAGCGGTCGCGGTCCGGGGCGCGGCTCGTATAGTCGGTGCGATGGCCGGCCGACCAATCCACACCTTCGAGGTTGTACGTACCGAACGCATTGGATCGCACATGGTCCGCGTTGTGCTCGGAGGAGACGGTTTCGCGACATTCGTGCCGAGCGAATTCACCGATTCCTACGTCAAGCTCGTCTTTCCGGCGGCGGGCGTCGATGTCGAGCAGCTACGCAGCCAGACCGAGCCGCTGACGCTGGACGTCTTCAACACCCTCGGGCCCGACCAGCAGCCCACGGTGCGCACTTACACCGTGCGTAAGGCTGACGCCGCCGCGCGCGAGATCACCGTCGACTTCGTCGTGCACGGCGACCAGGGCGTGGCCGCACCGTGGGCGGACCGGGCTCAGCCCGGCGATCCCGCATATGTGATGGGTCCCAACGGCGCGTACTCGCCGGATCCGGCGGCCGACTGGCATCTGTTCGCCGGGGACGAAGCGGCGCTGCCGGCGATCAGCGCGGCTCTGGAGGCGTTGCCGGCCGATGCGGTCGGTCAGGCGTTCATCGAGGTCGCCGGACCGCACGACGAGATCGCGCTGAATGCGCCGGCGGGGGTGACCATCCGTTGGGTACACCGCGGTGGGCGCGCTGACGCCGTGCCCGACGATCGCGCCGGCGACAACGCCCCGTTGATCGCCGCGGTCAGGGCAGCGCGATGGCTGCCCGGCCAGGTGCAGGTCTTCATCCACGGCGAGGCGCAGACGGTGATGCACAACCTGCGCCCCTACATCCGCAAGGAGCGCGGCGTCGACGCCAAATGGGCATCCTCAATCTCGGGATACTGGCGCCGCGGCCGTACCGAGGAGACCTTCCGGCAGTGGAAACGTGAACTCGCTGAGGCGGAGTCCGCCTGACCGTAAGACAGGCGGGACGCCGATGAGGCAGGCAGGACACAGAAAGGACAAGACACGCCCGCGCTGACGTGGCATCGGCCCCGGATCTGCGACGGTAGGGGCGTGCAACCGTCCCCGGAAGCTCAAGAAGCCGTCCTCGACGACTTCGACCAGTTCCTCGAGTTGGAGCGTGGTCGCTCGGCGCACACCCGGCGTGCCTATCTCGGGGACCTGCGAGCCCTGTTCGAGTACATCGAGCAGCGCGCGCCGGGCACCGCTCTACGCGGATGGTCGTTGCCGGTGCTGCGGTCCTGGCTTGCCGCCCAGGCCGCCGCGGGCGCGGCGCGCACCACCCTGGCGCGGCGCACCTCCGCACTCAAGACATTCACCGCGTGGGCGCTGCACCGCGGTTTGATCGATACCGATCCCGCGGCGCGGCTGCAGACCCCCAAGGCGCACCGCACGCTGCCCGCGGTGCTGCGTGCCGACCAGGCTCTCGACGCCATGGCGGCGGCGAAATCCGGTGCCGCCGAGGGAGATCCGATGGCGCTGCGAGATCGTTTGATCGTCGAGCTGCTGTACGCCACCGGTATCCGGGTCAGCGAACTGTGCGGTCTGGACCTCGACGACGTGGACGCCGACAGGCGGCTGCTGCGGGTGCTCGGCAAGGGCAACAAGCAGCGCACCGCGCCGTTCGGCACGCCCGCCGCCGAGGCCCTGGACGTCTGGCTGCGCGACGGCCGGCCCGCATTGGTGACCGCACAATCCGGTCCGGCGCTGCTGGTCGGAGCGCGCGGTCGCCGACTGGACCCGCGGCAGGCGCGCACCGTGGTGCACCAGACCGTCTCGGCGGTCGACGGCGCGCCCGACATGGGCCCGCACGGTCTGCGGCACAGCGCGGCGACACATCTGCTCGAAGGTGGCGCGGATCTGCGCATCGTGCAGGAGCTGCTCGGGCATTCGACGCTGGCGACCACCCAGCTGTACACCCACGTCACGGTGGCCCGATTGCGTGCCGTGCACGATCAGGCGCACCCGCGCGCCTGATTCAGCCCAGCGGCTTGAGCACAATCGGGGTCTCGGCCAGCAGGCCCAGCGGGTCGACGTAGTCGGCCCGTGACGCCGGGCCCCACATGGCGCCCCAGTGCAGGCACGCTGCCGCGGCGCATCCCGGATGTCCCGCCTCGAGCGCACCCAGCGGCGTCGACGCGTCGACGACCTGGCCCACTCGTACGGCCGCCCGGACCGGCTCGTAGCTGGTGCGCAAACCGCCCGGATGCGCCAGCGCCACCACCGGCCGGCCGGCCAGCACGCCTGCGAACACCACCGTCGCCGTGCCGGCCGCGTACACGGCCTGTCCTGGCGCGCCGGCCAGGTCCAGACCGCGGTGGCCCCGATTCCAGTTCGGCGAGGGCGCGTCGAATGTGCGGACCACCGCAGGTCGGGGACGAAGGGGCCACTGCAGCCGGATCGAGCCCGCGGGCTCGGCCGCACCGACCGCCGCTGAAAAGGCCACCGACAAGGCCACCGTCACCGCCGACATCGCCGTCGCGGTCAGCAATACTGGTGCTCGGCGTGGCATCCGCCCAGTTCAGCGCCGTTGCGTGGGCCCGACCAGTCGGGGCCCGGGCGGTTGTGGATGGTGCCCGCGGTGTGGACAGAGCACCCCGTTCCGGGGTGTAAACTCATTCCCGCAGCTCGTTTGCGCGGGCTGACTTCGCGTGTCTGCAGCAGGGCCCTCAGCGGTCCCTCACCTGTATGCCGGGCGGTCCCGATCGAAAGACGGGTCCGGCATCGAAGTGGACACCAGGGTCCGGCCTCACCCCGAAGCCGGACGACAACCGACAAGAATGAAGGCACGGCTAGATCACTATGGCTGTCGTAACAATGAAGCAGCTGCTTGACAGCGGCGCGCACTTCGGGCACCAGACCCGACGCTGGAACCCCAAGATGAAGCGGTTCATCTTCACCG
>DASUGW010000086.1:0-18004 GCA_036273805.1 Mycobacterium sp.
GGCGTTGGCCCAGAAGCCCTTCTGATCCTTCGGGCCTACTACTGCCAGGTACTCCTGAAGCGTGTCGTGCAGACCGGCTTTGGGCATCGGCAGGTAGCCGGGCAGCAGGTTGAACAGCGTCGGGATGTCGGTGGAACCCTGGATACTGGCGTGCCCGCGCAACGCCATGATGCCGCTGCCCGGGCGTCCGACATTGCCCATCAGCAGCTGCAGAATCGTCGAGGTGCGGATGAACTGTGCACCTAGCGAATGCTGTGTCCATCCAACGGCATAGGCGAAACATGTGGTGCGCTCGCGGCCGGAGTTCTCGACGATGGCCCGGGCCAGATAGTCGAAGTCGGCCAGGCTGATGCCGCAGACGTCGCGCACCATGTCCGGTGTGTAGCGGGCGTAATGACGTTTGAGGATCTGGAATACCGTCTGCGGGTGCTGCAGTGTGTCATCGCGCAGGACGTGGGCGTGCTCCAGTGTCGGCCCGCCGCTGCCGTGGGTGTCGCCGCCGGCGCGGTCGGACGCACTGGCCCCGTGTTCGGCCGCAGATTCCTCGTGGCACGCATACGCCCACGTCGACGGGTCGTACTGACCCGTCTGCAGGTCTATTCCCGAGAACAGTCCCCCGAGATCTTCGGTGTCACGGAAGTTCTCGTTGATCAGCGTCGCGGCATTGGTGTACGCCAGCACGTACTCCTTGAACCACAGGTCATTGCTGAGCACATGGTTGATCAGCGCGCCGAGCAGCACCACATCGGAGCCGGCCCGGATCGGGATGTGTCTGTCGCTGACGGCCGAGGTGCGGGTGAATCGCGGATCGATGTGAATCACCTTGGCGCCGCGCGTCTTTGCTTCTTCCACCCACTGGAAACCGACGGGGTGGCACTCGGCCATGTTGGACCCTTGAATGATGATGCAGTCCGCGTTGGCCATGTCTTGTAGTGACTGGGTGGCGCCGCCGCGCCCGAAGGAAGTTCCCAGACCGGGAACTGTGGCGGAGTGTCAAATACGCGCTTGGTTCTCGATCTGGATCGCGCCCGCGGCTGTGAAAAGTTTCTTGATGACGTAATTCTCTTCGTTGTCCAGCGTCGCGCCGCCCAACGAGGCGATCTTCATCGTGCGCCGCAACGGATGGCCGTGCTTGTCGATGTCCTGCCAGGCGTGGCGGCGGGCTTCGACGAACCGCTCGGCCACCATGTCGATCGCGGTGTCGCGGTCCAGCGGCTGCCACTCGGTGGCGCGCGGTGCGCGGTAGAGCATCGTGATCTGCCGGCCCGGCGAATTGACCAGTTGCTCGCTGGCCGACCCTTTCGGGCATAGGCGACCGCGGGAGATCGGCGAGTCCGGGTCGCCCTCGATCTGCACCACCCGCTCGTCTTTGACGTACACCCGCTGACCGCATCCCACCGCGCAGTAGGGGCAGACACTTTGCACCACCCGGTCAGCCGTGGCCGTGCGCGGGGTGATCGCGCGGGTGTGCTTCGAGGTGACCGCGGGCCCTCGGCCCAGCACGTCGCCGGAACGAAACTGGCGGATGACGGGCCACTCAAGGAAGAACTTCGGGGCTGCCATGGGTAAAGAGTAGTACCGCATTGCCTACCATCTGCGGACATGGGATGGCTGCATACCTGGTGGCAGAACGAGATCGTGCACGGGTACAAGGGCCCGCTGCTGTTGTCCTTCGTCGCGTTCGTGGTGACCTTCCTGACCACCCGGACCATCACCCGGCTCATCCGCGCCGGCAAGGGACCGTTCCACAACGTCAGCACCGGCGGGGTGCACATGCATCACTCCACACCGGGGGTGATTCTGCTGATCGTGGGCGGATTCGTCGCCGTCGGCTCACCGCCGATGTCGTGGTCCACCTATCTGGCCGCGTTGTTCGTCGGCGTGGGGGCGTCGCTGGTGCTCGATGAGTTCGCGATGATCTTCCGGCTGCAGGACGTGTACTGGACGCAGGAAGGCCAGCTGTCGGTCAATGTCGTCACGCTGGCCGGCGCCTGCGTGGGGCTCGCGACCGTCGGAGTCACCCCGGCCAACCTGGACGAGATACCCGGTCCCGTGGCGGCGGTGCGGTTCGCGGCGGCCGGTGTCCTGCTGATCCACTTCGTGGTCATCGCCGTGACGGCATTGAAGGGCAAGTATCCGACAGCGCTGATCGGGCTTTTCATCTCACCGGTCGCCTGGCCGGCGGCAATTCGACTGGCGCGGCCGACCTCACCGTGGGCCCGCTGGTTCTACAGTCCCGCCAAGGTCCAGCGCGCCACCCACCGCGCCGCGGAGTTCGATAGACGCTGGGGCCCGGTTCGGCGCCGCTGGGACGACCTCATCGGGGGTACCCCGACGCAACCCAACCCGCCCGCAGCACCGCCGCAGCCGTGACGTAACGGCCGCCGACCGACCCGCGCCGGGGCTGCTTCACCTAATGGTCGCCCACCGTTCGCCTGACGCTGACCTGCCGGACGCCGCCGCGGTGCCAAGCTTGACGCGCACCCGGCTGCGGCCGTCGTCGGCTACGCGGAAAGGCATGTCATGGTTGACAATTCGCACGCATACAACAGTGTCTGGCAACTGCGCAGCGATGCCTGGTGCCGGCTGGAAGAGGCGGCGGACCGGCTCAACCGTCCCACCACAACCGGCAAACTCAAAGAGAAGTACATCGGCATCTGCACCGGCCTGCTCGCGCAGCTGGCACCGCTGGAGCCGTACTGGGCATTCCCCGGCTCGCCGTGGTTCGCAAAGCTGCAAAGGCTCTTCACCGCAGGCAGCTACGACAAGTTCGGCGAGGCGGTCACCCGGATCAACCGGGCACTGACCACCGGGTCGTATCGCAGCGGAGATCTCGAACGCGCGGGTCGCGACGCCAACGACCTGTTCCCCGCTGACCCGCGCCGGCTGGAGGAGCCCTCCGGATCACCGGCGGAGAAGCCGTACTTCGAGGTGCTGGTCGTCGAGGCCCTCAGCGAAGCGCAGGAAGAGGCGCTGCGCCGCGAGGTACGCAACTGGCGCCGCCCCGATGACGAGTTCATCTACGAGCTGGTCGTGGTCGCCAGCGGAGACGAGGCGCTGATCGCCGCTCGGCTCAACGTCAACCTGCAGGCCGTGGTGATCCGCCGGCGGTTCTCGCACAAGTCGACCCGCGACCTGTCGACGTTGGCAGAGTTCGTCGACACCGAGGTCTCCGAGGAGCTCGCCGACCATCTGTCGCCCGACGAACGCGCCGGCATACTGGCCTCGGCGCTCTCGGAGTTGCGGCCCGAGCTGGACTTGTACCTGATGACCGAGATCGACGCCGAGGAGATCGCGGGCCGGCTGGGTCGCGGCTTCCGGCGCGTCTTTCACGCCCGAGAAGGAATGCTCGAGCTGCACCTGAGCATCCTGGCCGGCGTCGCGGAGCGCTACCGGACGCCGTTCTTCAGCGCGCTCAAGCAGTACAGTCATCGCCCCACCGGTGTGTTCCACGCACTGCCCATCTCGCAGGGCAAGTCGATCGTCAACTCGCACTGGATCAAGGACATGGTGGGCTTCTACGGCCTGGACGTGTTCATGGCCGAAACCTCGGCGACGTGCGGCGGGCTGGACTCGCTGCTGGAGCCGACGGGCCCGCTGCGCGAGGCGCAGGAACTGGCGGCGCAGACCTACGGCAGCCGCCACACCTACTTCGTCACCAATGGGACGTCGACCGCCAACAAGATCGTCACGCAGTCATTGGTGGCGCCGGGCGACATCGTCCTGCTCGATCGCAACTGCCACCAGTCGCACCACTACGGCATGATGCTGGCCGGCGCGCACGTGGTGTATCTGGAGGCCTACCCGCTGCCCGCCTATTCGATGTACGGCGCGGTGCCACTGCGCGAGATCAAGTCGAAACTGTTGGAGCTCAAGGCCGCCGGCAAGCTCGACCGGGTCAAGATGATCTCCCTGACCAACTGCACATTCGACGGCATCGTCTACGACGTCACCCGGGTCATGGAGGAGTGCCTGGCCATCAAGCCGGATCTGGTCTTCCTGTGGGACGAGGCGTGGTTCGCGTTCGCCCGGTTCCATCCCGTCTACCGCGAGCGCACCGCGATGGCCGCGGCGCGCCGGCTGCGCGACAAGCTGGCCGACCAGGAGTACGCACGCACCTACTCCGCGGATCTGGCGGAGCGGCTGACCAACGGCGAGCCGACCGACGACGAACTGCTCGAGCAGCGGCTGCAGCCCGATCCGGCCAAGGCCCGCGTCCGGGTCTACGCCACGCAGTCCACCCACAAGACGCTCACCGCGCTGCGGCAGGGTTCGATGATCCATGTCCTGGACCAGGATTTCGAGCAGAAGGTCGCCGAGGCGTTCCACGAGGCGTACATGGCGCACACCTCGACCTCGCCCAACTACCAGATTCTGGCGTCCCTGGACCTCGGTCGGCGCCAGGCCGCCCTGGAGGGGGTGGAGTTGGTGCAGCGCCAGATCGAGAACGCCATGCAGTTGCGCGACGCGGTCGACAACCATCCACTGCTGAGCCGGTATATGGCCTGCCTGCGCACATCCGATCTCATTCCCGACCAGTTCCGGCCGTCGCACATCGCCCAGCCGCTGCGTTCCGGGCTGCGCAACATGATGGCCGCTTGGGACACCGACGAATTCGTCCTCGATCCGTCCCGCATCACGCTGTCGATCGGCCGCACCGGTTACGACGGCGACCAGTTCAAGCGTGAGCAGTTGATGGATCGGCACGGTGTGCAGATCAACAAGACCTCGCGCAACACCGTGCTGTTCATGACGAACATCGGCACCACCCGCAGTTCGGTCGCGTTCCTGGTCGAGGTTCTGGTCAAGATCGCCCACGAGCTCGACGAACGGATCTCCGAGATGGGCCTCGGCGAACGTGGCCGTTTCGAGCAGTCCGTGCGCCGGCTCACCACCGAGGCGTCCGCCATGCCCGACTTCAGCGGCTTCCATCCGGCGTTCCTGGACCGCGCCCCTGGGGTTCCGACGCCCGAGGGCGACGTCCGCAGCGCGTTCTATCTCTCCTACGACGACGCCAACTGCGAATATCTGACCGGCGAGCAGATCCAGGAGCACCTGGACGCCGGCGCATCGGTGGTGTCGGCGACGTTCGTGACGCCCTATCCGCCCGGATTCCCGGTGCTGGTGCCCGGCCAGGTGTTCAGCACCCAGATCCTGAACTTCATCCATAACCTCGACACACCGGAAATCCACGGCTACAAGCCAGATTTCGGCTATCGCGTGTACACACAGAAGGCCATCGAACGGCTGACGGCCGAACATGGCGCCAACACCAACGGCCACGTGTTGCCGCCGGAGCCGCAGGTGCCGGCCGTCGGCTGAGCCCTGCTACTAGGGCAACACGGTGTGCATCAGCATCACATTGTACGCCGACCACAGCGACAGGTTGTAGTACAGCTCCCGTCCTGTCGACCACGGGTGCAGGTACGGCGCGTAGACGCCGCCGGGCATCTGCGCGTTCGAGACCAGCATCTGCTCCGGGCCCCACGGCCCCTGCGGTGCCGGCGCGGTCCTCATGACGACATCGCCAATGGTGTTGCAGTACAGCGTCAGAAACTGCTTGAGATAGGTGTTGTATTGGACCGACATCTCCCCCACCGGACCGGGGATGACCGGTGTGGCAGCAGCCGGGTTGGCCGGCACCCACGCTGCATTGTCGGCGTTCCAGTACTGGTACTTCGTCAAATCGGGGACTTGACTCTGCGGCACCCGCGACACGTACGCCGACCCTGCACGACCGGACGGGGTGCCGAACGAATAGACATAGCCGTCACCGGTTTTGAGGAATGCACCCTGCTGGAAGTTCTCGTTGCCTGGTGTGTAGCCGACCTGGGAGAGACTGTCCGGTGTGGGTGTGCGGATGGTCCCGGGGTAGACGCCCCAGTGCTGGCCGTTGTCGTTGGACACCGCGATGCCCGAGAAGTTGGTGGTCCACCTGCCGTTGCTGTCCCAGCTCTTGATGGACATGAAGTTCATCAACTGTGTTCTGCCAACGGAGATTCCGGCGGTCGGGATCACCCCCTGCTCATCCGGTGCCCACTTGATGCTGCGGACCACCTCTTTGGAGAGCCCGGGCCGCCACTGCGGGGATCCGGAGTACGGGTCGTTCACCGAACCGTCGGCGACGCTGATGCTGTGGGCCAGGGAGCGGTCCTGGGAACGGAACAGGGTGTTGTAGCGCCACTGATGTTTCTCGACGCCGCAGTATCCGTAGGTATCGCCGAACGCCATGAGCACCTGGTTGTTGGCGGGATCGCCGTTGTCCCACATGATTCCGAGATCGGTACCCGAAATGCCGAAGCGCTGCAAGGTGTTTCCCGGAGCATCCATCCCGGTGACCCAGCCGACCACCGTCGTTCCGGGCGGGGCCGGTGGGACGGGCGGGGTTGCCGCCGCCGGTTTGGGCGCTTGCTTGGTCGGCTTGGCATCCGTGGTCGGATTCGGCGTGGGCGCGACCGCTGCCTGATTCTGCACCGTGGCCGACTTGATCGCGCCGATGATCAATTTGCCGAGGGCGGGCAGCGGCGCGTTGTCGTTGGCGTTTGAAGGCCTGTGCCCGCGCGGCACCAACCCGGACAGTCCACGCGAGGAGTCGTCGGGGACCTCCTGTGCGGTCGGAGGCGGCAGCGCCGTCGCGGCAGCACCGGTGCAGGGTTCGGCCTGCGCCGGCGGAACGACACCCATCGCCACGATGAGCCCCACGACAGCCACCGACGCCGATACCGCTGAGCTTGCCGGCCGCGGCGACATGTCACACCTTTCCCGAGGGCGAGACGTCACATCGACGTCAGTGGTTGCACTCCTGCGCGCCAGCGGCGCTCGAACATCTGTGGTTGCGACGATAGTGATTGCTGCGGCCAGAGTGACCGGTGGTAAATGGATAGGTACGGTTCCGTGACCGTGTCGAAACCGACGGCAGTTTTCGTCGAAACCGACGATTCGAAGACGACACGCCGTGTTTTCGCACCCAAACGTCGGTTTCGACGACAGGCAGCGCTGGTGTAACCCGGAACACAGTGGCGGCGGGGAACAAAGCCCACGGGCGCGAGGTTGCCGGAGCACGTGTCCGGCGAAACCCAACCCCAGGAATGTCCGCACCCGGCGACGCCCCGTCAAGGGCGGATCTGATGCGCCAGGGCCCGCTTGCCGGACGGTATCCCGCCGTGGCCGCGATGGTCACGCTCTCACTCATCCCCTACCTGGCGCTCTCGGCGGCCCTCGACCCGCTGGTACCCGTCATCTCCGAGCAACTCCACATGTCCGCGCAGACATTGAGCCTGGGCTCCGGGCTGGGCAATGCGGCGTACGCGGTCGGCACGGTGCTGGCCGTTCAATTCGCCCAGCATCTGCCCCAGCGCCGGATGCTGCTGGTCTACGGCGTCCTGCTGGTGGTCGGGTCGGTGCTCTCCGCGACCGCCCAGGGCGCGGCGATGTTCGTCGGCGGACACGTGCTGCAGGGCCTGGCCACCAGCATGCTGTTGATCGCCGCCGCGCCTCCGCTGACCATCGGCTATCCGAAGGACAAGCTCCGCCACACCGCCGTGATCATGAACATGTGCGTCTTCGGCGCGGTGGCGATCGGCCCCTTCGTCGGTGGCGTGCAGGCCGCGGCGCACGGTTGGCGACCGCTGTTCTGGGTCATCGCCGCCATCGCGGTCCTGGCACTCGTGATGGCCGTGTTGACCTTCGACGACGCGCCGCCGGCGGATCTGGACGCCCCGCGTGACCTGCCGGCGATCGGGCTGGCGTCCGTCGGCTGTGTGGCCGCATTCGTGGGCGCCGCGCAGCTGACCACCCACGGTCTCGGCGACCCCGCGGTCAGCGTGCCGATGCTGGGCGGCCTCGCCTTGATCGTGGTGCTCGTCGTCTACCAGTTCAGGTCCCGCCGGCCGCTACTGACCGTCCGGACGATGTTGACGAGTTCGATCCCGGTGGCCGGCGTCGGAGTGGCATTGTTCGCCGCGGCGGCGTCGGTGGCGGCAACCGCGCTGACCGCCGAGGTGCTGCTGGCGCACTTCCCTCCGGTGCGGGTCGGATTGCTTTACCTGCCCGAACTCGGTGGCGCGGTGGTGATGGCGGTCGTTTTCGGGATCGTCATCTCCCGGCGCGCCATGCACTACCTGCCGCTGGTTGGGATGGCACTGCTGGCGCTGGGCATCATCGTGTTCCGCGCTGCACTGCCCGCCAATCAGCCACTGGTGGTGCTGGGTTCGGCGCTGACCGGCCTCGCGCTGGGCGCCACCGTCGCCCCGGCGCTGTTCGTCGCCGGATTCTCGCTGCAGTCCAACAGCCTGCAGCGGGTATTCGCGATCATCGAACTTCTGCGCGCGGTGGCCGCGTTCATGGTTGCGCCGATCCTGGCCCATGTCGCCCTGACCGCGCCCGGTGGTCTGACCGCGGGCACCGACCTGGCGCTGGAAATCAGCCTGTGGCTGGCGCTGGGCGGTGCAGCATTCGGCGTCGTGGTATACGTGCTCAGTGGGGCGCGCCCGCAGCATCCCGATCTGGAGGAGTTCCTGGACGGCGATTCGCCGGCCTGGTACTCGCCACCTCTGCTGGCCCGGCTGCGTGGCGTCGTGTCTACTCCGATTCCGTCGCCCGCTCTGCATCCGGGCACCCCGAAGGTACGTCAGGAGATGCCGGCCTCAGCGGGTCCGGTACTGCTGGCCTACGACGGTTCCGAGCTCGCCGCCCACGCCATCAGGCGAGCCGCGGCCCAGCTGGAAACCGGCCGCGACGCGGTGGTGGTGTGCGTGTGGCAACCTGTCGACGTCGGCTTCGTGCCCAGCGGCACAGCGCATTTCGATGCCGATGACGCGACCCAGGTGCGGCACGCGGCAGAGCGGACCGCGGCCCACGGCGCGGCGATGGCGACCGACGCCGGATTCCGGGCGCACACCGTCGCCGTCGAAGCCGCCCCGACGTGGAAAGGCATCGTCGACGCCGCCGCTGCCCATGGCGCGAGCCTGATCGTGCTCGGCCCGCACCGCCGCAATGGTCTGCTGGGGCACCTGCACGGCAGCGTGGCCGCCGCGGTCGTCGCCCACACCAGCACGCCCGTCTTGATCATCCCCGAGGACCACGCCGAGATACTCGCTGACGCAATACCTCTCAACGTTTGATCGGCGGGGGTGCGGGCACGTCAACCAGGCGGCGCACATAGGGCAGCAGCTTGGCCCGCAACGTGGCATCGTCGAGGCCTGCCGCCAGCGGGTGCATGACGCTGGCGCTGATGGTGCCGGACAGCACCGCGCCGGCCCATTGCGCGTCATCGCCGTCGCTGCCGACGAGCGCCTGGTACAGCCGGGTCATGAACCGCCGGAACGGAACATGGTCGGACAGCAACCTGATGATCACCGGGTCGAACTGCAACGTCCCGACCCAGCGCCGGTCGGCCACCGCAAGGTCGACCACGGCCGTCAGCAGCAGGTCGCGGGCGCGTACGCGATCCGCGTCGTTCTCTGCCGCCTCCAGGACGGGTTCGAGCTTTCCCAGCTCTCGTTCGGTGAGCGCGATCGCGATGTCGTCTTTGGCGTGAAACTGTTTGTATACCGCCGCTTTCGTGACGCCCAGTGCGTCCGCGATCATCTGGATCGAGGTGCCGCTGAAACCGTGCTCACCGATCAGGGTGTGCGCAGCATCTAGCACCCGATGCTGTGCGGCGGTGCGCTCCGACGCCAACCGAACCGGGGGCGTCACTGGGCCTGCTGGAGATAAACCGCGAGGCCGCGGATCTTCTCGTCATCGTCGAAGTCGAAGACCGTCATCGAGTTCACGACCCGGGTGCGCTCGCCACGGGTGTGGCGCTCCTCGATTTCGAAGTAGACGAGGCCGGGCACCTCGGTAACCCTCTTCACGACGGTGTCGAAGGTGTCGATAGACCTGGCCCACCGGGTCAGCATCTCGGTGTACTGCGGCCAGTCCTGGACTTCGAGAAGCGTTCCGATGCGCCGGAATTCACCGAGTACGACGAACTCCGACAGCGGTTCCCAGTCAGTGGATTCATGCACGGTGGGCACAAGCGTCTTCATGAGTTCCTGATACGCCATGACCTTCCTGGTCAGCGGAGCGGTCATACGACGGCCAGCTGCCGCGGCCCGCGCGCCAGCACGTGCGGAAGGTCCTCGGTGGTCAGGATTCCGGGTGTCGCGGCACACACGTACGGGATGGCGTTGACCAACCCGTTGGCGTTGAACGCCGGGACAACCGAGGCGAGTTGATCGAGCGGTACCGGGAAGGGCATGCTCACGTCCAGGGGCGCATCGCCATGCACCCGCACCCGCCAGCCGGTGTCCTGCAGTCCCCAGTCCGGCTCCACGTCCATGGCGACGAACCCATACTGCACGAACCGGATCCGGTCTTGGCCGCCGCTGCGCCCGGTGATGACAATGCGTTGTGCGGCTGCACTTCCCGCCGAGATCTCGCCGGCGACAATGTGCAGATCCTCTTTGGCCGCCGCGACCCCGCCCTCGCTGGTCCACTCGTCGATCTCGAATCCGGCGAGGTCCGCCAGCACCGTCAATGCGGGCTGATACTCGCCGTACAGGTGCTTCTTCCGCCGTTCGGGATCGAACTGCGCCAGCGGCTTGCCGAAGCCCATCTGTTCCATGACCATGTGCGGGGATGGCCGCCGCGACAGGTCGCCGAATTCCTCGATCTCGATCAGGTCGACGTGCCGCTGTACCGAAAGCAAGGCCAGCAGCAGGGTTTCGGTGATGAAGCCCGGGTCGCTGCCGCTGGCCCACACCGCCGCGTTGCCACGCGCACACGCATCGAGCATGCGAGCGCGGTTGTGAGGTGTCAGCCTCGCACCGCCGGCGAAGAGATCCGTACACGTGGTGACCACACTCGTGCCCGACTCCAGCAGCGCCACGACGTCGTCGACGAGTTCGTCTTCGCTCAGGCCGGCGCGGGATTCGCCGCTGCCCGTAGCCCGCGGCGTGTATACACAACAGTCTGCCTGCAGCGCCAGCACGGCGGCGCGGTCGGTGGTCGCGGCGACCCCGGTCGCAGGCTCCCCGCACAGTTCGCCCGCGTCGATCCCGTTCTTGGCGGGGTCGTAGACCAGCACTCCCGCCAACTCGTAGGCGGAGTCGCGGATAACCTCACGAAGGGCACGCTGGCCGGTATTTCCAGTGGCCCATTGGATTACGCGATACTTCGACGTTCCCATTCACACACTCCTGCCACAGGTTTGACAATCCGCCGACCGACGATCAGCAAGGTAACCGATCGTCAACCGACGGTAGCCGATCGTCAACCCGCGGGTCAAGGGGATGAGTTCAAGCCCGGCCCCTGCGCGACAACGGCTTACCTGACGAACCCCACGCAGGCCGGCTAGCCGGATTCCCGCATCCGCTCGGACGCATACTCACGCATCGTCTCCGAGAGCCGGTATTGCGTTCTGCCGTGCAATGTTTCGGCTGCGAGCAGTGATTTCTCGACGAGAGCGGCCAGCAGGTCGACGGTCTGAAAACTCGGCGTACCTTCGGCCGCCATCTGCCGAGCGCCCTGCTGGTCGAACGCACCGGGCAACACCGAAATGCTCCGGAATATGTCCTTCTCCGGTTCGGTCAGCAGACCGTACGACCAGTCAATGCACGCTTTCAGCGTCCGGTGGCGGTGCGGCGCCGTACGTGGCCCCCCGGTCAGGAAGTCCAGCCGGGCGTCGAGGCTGTCGATGATCTCCGCGAGCGAGCAGGACCGCACCCGCGCTGCGGCGAGTTCTATCGCCAACGGCAGTCCGTCAAGACGACGGCAGATCTCTTCCACCGCCGCAATGTCCGAAGGACCGGGCGCAAAGCCTGGGCTGCCGCGGCGCGCATGTTCGGTGAACAGCTGAACCGCGTCGTCGGTCACCGACATGCCGGGAACCGGAAAGACTTGCTCGCCGCACGTCCCCAACGGTGAGCGACTCGTCGCCAACACGGTGAGATTGGGACACGCACCCAGCATCACGCCGACCAATGCGGCACAGGCGTCGAGCAGGTGTTCGCAGTTGTCGACCACCAGCAGCAATCGCCGGTCACCGAGGTGTCGTGTCAGGGCATCCACGGTGATGCACCGATCGGGCGGCTCGGCAAGTTCCAAGGCTCGCGCAACCGCGAACGCCGCGAGTTCGGGGTCCGTGATCGCCGACAGGTCCACGTAGCGCACTCCGTCGGCGAACCGCGTCCCCGACCGGCTCGCCGCTTCGATCGCGATTCGGGTCTTGCCGACGCCGCCGGGCCCGCTGATGGTGAGCAGACGACTGACCTCCAGAAGCTGCCCAATGTGGGCAAGTTCGCTGACCCGACCCACGAATGGCGTGAGTTGTGCCGGCCGCCAGCGGAATTCGACTGCCTCGCGGGTCCGCAACGGCGGAAAGTCGTTATGCAGATCGGGATGGCACAGTTGGACGACACGCTCAGGCCGGGACAGGTCCCGCAACACGCGGTGGCCGAAGTCGATCAGCGAAGCCTGCGGCGGCAGTGCCTCGCGCACGAGATCCGCTGTGGTGCCGGATAACAGCGTCTGGCCACCGTGCGCCAGATCCCGCACGCGAGCGGCCCGGTTGATCGTCGGCCCCATGTAGTTGCCCTCGTCGCGCAGCTGTATTTCGCCGGTATGCAGGCCGATGCGAAGATTGATCGGAGCCAGGGCCGCCTGCTGCAAGGCCAGGGCGCAGGCAACGGCATCACTGGCACGCGTGAACGCCACCACGAAACTGTCGCCCTCGCCCTGCTCCACAGGGCGCACGCCGCCATGCAGACACACAAGTTCGACAACGACGCGGTCCATGGTTTCCAGCGCACTCGCCATTTCCTCGGGACGGTTCTCCCACAGCCGTGTCGAACCCTCGACATCGGCCAGCAGCAAGGTCACCGTGCCCTTCGGCAACGCACCTGTGCCTGTGGCTTCCCCGAAGACGTTGGGCACCAAGTTGAGTCGCGGCACAACCGGCTCCGGCTCCGATTCCAGCTCCGGCTCGGCGTCCGGCGACATTTCATCAGCAGTTATCGACATGCGAGGCCCCCCCTCGAACATTTCGCCCGTCACGCAAATTCGATGACGTACACCCATCCTGCTGCGGCGGCGGCGCGGCGGCCAGCGTGTGCACAACACGGTTCGCAGTGGTGTGTACACCCCCGAGGAACGGGAGGCGCTACGGTGCACCGTCGACGACGGCGGTGACGCGCGTGCCGCACCCGGGCACCGAGCTCACCTCCAGTCGTCCCCCAATGGCCGACAGCCTGTCCTGCATATTGGTCAGCCCCGCGCCAGGGACTGCGGCTTCGAATCCGTGACCCGTGTCGCTGACCGTCAGGCTCAGCGTGTCGTCGTCAGCGCGAGCCGAGACGGTGACCGTGGTATCCGGTCCACCGTGCTTGGCGGCGTTTTGCAACGCCTCGCTGCAGCAGTAGTACAGGGCAGCCTCGGTGGACGGCGGGTAGCGCCCGAGACCGTGGAGGTCCACACGCACCGGGATCAACGCGCGCGCCGCCAGAGCCGGCAAGGCCTCACCGAGACCACCGCTGACCAGTAGCGGCGGGTAGATGCCGTGCGCCAGGTGGCGGATCTCCGCGATGGCCGTCGTCACCAGATCGGAGGCCTCCGACAACAGCCCGTCGCGTCCGTCCGGCCCAGCTGTGCGGGCCAATTGGAGAAGCACCGACAGCGCGACGAGATGCTGCTGGGCACCGTCGTGCAGATCCCGTTCCAGGCGGCGTCGCTCTTCGTCGGCGGCGGTGATCAGGCGAGTGCGCGAGGCCGCCAGCTCGGCAGCGCGCTCGGCGAGCTGGCCCTCCGATGTCCTCAGCGCGGCGGCGTTGTTCCACACGATCACCATCAGATTGAGCGCGTTGAAGAAAAGCCCTCCGATGATGAACGCCGTCTCGATCCACTGGGGCGCTCGGTAGGCGACCTCCGGGATCGGGGTGAACCGTCCCGCGACCGCCATCCCCAGGACACATACCGCGCCGAGCACCGTCAGTGCCAGCCCACGCTGAAGACTGACGTACGGCTCGGCAAAGGCAAGAGGCACCAGCGCAAAAACGGCCATCACGGGCAGTAGCACCGGCGAGATGCAGGTGACCAGCACCGCACCGATCCAGTTGCCGAGGCAGACCAGCGTGATCGACTGCTGATAGCGGCCTTTGCGGGCCAGACGCAACGCGACGGCCATCACGACACACTGAGCCACGCCGACCGCGACGAAGGCGAGGAACAGCCGGTCCCTGAGCACCCAGAAGTACTCCCACAGGGGCAGCACTATGGCGAAACCCGCCCACAACGCGAGGTGGCCGCCGAGGAACAGCTCATAACGCTCGGCCCTAAGCCGGTACACCAGGTCATGGCCCAGCAGCGATGACGACCGGACCGCCGCCGTCAGCAGGGTTTTCGGCGCGGTCGGCAACAGCATCGGCGCCGTCGTCGGGAGACTCAGCCGGCGGTTCGCCATATCCGGCCCAGCACGTCGGGACAGAGACGTTCTTTACGCAGGTACGCCGCGGCACCGCAGTCGGCAGCTGCGGCGGGCAGATCCTCGAGGTCGTAGGTCGACATCAGCACGACCATCAGATCCGGACACGCGGCGCGAATTCGCCGGGTCGCTTCGATGCCTCCGATGCCCGGCATGTGGATGTCCATGAGCACGATGTCGGCATCGCAGCCACTGATGAGTTCGACTGCGGTTTCACCGGTTTCGCATTCGCCGGCCATCATGAAATCGTCCATTGCGGCCAGGGTCGCGGCGGTTGCCCGCCGAAAACTGGCCTGGTCGTCAACGACCCAGACTCGCACCCGCTCGTCCGCCACCGTGTCATCGTGCCGGGACGGTTTGCCCCGCACGAGGGTGTACACACCACCTTTTTCGGCAGCCCGGCCATGGCCTCACCCCGCCCCGCCGCCGTCGAGAAACATCAGCACCGCCTTGACGCGTCGGTCAACCGAATCGTCAACGGTCAATTCCAGCTTCGCGAAGATCGAGTTGATGTGCTTTTCGACCGCCCGCTGGGACAGCGTCAGGCGCTGCGCGACCGTCCGGTTGCTAAAGCCGGTGGCCAGTTCGCTGAGCACCTCACGTTCGCGTGCGGTCAGCCGGGCCAGGGTGTCGGCTGAACGGGGCGTGGCGAGCAAGGCCTCTACCACCAGCGGATCCAGCACGGTTCCCCCCGACGCCACCTGCCGCACGGCGTCGGCCAGTTCGTCGAAATGCGACACACGTTCTTTGAGCAGGTATCCCCGGCCCGCGGTACCGCCTTCCAGCAGTCCCGCCGCGTACCCAGGATCGGCATAATTCGACAGCACGATCACCCCGATGCCGGGATGCGCCGTCCGCATCCACTGCGCCAGCCGAATGCCTTCATCGGTGGAGGTCGGCGGCATACGGACGTCGGTGATCAAGAGCGTCGGTTCATGTTCGGCGACGAGTGCGACGGCCGAGTCGTAATCCTCGGCAACGCCGACTACGGCCACATCGGCACTGATCGCCAGCGCTCGGCAGACACTATCGCGCACCAGCAGAGAATCCTCTGCGATGACGATTGAAATCCGATCATTCACGTTGCCACCGCCCCCTCCCGATCGTTCGCAATCCCCCAATCGCGAACACTGCCGGGTCTGACGAATTATGCCCCGTCCGGGAATATCCGCCTAATGGGCACATCGCGCATACCCGTCGTGACACGCAGGTCAGCCCTTTAACGCGGCCCCCAGCGACGTCAGCGCGCCAGCACTGAGCCGTGCGAGTTCGTCGGCTTCGGAGTCCGTGAGGGCGGCGGCGAACAGTTCGGCCATCCGCCGATTGGTGGACTGCTCCACGGCGGCGTACACGTCTGCCTTGTCCGCACCGTCGGCAAACGGCTCGGACCAGCCGAACATCGTGGCGTAGTCATGGCCCTTGTTGAGCATGTGCGCCTCGACCGGCGCGACGCCGGAATTGATCAGGGCATTGAAATGCACACCCGCACGCAACTCGCGGAGGATGAACATCACCTGCAACGCCCGCGCCGGGGCGTCGTCGGCCAACGGCATGGCGCGCCAGCCCGCGTAGAGCGGCAGATTCGCGTATGGCGTTGCGGCAATGATCTTTTCGCCCAGCGCGGCGATGCGGTCCAGCCCTTCGGCACCGGCGAGGTACCTGCGCCCGAAGCCTGCCGTTTGCTCCCAGTAAAGGTCGGCGGCTGCCTTCGCATCGCGCACCCGCAGGCCTTCGTCCCACATGGCGGCCAGAGCATTGGGTTCGAAGACGGCGAATACCGCACTGACCGTGGTACCGGTGGCGTCGCCGAGCACCCCGCCCCGTCCGGTGACATACCCCACGAGCGGGTTCTCGTAGCCCGCCGCGATGCTCTCGCCGAAGGTGTCGGGGTGCAGCATGAACAACGCAACCGCCTGCTCGATGGCAGGTCCCGAGGTGCGGGCGGCCTCGTCGAACTCAGTATCGGGCATTGCAGCGCTCCTTCTGGCTCCTGTTGAGGTGTCTGACCGATGAGCGAACGCAACGTCGATCCGACTTAAGCATTGTGGTGCGCTCGCCGTCCCGGTGGGTCCGTTTACCACCCCGAATACGGCAGAATGTGCCACCTCTTCGCATCATGACCGAATCGCGCCCGCGGCGCCGACGCGTCCCGTATAGAGATGTTGATGAGGGCAACCGCGCCCATCGGCAGAGTGGGTGGTCTGGCCGTAGCGCTGGGGATCGGCGTCGCCCTGGCGTCGGGGTGCGGGGTGGCATGCGCCGACGCGGGCGACTCCTCCACCAAAGCGCATGCGACTGCTGGTTCACCGGCCTCATCGGCAGCCGGTCATCTCGGAGGTGTGCGCGCCCCAGGGACGGCCAGGGCGGGTGCCAGTGGCCCGGCGCCCGTCTCCGCCAGGCCATCGCGCGACCGGGTCGCCGTCCTCAACACCACGCCCGTCACCGCGTCGGTGGCGCCCGCGGGCGCTGCAGTGGGCGACGGTCCCGCCCAGCCCGCCGACACCCCGCTGGTATCACTCGTGCTGGCGGCGACACGTCGCGACAAGTTCCGTGCGACGCAGATGACCAACCTGGCGGCCACCGCGCCGCCCGCCGCGGCGACCGTCGAGGCGATGACCCCGGCAGCCAGCACGCCGGCAGCCCTCGCCGCGGCCAGCGTCGTGAACACAGGGACCCCCACCGCCGGTTCGACCGTAACCACCGCGATTGCGCTGCCCACCAACGCCACCGCGTGGTTTCAGCAGCTGATCTACGTCCCGATTCACTACGTCGTCGAGCTCTGGATCAACAGCTACATCGGCAGCCGGGTTGACGGCGTCATCAACAAGCTGGCGGGAACGTATGTGATCGGCGACGGCGCTTCGGGCACCGCGGATCATCACGACGGCGGCGCCGGCGGGTGGCTGTTGGGCGACGGCGGGGATGGCTGGAACAGCACCGAGGCCGGGGTCGCCGGTGGCAACGGGGGCGCAGCGGGACTATTCGGTAAAGGGGGTGCCGGCGGCTCCGGAGGTACCGGCGCGGCCGGCGGCAACGGGGGCGCCGGCGGGAAGCTCATGGGAATCGGCGGCGGTGGCGGCGACGGCGGAGCCAGCCTGGGCGACGGCCCCGGAGGCGCCGGAGGCAACGGCGGGAACGCGAGCAGCCTGGTGTTCGGGATCGGAGGCCGGGGCGGTCGAGGCGGTTCCGGCCCCGACGGTGGGCGGGGCGGTGCCGGCGGTGACGGCGCGATGCTGCTGGGTATCGGCGGTGACGGCGGCGATGCCGGCAACAGCGGCGTGGGGGGCGCGCCTCTGGGATTACCGGCCCTCGGCGGTGCCGGCGGTAACGCGGGCTGGTTCGGAACCCACGGCGCCGTAGGCAAATCCGGCGCATCGCCGACCGCCGCGGCGGTCGACCCCGCACGCGCCGCCGGCAACGCATCGGCGCCCGAACTGACCGTCACAACCACGGGTGTCTGGTTGACCACCAGCGACGGTGCGGTCGTCATACTGCACGGAGCCAACGAGGTGTACAAGGTCGGCTCCTACGCTCCCATTGACG
>DASUGW010000087.1:0-15516 GCA_036273805.1 Mycobacterium sp.
CGGCGCGGTGGCCATCGGGCCGGTGCTGCAAGGGCTGAACAAGCCCGTCAACGACCTGTCCCGGGGAGCGCTGGTCGCCGACATCGTGAACACCGTCGCCATCACCGCGATTCAGGCACAGGGGAAGTAGCCGTGCATCAGACGATCCTCGTGCTCAACTCCGGCTCGTCGTCACTGAAATACAGCATGGTGCAACCGGAGTCGGGTGTGTCGGTGGCGCACGGCATCGTCGAGCGGATCGGCAGTGACCATGCGCTCGCGACATTGGAATTCGGTGGTCTGAAGTCCAGCCGGGAACGCAAGGTCGCCGATCACGATGCGGCGCTGCGGCTGACCTTCGACATGTTCTCCGAGGCGGGCGGACACCTGGAGACCCTCGGGCTGGTCGCGGTGGGGCACCGGGTGGTGCACGGCGGTCGCGAGTTCTACCGCCCGACGATCATCGACGACGCGCTGATCGCCCGGCTCAAGGAGCTGGCACCGCTTGCGCCGCTGCATAATCCGCCGGGCGTGCTCGGTATCGAGGTGGCCCGCAAGATCCTGCCCGACCTGCCGCACGTCGCGGTCTTCGACACCGCGTTCTTCCACGACCTGCCCGATGCCGCCGCCGACTATGCGATCGACCGTGAGGTGGCACAACGCTGGGGCGTGCGCCGGTACGGTTTTCACGGCACCTCCCACCAGTACGTGAGTCGGCAGGCCGCGGAATTCCTGGGCGCCGACGTGGGTGCCATCAGTCAGATCGTGCTGCATCTGGGCAACGGGGCGTCGGCCTCGGCGATCGTCGGTGGTAGGCCGCTGGATACGTCGATGGGTATGACACCGCTGGAGGGCCTGGTGATGGGCACCCGCAGCGGTGACATCGACCCCGGCATCGTGTTCTACCTGGCGCGCACGGCCGGCATCTCCGTCGACGACATCGAGAACATGCTCAACCGCCGGTCCGGGGTGTTCGGTTTGTGCGGCGACAACGACTTCCGCGAGATCCATCGGCGCATTCAATCCGGTGATGCCGCAGCCAAACTCGCCTACGACGTATATATCCACCGACTGCGCAAGTACGTCGGCGCCTATCTGGCGGTGCTGGGCACCACCGACGTCATCAGTTTCACCGCCGGCGTTGGGGAGAACGACGCGATGGTGCGCCGCGATGCGCTGACCGGGCTGGCGCCACTGGGCATCGAGCTCGACGAGCACCTCAACGGCAGTCCTGCGAAGGCCGCCCGGGTGATCTCCGCGGAGAACTCGCCGATAACGGTGCTGGTGGTTCCGACCAACGAAGAACTCGCGATCGCGCGCGAGTGCCTGGCGGTGGTCGAGGGCTGACCTAGCCGGGCAGCCGCCGGTTGAACAGCACTCCGAACACGGCGGCGGCCAGCAGCACAACCGTCGCCAGCACGATCCACGCCGCACTCGCGTCGCCCGGAACGGTCTGGTAGCCGAGCTGGTTCTGCAACGTGGCGTAGACCCGGTTGAGTTGGTCGAGGGTGCCGGCATGGAAAAGCGTCCCGCCGGTGATATCGGTGATGCGGCTCAGCGTCTGATCGTCGACGGGGACCGCAACGTGTTGGCCGTCGATGTCCACATAGCCGTCGGGCGTCCCGAACGAGATCGCCGAGATCGCAACCTTCTGGTCCTTGGCCGACCGTGCGGCGCTGAACGCACCGCGGGGGTCCTCGGGGTCGGGCGGCACGGTTTCCTTGCCGTCGGACTCCAGCACGATACTGGCCGGGGCCGGTCCGTCACCGCCACCGAGGACGCCCTGGACCGACGCGATCTGTTGCAGTGCCGTCAGAATGCCCTCGCCCGTCGCGGTGCGCTCGGAGGTCTGCAGCTTGTCGATCGCGGCCTTCATCACCGCCCGATTGGTGGTCGGCGGGACCAGGACCGACGCGGTTCCGGAGAACGCCACCAACCCCAGGTTGATGCCGGGTGTCAGCTCATCGGCGAATCGCTTGCCGGCGTCCTTGGCTGCCGCCAGCCGGTTGGGACTGACGTCGGTCGATGCCATCGACTCCGAGACGTCGATCACCAGCATCACCACCGCCCGGTTCTGCGGAATCCGCTGCGCATAGGTCGGTCCGGCAAGCGCCAGCGTGAGCAAGGACAGCGCGACGAGCAGCAGCACCGCCGGAAGATGGCGCAAGCGACGCGACCGCAGTGGTGGTGCGACCTTGGTCAACAGGTCCCAGTTGGCGAACCGCAGCACGTGGCGTCGGCGGGCGAACTGCACAGCCAGATACCCGGCCAGGACCGCGACGACGACCAGCACGTACAGGAAGAACCAGTCGTGCTGGAAGCCGGTCACCGACAGCGCTCCGAGCAGGGGAAGCGTCACAGTGGCGCAGGGTAGTCACCGCGTCTGCAGGTCTGCTGTGTACAAGCAACCTGCCAGGTTGGGGGTTTATCTTCACCCACCATGAATGGCCCGGCCATGATGTCGTGGACGGTCGACGCCGCCGCGCTGGTCGTCGTCGCGGCACTGACGGCCGGTTATCTGCGCTGCTATCGACGGTCGCCCGGATCGCGCGGCCCCGCATGGTGTTTTGCCGCCGGGCTGGGCATCTGGGTGCTGGCGACGTGCAGCGCCGTCGGCGTGTACGCGCCCGTGCTGTTCTGGATGCGCGCCCTGCAGGTGGTGCTGCTGATGTTCGTGGTGCCCTTCCTACTGGCGGCCGGACGCCCGGTGGCGACGCTGCGGGGTGCGCTGGGCGAACGTGGCCGTGGGCGTCTGGACGATGTGCTGGCCTCGGCACCGGCCCGGGTGCTTTGCTCACCGGTCACGACGTCGGTGGCGATGCTCGGAACGCCGTGGCTGTTGTACCTGACACCGTGGTACGTCGCATCGATGACCGGAGTGCTCGCATCGGCGACCCGGATGCTGTTGGTGCTCATCGGTTTCGGCTACTACTACGCCAGATTGCAGGCCGACCCGGTACCCCGGCGCTTCTCGCCGCTGCTGTCCATCGGGGTCAGCGTCGTCGAGACACTGGGCGACGGCCTGCTCGGGCTGGTGCTGTGGCTGGGCCCGGTGATCGCCTACGACTACTACGCAGCGCTGCACCGGAGTTGGGGACCAGACATCCGCACCGACCAGACGGTGGGTGCGGGCATCCTCTGGATCCTGGGCGACATTCTCGGCCTGCCGTTTCTACTGGTGCTGCTGCGGGCGTTGCGTGTGCACGAGGTCGCGCGGGCCGGCGAGGTGGACCGCGAACTCGACCGCGAAAGCGAACGCACACGACAGGACGGTTCGGTTCCCGACGCCGAGCCCGGCGCGCTGTGGTGGGAGTCCGATCCGCAGCTGCGGGCCCGCTTCGACCGCTGAGGTTGCGCGGGGCCCGGCTCGCGGTCAGAACGTGCTGACCGGGCGCACCGTGTTAGCCATGTCCACCAGGGCATAGCGGTGCTCTTGCGACGGCGCCACCCGGGCCAGCGCGCGCAGCGAGGCCTCCACGCCCAGCTGCAGCCCGTGCTGGGTGAAAGGGAAGCCCAGAATGTGGTGGGGGACCGCCTCGTGGTCGGAGATCCAGTCCAGCGCGGTGCCGAGCACCAGCGCCCGCAGTTGCAGCACACGCGGCTCGCTGGACGGAAGCGCCTCGACGCGGCGGGCCGCGTCGCGCAGCTGTTCTTCGGTGACCTCGCTGATGGACCGGCCGGACAGCAGTGTCACCGCGCTGGTGAGCCGTGCCGTCGCGAAGTGCCTCGATGCCGCGGGCACCTGGTCGAGCGTGCGCACCGCGGCTTCCCGTTCACCCTGCGCGGACTGTGCCCGGGCCAGACCGAAACCCGCTGAGACGATACCGTTGTCGGTGTTCCAGACGGTTCGGTAGAAGCCCTCTTCTTCGATGTCGCCGGCCAATTCGCCGGTGGCGGCCAGCGCCAGCTTCGGGCCCAGCTCACCGGGGAACATATCCAGCACTTCGCTGAAATGCTTTATCGCCGAATCATAGTCGGCAGTCAGCACCTCCGACACCGCGCGGAACCAGGTGAGGCGCCAGCGCCATCCGATGCGCTCCGCGAGCTCATCGAGTTTGCGGCTGGCCTTGGCGACATCCCCGAGGTCCAGCAATGCACGCACCTCCATCAGGGGGAGCTCGATGGACTCGCTGAGGTCCAGGCCGTCGGAGTCCAGCGCGCCGTGCCGGGCCGCGCGCAGCGAGTCCAGTGTCTGCACCGGCTGTGAAAGCAGGGTCGCCGAAAGTATCGCCGCCCCAACATCACTGGGGTCCAGCAGCGGCACCGGCAGTGCAGTCACGATCTCGGCGGCGGTCAGCTTCTCCGAATGCGGTCGGCCGTCCAGATAGACGTCGGTGTGTGCGACCAGAAGGTTGACCCCGAAGGTGGACCGGGACGGGCTGAACACCGTCGACAGACCTGGCCGCGGAATCCCGGTATCCCGGGCGACCACCTCGCGCAGCACCCCGAGCAACTGACCGGACATCTCGTCGGCGGTGGCGAAGCGGCGGCGCGGATCGGGGTCGATGGCGCGGCGCAGCAGCCGGCCGAAGCTGTCGTAGGTCAGCAGCACCGGGTCGTCGTCGGGCAGGCCCTCGACGTACCGGCCGCTGCGCGTGCGCAGATTCAGCGTCAGCGCGGCCAGGGTGCGGCCCACCGTGTAGATGTCGGTTGCCACCGTCGGGCCGGTCCGCACGATCTCCGGGGCCTGATAACCCGGTGTGCCGTAAAGGTATCCGAACGAGTTGATGCGCGACACCGCCCCGAGGTCGATGAGCTTGAGCTGCTCCTCGGTGAGCATGATGTTCTCGGGTTTGAGGTCGTTGTAACACAGCCCGATGGAATGCAGGTAGCCCAGTGCGGGCAGGATCTCCAGCATATAGGCAATGGCCTGTGCGACCGGAAGTCGTTTTGTTCCAGCCTGTTTCAGCGACGTTCCGCCGACGTACTCCATCACGATATAACCGACGGGTTCGCCGTGGCTGTCGGGATGCTCGACGAAGTTGAAGATCTTCACGATCGACGGGTGCGCGACCTCGGCGAGGAACTGCCGTTCGGCCATCGCGATGGCCTGGGCCTCGGCGTCGCCGGAATGCACCAGACCCTTGAGCACCACCGGCCGTTCGTTGACGTTGTGATCCACCGCCAGATACACCCAGCCCAGCCCACCGTGCGCGATGCAGCCCTTGATCTCGTACTGGTCGGCGACCATGTCGCCGGGGCCCAGCTGCGGCAGGAATGAGTACGCGCTGCCGCAGTGTGGGCACCAGCCCTCGGACAGCGCCACGCCCGCGGGGCTGGACCTTCCCACCGGCCGCCCACAGTTCCAGCAGAACCGTTTCGCCTCGGCGACAACGGGATTGGACATCAGTGCGGCGAGGGGATCGATCTCGGGCACCCGAGGGATCTCCACCAGACCGCCGCCGAGGCGGCGGGTCGGCGACGCCGCTCGGGTGATCGCGACAGTGTGATCGGACGGACGTGAGGCGGGGTCGGTGCTGCTGTCTGTCTCGTCTTCGTCGTCGAAGTCCGGCCGGAACACCGCCTGGGTCGCCATCGGCCGCATGGTGGACGCGGAGTCGACCACGCTCTCGGCCGGTTCCGTGCCGACGATCTCGTCGTCGGGTGTCTGCTCTGCGTCAGCCATCTGGCCGCCTAGTCCACATACCGGGCGACCGGTGGCGGTGGCGGTGGGCCCAGCACCGATAACCACTTGCGGTACAGGGAGGTCCAGGTGCCGTCGCGGCGGATGCGTTCCAGCGTGCCGTTGACGAAGCGCACCAAGCCGGTGTTCTGCAGGTTGATACCGATACCGTACGGCTCCTGGCCCATGTTCGGTCCCACGATGTGCAGATGCGGGTCCTGCACCATCAGGCCGGCCAGGATGGTGTCGTCGGTGGACACCGCATCCGCCTGCCGCTGCTGGATGGCCACCAGACAGTCCGCCCAGGTCACCACGGCCACGATGATGGGTGCGGGGCGGATCTGCTGCACGCGGGTCAGTGAGGTGGTGCCGTCGACGACGCACACCCGCTTACCGGCCAGGTCCGAGGTGTCGGAGATCGGCGAGTCCCGCGGCGCCAGAATCCGTTGGTACGCCGTCAGATACACCGTGGAGAAGTTGACCTGGGTGCGTCGTTCACACGTCATCGACATGGTCTTCACGACGATGTCCACCTGATTGTTCTGCAGCGCCGAGATGCGGTCGGCCGAGGACAGGATGCGGTACTCGACCTGCGTCGGGGTGCCGAAGATGTCGCGCGAGACCTCACCGGCGATGTCGACGTCGAAACCGTTGATATTGCCGGTGATCGGGTCGCGGAAGGAGAACAGGTTGCTGCCGATGTCGAGCCCGACGATCAGCCGGCCGCGGTTGCGGATGTTGGCCACGGCCGCGTCGGCCTGGCGTTTGTCGGGGAAGGGCCGCAGGCTTGCCGTGCGGTCGCAGTCACCGCTGGTGTCCGGCGGCGGCACCAGCTGAGGTTTGAGCTCCGCCATATCGGCCGGCGTCGGCGTGGACAGCGTCAGCGCTGGTTCGGGCGGCGCAGGCGACGGATGACTGCATCCGGCCAGCACGAGCACCACGGTGGTGAGCACCGCGATGCTGATTCCGGGAATTCTCATCGGTACTCGCTCATCCGCGGCCATAATCCCAGCGCAACTGCCAGTGCGGCACTCAGCGACAACACCACACCGCCGATGGTGGCACCGGAGAGCACCCGCCGGGCCGCCACGATGTCGCTGCGCAATTGGTTGCGGTTGTCCCGGATGCCGTCGGCGAGCGCCTGCTCGAGCCGGTCGAACGCCGGCGTCGAGTCGTCCTCGCCGGTACCCAGCGCGACCTGGGTGGCGGCCTGGTAGTTGCCGACCGAGATATAGGCATTGATGCGCTCGTCGGCGGCCCGCCACCGTCGCAGCAGCTCCTCGGCGTTGCCCAGATCGGTCCGGTCGAACGCCTGGTTGGAGGACAGGTAGTCGGCCAGCTGCCGCTGCATGCTGTCGATGCGCTGGTAGTAGGACTGCTTGCGGATCGACTCGTCGCCGCGGCGGATCAGCGCCAGTGTCTCGTCGGCACGCGCCTGCTGCGCGGTGATCGCCAGGTTGGTGACGGTCTTCAGTGATCGGGCCGAGGTGTCCTTGGCGCTACGACTGCTGGCCGTCGAAATGGTCAGGGCGGTACCGACCCAGATGACCATGATCAGGATCGCCAGGCCGCCGGCGATCAGCCCGATGTTGATGCGCCGGCGGGTCCGCCGGGCCAGCCACCGGTGCGCGAACAACCCGAACGCGACGGTGGTGGCGAGCACCAGGATCACCGGTGCGGGAATGCGCGCCGAGTGTGTGGTCTCGGAGTCGACCCGCGACGAGGTCTCGTTGTAGAGCTGCTGGGCGTCGGGCAGGATCGTCTCCTGCATCAGCGAGGACGCCTCCGCCAGGTACGACGAGCCGACCGGGTTGCCCGCCCGGCTGTTGGTGCGCGCCGTTTCCACCAGACCCGTATATACGTTGAGTTCGGCGCTGATGCGCCCCAGCAGTGTCAGCATCGGCTCGTCGGTCAGCCCACTCGCGGCGCGGGTCAGCGCGACCGAAGCGTCGGTGATCGATTGTTCGTAGCGTTGCCGCACCGCCTGCGGTTCGGCACCGGCGATGAACGCCGTGGCCGCGGCGGCGTCGGCGACCGACAGCTTGGTGTAGAGCTGTCCGGCCGCGAACGACAATGGCTCGGTGTGGTCGAGCACGCTGGTCAGCGCTTGCTGCCGGTGGTCGATGGTGGTCGACGTGGCGAACGCGCTGGCCACACCGAGGGTCGCGAGGATCAGGCCGATGGCGAAGATGCGCCCGGGAGTGGTCCAAAGGAACCACCAGCGCGGGTGCGCGGCCCCGGATGGTGTCCGAGACGCCAGCGGTTCGGTCGACGGGTGCGCCAGCTCAACCGTCACGGTGTGCGGACCTGCCTTCCCGGCTCGTCGGATAACCGCGGATAAGCGAAGTCTAAGAGCATTTGTGTGACAGGTGGGGCTGGATCGAAATCGCAGTGGTGAGGTGGGCCACACGGTGCGCCGGCGGCCTGCTTATCCTTGACCCGTGCGCGGAGATGGAGACGGTTGGGTGGTCTCCACGACCGGTGCGCATTACTGGGGCCGCCACGGCGCCGCGGGACTGCTGCTGCGGGCTCCTCGACCAGACGGATCAGTGGCGGTGTTGCTGCAACACCGCGCGCCGTGGAGTCATCAGGGCGGGACGTGGGGACTGCCCGGCGGCGCCCGCGACAGTCATGAAACTCCCGAACAGGCGGCCGTGCGTGAGGCGCACGAGGAAGCCGGTTTGGTTCCCGAGCAGCTCAGGGTCCACGCCACCGACGTGACCGCCGAGGTCGGCTCCGCCGAGGACGGCGACTACTGGTCCTACACCACCGTGATCGCCGACGCCGCGGCCGAACTGGAGACCGTTCCCAACCGTGAGAGCGCCGAACTGCGCTGGGTCGCGGTGGACGCCGTCGACGATCTGCCGCTGCATCCGGGCTTCGCCGCCAGTTGGCAGCGGCTGCGCGCCAAGATTGCGACTATGCCTTTTGCGTCGGGTCTGCCGCCTGTAGCGCCGTCGCCAGACGCCTAGCACTGGCTGCCGGGTCCTCGGCGCCGGTGATCGCGCGCACCACCACCACGCGGGTGGCGCCGGCGGCCACCACCTCTGGCAGGCGCTCCTCGTCGATCCCGCCGATGGCGAACCACGGCCGGGTGGTCTGTTGCGCGGCGGTTGCGCTGACCAGGTCCAGGCCCGGGGCCGAGCGGCCGGGTTTGGTCGGGGTGGGCCAGCACGGGCCCACACAGAAGTAGTCGACATCTTCGGCGATCGCGCCGAGCATCTGCCCTTCGTCGTGGGTGGAGCGCCCGATCAGCGGTGCGGCACCGATGATCTCGCGGGCCATCGCCAGCGGCAGGTCGTCCTGGCCCAGGTGCAGCACGTCGGCCCCGGCCGCGCGGGCGATGTCGGCACGGTCGTTGACCGCGAACAACGCGCCGTGCCGGTGGGCGGCGTCGGCGAGGATTTCCAGTGCCGCCAATTCCTGACGGGCCTCCAGCGGACCGAAGCGCGCCTCGCCGGCCGAGCCCTTGTCCCGCAACTGGATGATGTCGACCCCGCCGGACAGTGCCGCATCGGCGAACTCGGCCAGATCGCCGCGTTCCCGGCGCGCGTCCGTGCACAGGTACAGGCGGGCCTCGGACAAACGTCGGCGCAGGCGATCTCGTGGTTCGAGCATCCCGCGAGAGTACTGTGGAGGCCCGTAATCACGGGAGTCCCGGGCGCGGGGCTGAGAGTGGGTGCCCGATCCGCCCCTGACCGTCGCACCTGATCCGGATCATGCCGGCGAAGGGAGGGAAATGCCCGACACATCTGCCCCGTCACTGGCCGTGGTGGGCGGCGGCGTGATCGGCCTGTCGGTGGCGCGCCGCGCCGCGCGCGACGGCTGGGCCGTGCGGGTACACCGCGCCGAGGGCGTCCCCGGATCGACCGGGGCCTCCTGGGTGGCCGGCGGGATGCTCGCCCCGCACAGCGAGGGCTGGCCCGGCGAGGACGAACTGCTGCGCATCGGCCTGGAATCGCTGGCGCTGTGGCGCGCGGCGGGGCCCGGCAGTTACCGCGACGGGCTGCCCGACGATGTGGTCACCGCACACGAATCCCTGGTGGTCGGCGTCGACCGGGCCGACGTCGCCGACCTGCGTACGGTCTGTGACTGGCTGGCCGCTCAGGGGCAGCCCGTTACACCGACGACGGCGGCGCGCGATATCGAACCGCTGCTGGCCCAGGGGATCCGGCACGGGTTCCTCGCGAGCACCGAACTGGCCGTCGACAACCGCCGGGTGGTGGCGGCGCTGGCCGACGACTGCGACCGCCTCGGCGTGCAGTGGGCCCCGCCGGCGGCCGACCTGGACTCTGCGCGCACCGGGTGCGACGTCGTCGTGATCGCCAACGGCGTCGACGCCCCGGCGCTGTGGCCCGGGCTGCCGGTGCGACCGGTCAAGGGCGAGGTGTTGCGACTGCGCTGGCGCAAGGGCTGTATGCCGGTGCCGCAGCGGGTGATCCGCGCGCGCGTGCATGGCAGGCAGGTCTATCTGGTGCCGCGCGCCGACGGTGTGGTGGTGGGTGCCACCCAGTACGAACACGGCCGTGACACCGCACCGGCGGTGGCCGGGGTGCGGGAACTGCTCGACGACGCCTGCACGGTGATGCCGGCGTTGGGCGAGTACGAACTGGCCGAATGCGCCGCAGGTCTGCGGCCGATGACCCCGGACGGGGTGCCGATCGTCGGCCGCCTCGACGAAACCACCCTGGTGGCCGCCGGCCATGGCCGGTCCGGATTCCTGCTGGCGCCGTGGACCGCCGAGAAGATCGCAACCGAACTCGCCCTATCGAGTGTGCAAGGAGTGGCTGGATGAAGATCCTGGTCAACGAAGAAGAGTTGGAGGTAGCCGAGCAGACCACCGTGTCGGATCTGCTGGCACGCCTCGGTATGCCGGACAAGGGCATCGCGGTCGCGGTGGACTGGACGGTGGTCCCGAAATCCGCGTGGGACACCGAGCTTTCCGACGGTGCCCGCATCGAGGTCGTCACGGCGGTGCAAGGTGGCTGACAGCGCGTTGACCATCGCCGACCGCACCTTCGGTTCCCGGCTGATCATGGGCACCGGCGGTGCGGCGAACCTCGCGGTGCTCGAGGAGGCCCTGATCGCATCGGGTACCGAGCTGACCACCGTCGCCATGCGTCGCGTCGACGCCGATGGTGGCACCGGTGTGCTCGATCTGTTGGGACGCTTGGGGATTGCGCCGCTGCCGAACACCGCGGGCTGCCGCGGGGCCGCCGAGGCGGTACTCACCGCGCAGCTGGCGCGGGAGGCGCTCGAAACCAATTGGATCAAACTCGAAGTCATCGCCGACGAGCGCACCCTGCTGCCCGATGCGGTCGAATTGGTCCGTGCCGCAGAACAACTCGTCGACGACGGATTCGTGGTGCTGCCGTACACCACCGACGACCCGGTGCTGGCCCGCCGGCTGGAGGACATCGGGTGTGCCGCGGTGATGCCGCTGGGTTCGCCGATAGGCACCGGGCTGGGCATCGCCAACCCGCACAACATCGAGATGATCGTCGCCGCCGCCGGGGTGCCGGTGATTCTGGACGCTGGAATCGGCACCGCCAGCGATGCCGCGCTGGCAATGGAACTCGGTTGTGACGCAGTGCTTCTGGCCACGGCGGTGACCCGCGCCTCCGACCCGCCGACGATGGCCGCAGCGATGGCCTCGGCTGTGACGGCCGGGTATCTTGCCCGGCTGGCCGGCCGC
The DNA here is from genome assembly GCA_036273805.1 of Mycobacterium sp. Lineage (GTDB taxonomy): Bacteria > Actinomycetota > Actinomycetes > Mycobacteriales > Mycobacteriaceae > Mycobacterium. The sequence continues at coordinate 11,298 of DASUGW010000087.1, forward strand.
ATCCCGAAGCGGTTCTGGGCACAAGCGTCGAGCCCGGCACTGTAGATGGACGGCGTCTACGTTGCGCTGGGCAGCTCGATGGCGGCCGGACCGGGCATCCGGCCGCGGGCACCCGGATCGCCACGGCGCGCCGGACGCTCGGCCCGCAACTACGCACACCTGGCGGCCGATGCGCTGGGTGTCGAGTTGGCCGACGTCACCTACTCCGGCGCCACCACCGAACACATCCTGACGGCGTCGCAGAACGGCGCGCCACCGCAGCTCACGGCGCTGGACCGGCCCGGAGTGGCCCTGGTGACCATCACCATCGGCGGCAACGACGTCGGCTACGTGCCGCTGCTGATGGCCGCGGCACTGCCGCGCGTGGTGCGCCGCATCCCGGCCGTGCGTGCGCTGCTGGACCCGGACGCCCGCGAGCAGGCGCTGGCGGGAGTCGGCGCCAAACTGCGCGCCGTCGGGCAGGCCGTCCGGGCGCAGGCACCGCAGGCCCAGGTGTGCTTCGTGGACTACCTGACCCTGTTGCCGCCGGCCGGTGCGCCCGCCGGGCCGCTGTCGCCGGCCGATGCCGACCTCGGCCGCCACGTCGCCGCCCGGTTGGCCGCCGAAACCGCCGAGGCCGCGGCGGCGACCGGGTGCACGCTGGTCTCGGCGGCTGCCGCGTCGGTCGGCCACCACGCCTGGTCTGCCGAACCGTGGACCGTCGGTGCGCAGCTGCGGGACCTGATTCCGAGGCCCGGCGCGCCGGCGCCGTTGCATCCCAATGCCGCCGGGATGCGGGCGGTGGCCGGCCTGGTGGTCGCCGCGGTTACCGCCTAGCCAGCTCGATCAGCTTGCGGACGGTGTTCAGATTGCGGCCCGTACCCTGCACGCCGAGCGCTTTGGCGATGGTCTTTGCGTCCAGGGCGGACTTACCGGCGCCGTCGCGGTAACGGATGTGCAGATCGGTGCCGATCACCCGCGCCTGGTCGCCGCCGAAGTCCATGGCCTCGAAAGCCTTGACCGCCTTCGCCGCCGGCTTGGCGGTGAGGAAGTACACGTAGGAGAACCGGTCCTCGTCGATGTCGAAGGGATGCGCGTCGAGGGCGGCCTGCAGCTGTGCCGGGGTACGGCTGATGACCTCGCGGAAGAAGCCGTACTTCGCTTCGATGGCGGCCTCGAGCGCCCTGTCGAATTGCGCCGGGTCGGCCACGGCGCACAGCAGGTTGCCCGACGCGATGTAGGTGGACACCTCGGTGGCGCCCAGGTCGGTCGCGAGGGTGCGCAGCTCGGCCATCGGCAGCTGGGCGCCGCCCACGTTCACGGCGCGGATGAATACGACTCGTCTGTCATCGGTCTTTGCCACCCCATCCAGTGTGCACGCTACGGTGGGTGTGATGATGCGGAAGCGGGCATGGACCGTCACGGTGCTGTGCGCAGCGGTGGTGCTGGCGGGCTGTGTGCGTTCCGCGGAAATGGCGCATCCGGTCGCCGTGACGGAGCCCGAGCGCTTCGCCGCGGCCCTGGCGCAACGAGTCGGCACCGACGCGATGATGGCGCACCTGCACGCCCTGCAAGACATCGCGAACGCCCACGGAAACACCCGGGCGGTCGGCACACCCGGGTACGAAGCCAGTGTGGACTATGTTTCTAAAGCACTGCGGGACAAAGGTTTCGATGTTCAGACGCCGGAGTTCACGGTGCGAATCAGCCATTCCGAACCCGGCACACTCACGGCCGGCCCGGGCAGCTTCACCGCCCGGGCGCTGACCTACTCCGTGGGCACCCCGTCAGCCGGTGTGACCGCGCCGCTGGTGGTGGCGCGTGCCGGTGACGACTCTCCGGGGTGTGTGCCCGCCGACTACGACGGACTACCGGTCGCGGGTGCGGTGATACTGGTGGACCGCGGAAAATGCACGTTCACGGACAAGATGACTGCCGCGGCATCCCGGGGCGCGCTTGCGGTTGTCATCGCCGACAACGTCGACGAGAAACAGTTGGGTGGCACCCTCGGGGAGAAAACCGAGGTCAAGATTCCCGTGGTCGGTATCAGCAAGGCCGACGGCGCCGCGCTGCGGGGCCACACCGGCCCGGTGACGCTCACCCTGGACGCCGGCGTGAAGGATGTCACGGCACGAAACGTGGTGGCGCAGACCAAGACCGGCTCGGCCGCCGATGTCGTGATGGCGGGTGCCCACCTCGACAGTGTTCCCGAGGGGCCCGGAATCAACGACAACGGCTCGGGGGTGGCCGCGGTACTGGAGATGGCATTGCAGCTGGGACCGACACCGCAGGTGCGCAACGCGATTCGGTTCGGCTTCTGGGGCGCTGAGGAGCTGGGCCTGGTCGGCTCTCATCGTTATGTCGAGTCGCTGAACCTCGAGGAACTGCGCAACATCGCGCTGTATCTCAACTTCGACATGCTCGCCTCACCCAATCCGGGGTACTTCACCTATGACGGCGACCAGTCCGGCCCCGTCAGCCGGGACACGGCACCGTCGCGGGTCCCGGAGGGGTCCGCAGGTATCGAACGCACCCTGGTCGCGTACCTGAAATCGGCCGGAAAGACCGCGCAGGACACGGCTTTCGACGGTCGATCCGACTACGACGGGTTCACCCTGGCAGGCATTCCGTCCGGGGGCCTGTTCGCCGGGGCCGAAGAGAACATGAACGAAGAACAGGCCAAACTGTGGGGCGGGCGCGCGCACGAACCGTTCGACCCGAACTACCACAAGGCAACCGACACGATCGACGCCATCGACCGCACCGCGCTGGGCATCCAGGGTGCGGGGGTGGCCTACGTCACCGGCCTGTATGCGGCCGGCATCGACGGGCGCAACGCCGTGCCGGTGCGCGACGATCGCACCCGCCATGTCGTCAAGCCCTCCTGAAAGGAGCCGGTAATGGACGAATTCCGCAACGGCGCAATGGTTTTCGACGTCATTGACCGAGGTCCGGCCGATGGCGAGCCGGTGGTGCTGCTGCACGGTTTCCCGCAGTTCAACACCGCCTGGGACGCAGTGATGGATCGGCTGGTAGCGCAGGGTTTCCGGTGCATCGCGCCCAACCAGCGCGGATACGCACCGCGGGCCCGGCCGCTCCGCCGGCGCGACTATCGGGTCTCCGAGCTGGTGGGCGACATCGTCGCGCTGATCGACGAGATCGGTGCGCCGAAGGTTCATCTGGTCGGCCATGACTGGGGTGCCTTGGTGGCCTGGGGCGTTGCGGCAGCTGCCCCCGAGCGGCTCGCCACGCTGACCACCATGTCGGTGCCGCATCCGTCGGCGTTCATAAAGGCGATCCTCACCAGCCGGCAGGGGCTGGCGTCGTGGTACATGTACGCCTTCCAGGTGCCGAAGCTGCCCGAGCTGGTGTTCGCCCGCAAGGGCGGCGCGGGCGGCGCGGCCGTGTTGCAGAGGGTTGCCGACCAGTCCAAGGAGGCCGCCACACGCGACATCCGTGAGATGGTCGACACCGGCGCGCTGACCGGCGCCATCAACTGGTACCGCGGTCTGGCATTCACCAAACCGGCGTCGCTTCGCGGCCGGGTCTCGGTGCCGACCATGTTCGTCTGGAGCGACGGCGACACCGCCTGCCTGGAGCCGGGGGCGCGGGACTGCGCGCGTTTCGTGACGGGTGAATACCGGTTCGAGATTCTGCACGGCGTGTCGCACTGGATGCTCGACGACGTACCTGATCAGGTGGCCAACCTGCTACTGGGCTGGCTCTCCTCGCACCGGATCGCCACGGGCGGGCCGAACGCACACTAGCCTGGCCGGGTGAGTCGCCACAGGATCGCCAGTTGTCTCGTCATGCTGGCCATGGTGGCGGCATGCTCGGCCCCGCCACCGGCCGCCGTCAAGCCTGAATCGCTGGCGCGTTCGCTGCCGGCCAAGGTGACCGCCGAGCGCATGCTCGCCCACCTGCGAGCATTGCAGGACATCGCCGGTGCCAACGGTGGTAACCGGGCCGACGGCAGCCCCGGATTCGATGCAAGCGTGCAATATGTTTCTAAAGCTCTGCAGGACAAAGGGTTTGACGTATCCACCACCGAGTTCAAACGTCTGGATGCGGTGTCGCCGGGTAAACCCGCGCTGACCGTCGGCGACCGCAGCTATCCTGTCGTCCAGGCCTCACTTCTGATCATGACCCCGCCCGGCGGTGTCAACGGCCCGGTGCTGCGGCCCAGGGTGGCTGCCGGATGCGCGGCCGGCGACTTCCCCAAGCCCGCCGCCAGAGGCGC
>DASUGW010000088.1:0-48351 GCA_036273805.1 Mycobacterium sp.
GGCGGCATCAAGGACATGGGCGGCCTGCCCGACCTCCTGTTCGTGATCGACACGAACAAAGAGGACATCGCGATCAAGGAAGCGCGCCGCCTCGGCATTCCGGTCGCCGCCGTGGTCGACACCAACTGCAATCCGGACGGCATCACCTATATGGTGCCCGGCAATGACGACGCCGGCCGCGCCATCACGCTCTACTGCGACCTGATCTCCAAGGCCGCGATCGACGGCATCGGCCGCGCGCAGGGCGAGATGGGCATCGACGTCGGCGCAGCCGCCGAGCCGATCGCCGAAGAGGCGCCGTCGGCCGAAAAGACTCTCGGCTTCGAGGCGCTGTCGGGTCCGCGCGGCGTCGCCCGACTTTGGGGCGGTTCGCGATGACCTGCACCACCGCGTTGCCCACCCGATAGCCGGCGTCGGTCAGCAGGTCACGAACGTGCCCCAGCATGGCTGCACCCGTCACCCCGGCCCAGCGAGGATCGTCTACGCCGAATACGCCACCGATGTCGCCCAGCCCGGCCGCCGACAACAGGGCGTCACACAAAGCGTGGACCGCGACGTCGCCGTCGGAGTGCCCGGCGCAGCCATCAGCGTCCTCGAATAACAGCCCCAGCAGGTGACAGGGCCGACCGGACTCGATCGGATGGACGTCGGTGCCCAGCCCGACCCGGGGCAGCCCCGTCATGCCGTCGCTCCAGCCGTCAGCACCGCATGGGCCAACTGCAGATCCATCGGGGTGGTGATCTTGAACGCCAGCGCGTCGCCCTCGACGGTCTGCACCTGGCCGCCGATGTTCTCGACCAATGACGCGTCGTCGGTGAACACCGCGCCTGACCCCGCGCGCTGGTATGCGCGTCGCAAAAGCTCTGCGCTGAATCCCTGGGGTGTTTGCACGGCGCGTAACCCGGCCCGTTCGGGGGTGCCCAGCACGACACCGTTGGCGTCGACCGCCTTGATGGTGTCGGTGACCGGCAGCGCGGGGACCACAGCGCTGTGGCCCTCATGCAGCGCGGCGACGACGCGGGCGATGAGCGACGGCGGGGTCAACGGCCGGGCCGCATCGTGCACGAGAACGAAGTCGGCGATGCCGCCGCCGGAAGCGCGATCGATGGCGTCGAGGGCCGACCGGACCGATTCCGTGCGGTCGGCGCCGCCTGCCACCACGGTGACCGGCATATCAGGAGTGGACAACACAAGAATCGCTTCGTCGGTGCGATCCGGGGGTACCGCGACCACGATGCCGTCCACCACACCGGAAGCGTGCAGCCCCTCCAGCGCGCGCTCTATCAAGGAACGCCCCGCCAGACCGACAAATGCCTTTGGGACACCAGCCCCGAGCCGCTCACCAGAGCCGGCGGCCGGGACGATCGCGACCGTCCGCATGCGCAGCGTCAGGACGCGGCGGCCAGTACCTCGTCGAGAATGATCTCGGCCTTGGCGTCGTCGGTGTTCTCGGCCAGCGCCAGCTCACCGACGAGGATCTGTCGGGCCTTGGCCAGCATGCGCTTTTCGCCTGCAGACAGACCACGCTCTTGATCGCGGCGCCACAGATCACGGACGACCTCGGCGACTTTGTTCACGTCGCCGGAAGCGAGCTTCTCGAGGTTTGCCTTGTAACGGCGCGACCAGTTTGTCGGCTCTTCGGTGTGCGGAGCGCGCAGCACCTGAAACACCTTGTCGAGGCCCTCTTGTCCAACCACATCGCGCACACCGACGTATTCGGCGTTCTCGGCGGGCACCCGGACGGTCAGGTCGCCCTGGGCGACCTTCAAGACGAGATATTCTTTTTGTTCGCCTTTGATGGTTCGGGTTTCGATCGCCTCGATCAACGCAGCACCGTGATGTGGATAGACAACGGTGTCTCCGACCTTGAAAATCATCAGATTCGAGCCCCTTTCGCATTTCCAGGATAGCACGCCACTGCGACACACGCGGATCAACGATGCAGGTCAGGGGCACAACCGGTGAAGAGCAGGGGTTGACAGGGTGTCCAATACGTGCAACGCATAGTGGCCGCCCCGCCCGTCACACCCACTCAGTTACCTGTAACGCACCCCAGCGCTTATGCGCAGGGCACCACACCGAGGCGGCGTCGAACGGACAGCAACCGCCGGCTTTTCTGTGCCCTGGCGTCCTCCCCCATGGCGCTCACTACTACGCTTCGTACTAAGTTCTTGAGTGTTCTTCAGTACCCTTAGTTTCTCGGGTTCCGTCCCAACCGCGACGGCGGCGAGCAGGAGGCTTCCAGTGTTTCGTTCCGAAAACCGCCGGGTGCTCAGCATCCGGGCCGGGCTGGCCGTCGGCAGCCTGCTCGTGGCGTCCACCCTCGCCGGGTGCGGATCCGGCCAGGTGTCTCAGGTGGCCACCCAGGAGCCCGCCGTCAACGGCACGTCCGGCTCGATCGGCAACGTCGCTCTGCGCAATGTGCACCTGCAGGCGGTGGAGCACGGCGACGCCCTCGAAGCGGGCCGCGAGGTGCCGCTCATGTTCACCGCCGTCAACAACTCCCCCGACAAAAGCGACCGACTGGTGGGCATCAGCTCCGACATCGGCACCGTCACGGTGGCCGGCAACACCACCCTTCCGGCGGGCGGGGTGCTCACCGTCGGCGTGCCCGACGGAGTGACGGCACTGTCCGCGGTCGAAGCGGCCGGCGGCGCCGATGCCTCCGTGACGCTGACCCAGCCGATCCGCAACGGACTGACCTACGGCTTTACGTTCACGTTCGAGAAGGCCGGACAGACCAAGCTGTCGGTGCCGATTTCAGCAGGCAACGCGCCCCGCCAGGGCGACTCGCACTGACCATAGGGTCGCCGATCCCAGGCCCTGTCATACCCACCCGATAGCGTCGCGGTCGTGGCGAATTCGGGGTCCAAGACGCGACCGCAATACCGGTGCTCGGAGTGCAGTCACGTCACTCCCAAATGGGTGGGCCGCTGCGCGGAGTGCGGCACCTGGGGCACCGTCGACGAAGTCGCCGTCCTGACCTCACTGGGTGGTCGTGCGCAACGGCCCATCGCCCCGTCGTCCGCCGCGGTGCCGATCAGCAGCATCGACCCCGACATCACCCGCCACCTGCCGACCGGCGTCAGCGAACTCGACCGGGTGCTCGGCGGCGGCATCGTGCCCGGTTCGGTCACCCTGCTCGCGGGCGAACCAGGCGTTGGGAAATCGACGCTGCTGCTTGAGGTCGTGCACCGCTGGGCGACCGCGGGCCGCCGTGCGCTCTACGTTTCCGGCGAGGAGTCGGCAGGGCAGATCCGGATGCGCGCCGAACGCACCGGATGCACGCATGACGAGGTCTACCTGGCTGCCGAATCGGACGTCCACACCGTGCTGGGCCACATCGAAGCGGTCCGACCGTCGCTGGTGGTCATCGACTCGGTGCAGACGCTGTCGACCACCGACACGGACGGGGTGACCGGTGGGGTCACCCAGGTCCGTGCCGTCACCACCGCGTTGACCGGTTACGCCAAGTCGGGGCCGGGCATCGCGATCGTGCTCGTCGGCCATGTCACCAAGGACGGCGCCATCGCCGGGCCCCGGTCGCTGGAACATCTCGTCGACGTGGTGCTGCATTTCGAAGGTGACCGCAACAGCGCGCTGCGAATGGTGCGTGGTGTGAAGAACCGGTTTGGCGGTGCCGACGAAGTCGGCTGTTTTGTCTTGCACGACAACGGAATCGAGTGTGTCGCCGATCCATCGGGACTGTTCCTGGACCAACGCCCGGAGCCGGTTCCGGGCACCGCGGTCACGGTCACGCTGGACGGTAAGCGACCGTTGATCGGGGAGATTCAGGCGCTGATCGGCGTCCAGGAGGTAGCGTCCCCGCGCCGGGCGGTCAGTGGGCTCGACCAGTCCCGGGCAGCAATGACGGCCGCAGTGCTCGAAGCCCGGGCACACATCCGCATCGGCAAGCACGACGTGTACCTCTCGAGCGTCGGCGGGATGCGGCTCACCGATCCGTCATCGGATCTGGCCGTGGCACTGGCAATCGGGTCGGCCTATGCCGACCTGTGCCTGCCGACCTCCACGGTCGTCATCGGGGAGGTCGGCCTGGCCGGCGATTTGCGACGGGTCACCGGCATGGAGCGGCGCCTGGCGGAGGCGGCGCGGCTCGGCTTCACCTGTGCGATCGTTCCGCCCGGCACCACGTCGGTACCCAAGGGTCTGCGGGTCCACGAGGTTGCGACGATCGGCGACGCCCTGCGCACCCTGCTCGACGTCGCCGTCCGTCCTCGCAGCAAACCGCCGGAGGTCAAGTCGCCGGCCAGGGCCGAACTGAAACTGGTGGACAACAGCGCTGCCGATCCCTCGGCAGGGAACAATGATCGGTTGTGACCAGCAGGAGCACCCGGCCAACGCTTCGGGAGACCATCGGCCGCCTGGCCCCGGGTACCGCATTACGTGACGGTTTGGAGCGCATCCTGCGCGGCCGTACCGGCGCGCTGATCGTGCTCGGCTACGACGACAGTGTCGAGGCCATCTGCGACGGCGGGTTTGCACTCGATGTGCGCTATGCGCCGACTCGGCTGCGCGAGCTGTCGAAGATGGATGGGGCGGTGGTGTTGTCCACCGACGGGGAGCGCATCGTCCGGGCAAACGTGCAGCTGGTGCCTGACCCGTCGATCCCGACGGACGAGTCCGGCACCCGGCATCGGTCGGCCGAACGCAGTGCGATCCAGACGGGTTACCCGGTGATCTCGGTGAGCCATTCGATGAGCATCGTCACCGTCTACGTCGCCGGCGAGCGCCACGTGGTGGCGGATTCGGGCACCATCCTGTCGCGCGCCAACCAGGCGATCGCCACCCTGGAGCGCTACAAAGCCCGGCTCGACGAGGTCAGTCGACAGCTGTCGACCGCCGAGATCGAAGACTTCGTCACGCTGCGCGACGTGATGACGGTGGTGCAGCGGTTGGAGATGGTCCGCCGAATCGGCCTGGAAATCGACAAGGACGCCGTGGAGCTCGGAACCGACGGCCGCCAGCTGCGCCTGCAGCTCGAGGAACTGCTGGGCGGGAACGAGACGTCCCGCGAACTCATCGCGCGGGACTACCACGCCAACCCCGAAGCACCGTCGCGGGCCGAGGTGTCCGCCACGCTGGATGAACTCGACGCCCTCAGCGACGCGGACCTGCTGGACTTCACCGCCCTGGCGCAGGTGTTCGGTTATCCGGCCACCGTGGAAGCCCAGGACAGCGCCCTGAGCTCGCGCGGCTATCGGGCGATGGCAGGCATCCCGCGGTTGCAGTTCGCCCATGTGGACCTGCTGGTGCGCACGTTCGGCTCGCTTCAGGGCCTACTGGCCGCGAGCGCCACCGATCTGCAGTCGGTGGACGGTATCGGCGCGATGTGGGCCCGCCACGTGCGGGAAGGGCTGTCACAGCTCGCCGAATCGACGATTGCCGACCGGTTGGTGTGAGCCGACTCAGCCCGCGGGAGCCGGCGCGGGCGCGGGCGCGTCAGCAGGCGCGGGTGCACCCGACGGCGGAGGGGGGTCTGAGGACGGCTCGGCTAGCACGAAAGGAACCGTCGCCGAGCGCAGGTTACCCAGTTGGACCACCAGGTTGTAGGTGCCTGGACCGATCGGCTGGCGGGGCAACGGGCACTGCGGAGCCGAACCCATGCCGGTCCACGTCACCTCGGTTGTGACCTGCTCACCGGGATTGAAGCTCTTGACCAGGGTCTCGTTCGACGGTGCACAGTCAAGGTTGGACCACAGCCGCTTGTTGTCCAGCGTGTAGACGTAGGCGGCGAGCACCGCGGCACCGACGTCGCGCTGGCAGGCGGTCAAACCGATGTTGGTGACGACCATGGTGAACTTCGGCTGATCACCGATGGTGTAATGCGGCGCGCTGGTGATGCCCTTGACCGCCAGCGTCGAATCCGGGCAGTCATCCCCGGGCTTGAGGACGGGCGGCGGTTCGACGGCCGCGGTCGGAGTCGGGGTAGCTGCAGGCGCCTGCTCGGGCGGCACAACGGGTGTCTTCACGTCCGGGTTCGGTGTAGAACCCAGCGGCCCCTGGGCCGTGTTCGGTTGCTGCTCGGGCTTCTTCGTCTCTGCGGAACCGCTGTGCAGGACCAGCGCGATGATCCCGATTACCAGGGCGACGGCCACGCCCGCGACGCTGAGCGCCAGCACGCGCCGCCGCCGATAGATCTCCGGCGAGAGCTGCCCACGGGGTTCGATTTCCAGCACGTCCTCACGGTAAGGGCAGGTCACTGCAACATGTCCGACCCGACTCGGCGTGTCGCCGCACTCTTCGCTGCGAGAAGCGGTATTGGCCACCAGAACCACCGTCCGAGCAGCACCGCGACAGCGGGCACCACGAAGGCCCGAATCACCAGAGTGTCGATCATCAGACCGACCGCGATGGTCGTCCCGATCTGCGCCACGCTGAGCACCGTGCTGCCGGCCAGTGCCGCCATCGTCACACCGAAAACGATCCCCGCCGTCGTCACCGTGCCGCCGGTCGCGCCGAACGCCCGGATGACACCGGTCCGCAGGCCCGCTGCGGCTTCCTCGCGCAACCGCATGCTCAACAGCAGGTTGTAGTCGGCGCCGACGGCGACCAACGCGATCAGGGCGATCGGAACCACCGCCCAGTGCAGTTCGTGGCCGAGCACGTACTGCCAGAGAAACACCGACGCCCCCAGCGCCGCAGCGAACGACACCGCGACCGTGCCGACAACGACCAGCCCGGCCACCGGGCTGCGCAGCATCAGCGCCATGATCGAGAAGATCAGCACCAACGTCGCGCCCGCCAGCAACCGCAGATCGCGGGCCAGCAACGCCTGCAGATCCGTAGTCGTGGGGCCGACCCCGCTGAGATAGACCGCCGTCGGTGTCACCGTGCCTTCCTTGGTGGCTTCCCGAACCGCTGTCCGGACCAACCGCGTCCGCGCCGCGCCGTCGGGACCCCACTCCTGCCCGTCGGCGTACACCAGCAGGTAGGCGGCCCGGCCGTCGCCGGAGACCAGCGCACGCATTGCGGTGACGAATCGCGGGTCGGTCAGGGCCTGCTCCGGAAGGTAGAAGCCTCCTGCCGCGCTGCCCCCGAATTGAGTGCCCAACTCCCTGAGATAGTCGGTGAACTGACGCAGTTGTGGCCCCGTCGTGTCGGCGAGTGCCGCCACGGCACGAGTCGCCGAGCGCGCCTGCGCGAGAGCCCGATCCATCGCCGTGACGGCCGCGGGCATCCCGTCGATTACCGAGCCGGCCTGCTGGGTGCCGCCGCGCAGGCGCATCGCCCCGTTCGAGAGGTCCGTCGAGCTGGACAGCAGTGCGTCCACCGGTGCGATCACCCGGCTCAGCGCCGTGCACAGCTGATTTGCCGGGCAGTCCGCGGTGGAATCGACGAATCCACGTAGCGGGTCCAGGTAGCCCGACACGGTCGTCACGTTGTCCCGCAGGCCGTCCATACCGCGTTGCATATCACCGGTGGCCGCACCTATCTCATCGAATCCCTTTCGGCCACTGCGTAGTTCGCCGGACAAGTTGGTAACGACGCCTTGCATACCCGCGAGCGTGCGGTCCAGATCACCGATGCGGCGCAGCTGCCCGGCGAGCTGATCCACCGATGCACCGAACTGCTGCCCGACGATGGCCGCCTGGTGCGTCATCGTCGCTTCCTCCGGCACCTTTCCCGCAGGGCGACTGGCCGACTGCACCATCGTCACCCCGGGTATCGCCATCACGGCGCGGGTGATCCGTTCCAGCGCAATGAGACCGGCGGGATTGCGAAGATCGTGATCGGTGACGACGGTGACGACAGTGGGCAGCAGCCGGTTGGCCGGGAAGTGCCGATCACTGGCGGCGTAACCACGACCGGACTCCGAGCTCGACGGGGTCGCGGCGATCTCGTTCCAACCGGTGCGCATACCCAACAGCGGCATCGTGACGACACCGATGAATCCGAGCGCGACCACGAGCACCGGCGCCGGCCAGCGGGCGACGGTGGCACCGATGCGACGCCATCGCCGGACTGAACCTGTCGAGCGTGGCTCTGCATACCCGAAGCGTGTCACCACCGCCAACAGCGCGGGAGTCAGCGTGAGCGAGGCGGCCATGGCCACGAGAACGCCTATCGCACTGGGTATTCCGGCACTGCGCAACATGCCGACCTTCGCGAAGCCCAGCGCGCCCAATGCCACCGCGATGGTAAGGGCGGAACCGGCGATCACCGGCGCGACCGCGCGCCAAGCCTCCGGCACGGCATCGCGCGGCTCACGGGCGGCCCGGCGGGCTTCGTGATACCTGCCGATCAGGAAGATCCCGTAGTCGGTACCTGCGCCGAGCATCATCGCAGCCAGCAGCGAGATCGAGAACAGCGACACCTCGACGACATCGGCCTGCCCCAGCGCCGCGACGATGGCCCGGGCCACCGCCAGCGCGAGGCCGACGGCCGTCAGCGGGACGGCCGCGGTCAACGGTGACCGGTAGACGAGCAGCAGCAGCACCAGGATCAGTGCGACGGTGGCCGCGGTGATGATGAGCATCTGCCGGTCGATGGCGGCGAATTCGTCGGCGATGGTGGCACCCGGACCGGTGACATACACATCCAGTCCGCTCGGTGGCGCGAGCGCGGCCACATCGGCACGCAACGCGGTTACGGCGCCACCGGCCTCAGCGGTGCCGAGCCGGCCTGCCAGTCGCACCGTCAGAACGACGGCCTGCCCGTCGGCGCTGCGCGCCGCCGCCTCGGTGATCGGGTCGCCCCAGAGGTCGGTGACCGACACCACCGAGTGATCGGAACGCAACATCGAGACCAGCGATCCATAGAACCGCCGGTCACCGTCGGTCAAGATGCTCTTGCGCTCCAGGACAACGTAATTGAAGTTATCTCCCGGCCCCTGCCCGAATAGGACTGCGGATTGCCGGGCCGCCACCGCACTCGGCGCGTCGGCCGGCATGAAAGACCGTGCGTGGACCTCGACCACTCGCTCGAGCTGGGGTACCGCGAGATTTCCGGCGATGGCAACCGCCACCCAGCCGGTGATCGTGAGCAGTGCCCAGAGAATCCGCGGCCGTGATCCGGCCTTACGCAACAACTTCCCGGCGCCTGGGGTGGTTGGGACCGTTGAAGTAGTCGAGCATCCGCTTTTCCCCGTGTTCCAGGGAGCGCAGGCGGACCGAGCGGCGTGCCGCCGCGTCGAGCACTGCCCTCAGGCCCGGCATTGTCCGCGCGAGGTCTGCACGTGCCTTCTCGACCGGGGTGCCGTCATAGGTGGCCTGGTCCAGCTTGGCGTTCAACGCCGTCATCCACTTGTGCCGCAGCGCCAGCAGCAGGGTGTCCACGTCACCGAAAACCCTTTGCACCTCGGCGAGTTCGTCGGCGTCGAAGTCCAGTGCTCCATCGGGATCAGCGGCTGCGCGGTCGATGATCCGGGCCATCAATGCGTTTCGTTCGTAGAACTGTGACCAACTCATGTCAACGACGCTATGGTCCCGGCCCCCAGACTGCGTCGTGCTGCGGTCCGGAATCGCCCGTCCTACCGTGGTAGGACGACGGAACGGTTTGTCAGACCCTGGAACGATTCCCTCAGCCGCGGCCCCGCTCTAGGATGGTCCGATGCTGCGCGACGTGGCGGCGTACCTATACGGTCGCATCCGGCAACGGGGCGACCTCATCCCGCTGGGGTACTCGTGGACCTTCGCCATCGTCGTCGACGTGGCGATGGCCTTCATCGTGACCGTCGCCACCCTGCAACGACCACACGTTGACCTGGCCATGTGCTTGTTGGCAATTGCGATCACGGTCTTCCCCGACCTGGCGCTGTTCTTCTCCGATATCGCGTTCAAACCCTGGACACTGTGGCTGACCTCCATGGCCTCGGTCGCAATCTTCCTTTTCGCCACATCGACGCCGATCCACTCCGACTTCGCCCCACTGCTGCTGGTGCTCATGGTCAGCGCTGCGGTGTCGATGAGCCAACTGTTGTTCGGCGTGATCGCCGCGAGTTCAGCGGCACTGCTGCTCGTCGCGGCGGCCCAGGAACACCGCCTCGAGAACCTCGCGCTGTACCTGCCGGTTCTCGGAATGGGCTGGGTGGTCGGGTTCTTGATGCAGACGCAGCGCAACCTGATGATCAAGCAGGAAGAAGCGCAGGCCGCCCTGGCTGAGCACGCAGTAACCGATGAGCGGCGCCGCATCGCCCGCGAGGTCCACGACGTCATCGCGCATTCGCTGAGCATCACGCTGCTGCACCTGACCGGCGCCCGTCGCGAACTACAGGAAGACGGCGACGTCCCAGAAGCCATTGCGGCCCTGCGCCAGGCGGAACAACTGGGCCGCCAAGCCATGGCCGACATCCGCCGCACAGTCGGGCTGCTGGACGCCGGACCCATGAACACCGCCCCGGAGCCAGGTGTCGAGGACATCGCAGATCTGGTCGACGACTTCCATACCGCCGGGCTGGATGTAACCCTCCTGACGACCGGTTCGGCCAAGAACGTCTCCGGCGCCGTCGGACTGGCGCTGTATCGCATCACGCAGGAGTCCCTGGCCAACGTCGCCAAGCACGCACCGGACTCGAAGTGCGCCGTCCGGCTCGATATCTCGCGGCGATCCGCAGATCTCGCGGTGACCAACCAGCTGCCGGTGGTGGTGCATGCCTCGCGGTCGCCGTCAGCGGCCGGCCGCGGGGTGGAGGGGATGCGCCAGCGGGTGCAGATCCTCGGCGGCATCATCGAGGTCGGCGCATTCGACGACCAATGGTCGGTGCGCGCGTCGATCCCCTTGGAAGAAAACGGCTCACCCAGGCCACCCTGGTGCAAGGTGTAGTGCGTGACCATCGACGAGATCACGGTTCTGCTGGTCGACGATCAGGAATTGGTGCGTTCAGGGCTGCGCCGGATCTTGCGGCGTAAAGACGGGTTCGTGATCGTCGACGAGTGTGCCGACGGTGACGAGGTGCCCGACGCAATCCACCGCAGTCGGCCCGACGTCATCGTGATGGACCTGCGGATGAAGCGTGTCGGCGGTATCGAGGCCACCGAACGCCTGACCCGCGCCGACGGACCACCGGTGCTGGCGCTGACGACCTTCAACGAGGACGAGCTGCTTTCCGGGGCGTTGCGGGCGGGTGCGGCCGGCTTCGTGCTCAAGGACTCCTCGGCCGAAGAACTGATCCGAGCGGTGCGTGCCGTCGCACGCGGCGACAGCTACCTGGACCCCGCCGTCACCTCACGGGTGCTCACGACGTACCGGCACGCGGCCGTGTCCAAGGCGGCCGAGCCGCAAGTGGTGACGGAACTGACCGCGCGCGAGCTCGACGTGCTCCGGCTGATCGGCAAGGGATGCTCCAACGCCGAGATCGCCGACGAGCTGTACATCTCCGGGGTGACGGTGAAGACCCACATCGGCCGCATATTCACCAAGCTGGGTCTGCGGGACCGAGCCGCTGCGATCGTCTACGCATACGACCACGGCATCGTCGCGCCGCGGTAGCGCCGGCGGCTACTCGCCGATATCCCCGATGTGCTCGCGCAGCACCACCTGACCGTCGGCGAGGTGGTAGGTCAACCCGACGATCGCCAGCTTGCCGGCGTTGACCCGCTCGGCGATCAGGGTGGACCGGGCCATCAGTTGCGCGCCGGTCTCGGTGACGTGGCGGGCCTCGAACTCGTCGACCCGGCTCAGGCCGTCACGGCGGCCCAGCAGGATCGACGGGGTCACACGCTCCACCAGATCGCGGACGTAGCCGCCCGGCACGGCTCCCTCATCGAGAGCGTTCAGCGTGGCCTTTACCGCGCCGCAGCTGTCGTGGCCGAGCACGGCGATCAGCGGCACATTGAGTATCGCGACGGCGTATTCGATGGACCCGAGCACCGCCGAGTCGATCACATGACCGGCCGTGCGGATCACGAACATATCGCCGAGGCCCTGGTCGAAGATGATCTCTGCGGCCACCCGGCTGTCAGCGCAACCGAACAGCACGGCCGTGGGCCGTTGCTCGTGCTCCAAGCTGGCGCGGTGCTCGATGCTCTGGCTGGGATGCTCGGGCTCACCGGCGACGAACCGCTCGTTACCCTCTTTGAGTGCCTTCCAAGCGGTCACGGGACTGGTGTTCGGCATGGCCATCATTGTGCATGCCGACTCTGAAGGCGGCGCAGTGAGTGTCGAAGCCGGCGAGTTGATCGCGTGGTTCGACCACGCCGAGCGCGATCTGCCATGGCGCCGGCCGGAGACAACAGCCTGGCAGATCCTGGTCAGTGAGTTCATGTTGCAGCAGACTCCGGTCGGCCGCGTGCTGCCGATCTGGCTGGACTGGGTGGCCCGCTGGCCGACGCCGTCGGCGACCGCGGCGGCCGGTTCCGGCGAGGTGCTGCGGGCATGGGGCAAGCTGGGTTACCCACGACGGGCCAAGTGGCTGCACGAGTGTGCTGTCGCGATCGCCCGCGATCACGACGATGTGGTGCCCGCCGATGTGCAGGTCCTGTTGGGCCTGCCCGGTGTCGGCAGCTACACCGCCCGGGCGGTGGCCTGCTTCGCCTACCGCCACCGGGTGCCGGTGGTGGACACCAATGTCCGGCGGGTGATCGCCCGCGCCGTGCACGGGCTCGCCGATGCGGGGTCGCCGGCACCGGCTCGCGACGAAGCCGAGGTTCTCGCGCTGCTGCCCGACGGTCCGACCGCGCCGCGCTTTTCGGCGGCATTGATGGAACTCGGCGCGCTGGTGTGCACCGCACGCAACCCCAAATGCGGGGTTTGCCCCTTGAGTCATTGCGCATGGCGAGCCGCCGGTTTCCCGGCAGGTTCGGCGCCGGCAAAGCGTGTGCAGAAGTACGCGGGTACCGACCGCCAGGTGCGCGGCCGACTGCTGGATGTGTTGCGCGGCAGCGATTCTCCGGTGACTCGCGCCCAACTCGATGTCGCCTGGCTCACCGACACCGCCCAACGGGACCGGGCATTGGACTCGCTATTGGTCGACGGCCTGGTGGAGCAGACGGCCGACGGACTGTTCGCGCTCGCAGGCGAAGGCGACGACGGGCGCGGGGCGTGAGCGAACCGCGATCTGCATTGGGATGGGCCGCCGGTCACACCTGCACGCTCGGCGCGTGTGTCAGGAGGCGAACCGACCCCGATAATCGGACGGAGTGACGCCGACGATACGACGGAAGTGGTGGCGCAACAGCGTCGCACTGCCGAACCCGGATTTCTCTGCCACGCGGTCGATTTCGAGGTCGGTCTCCTCCAACAGTCGCCGCGCGTAGAGCACCCGCTGATCGGTCACCCACTGCATCGGCGTGGCACCGGTCTCGTGCACGAACCTGCGGGCGAAGGTGCGTTCAGACATGGCCGCCCGACTGGCCAGTGAGGTCACCGAGTGCGGGTCGGACAGATTCTGGATTATCCAATCAAGATGCGGTGCAAAGCTTTCCGAACAGCGCACCGGTATCGGCTGATCGATGTACTGACGCTGGCCGCCGTCACGCTGCGGCGGTACCACCATTCG
Source organism: Mycobacterium sp. (assembly GCA_036273805.1). Classification (GTDB taxonomy): domain Bacteria; phylum Actinomycetota; class Actinomycetes; order Mycobacteriales; family Mycobacteriaceae; genus Mycobacterium. The sequence goes on from DASUGW010000088.1 coordinate 13,457, forward strand.
CCGGGCGATGATGTTGGTTACGGCACTGCCGAGCTCGCGACGCACCAGATGCAAACAGGCGTCGATGCCGGCCGCAGTCCCCGCGCTGGTGATCAGGTTGCCGTCGTCGACATACAGCACGTTGCGATCGATCCGGGCGGTCGGATACTGGCGGGCCAGTTCGTCGGCATGCATCCAATGGGTGGTGCAGGCACGGCCATCCAGTAGACCCGCGGCGCCGGCCACGAACGCACCCGAGCACACCGTCAAAATGGTGGCCCCCGCATCGGCCGCCGCCCGCAGCGCATCGAGCGCCTCGGCCGGGTAACCCTGCTCGCCCGGATCGTGGATCGCCGGTACCGCCACCAGGTCGACGCCCACCAACGCGTCAAGGCCGTGGTCGGGAATCATCGACGCGCCGACCGAGGTCCGTACCGGCTTGCCGGCGGTGACGCCGCAGATCTTGAAGTCGAAGTTCGGGACGCCGTCATCTGAACGGTCGATGCCGAATACCTCGCAGACGACGCCGAACTCGAAGGGTGCAAGCCCGTCGAGAACCAGCGCCGAAACGCTACGAAGCATGGCAGTATTTTATCCTATATTGGCAATGCTGCCACTGTTGGCGGGATCTAATTGGGCGAACAGTTGCTGCCATGAGCGTACTACTGGACTTCCTCATTGCAGCCGCGGTGGTTGCTCCCTTCGCGATCCTGGCCACCGCCGCGGCGCGTGCCCGGCGCGCAGGTCACCTGCGCTGGCACGGCGACCAATTCCGCTTTGCCGCACCGATGACGGGACAGTTCTTCACCGATGACGCGGACTTTCGCCGAGTGGGGCATGACACTGACGCCATCCGCACGCGCTTCGAAACCCAGCCGTCCTGGCCGGGTCGAGTCGACGCAAGCGCCGTGAGGCACGAGCGGCGCTGAAGGAGCGAAAGCGGGTCAGGTGCGGGCCACGAGCGACGTCAGGAACGTCTCGACCGCGTCCTGGTAGATCTCGGGAGCGTCGTCGTGTATCAGGTGACCGGCACCGGGAACATCGACATATGTTGTCCGATAGCCGATTTCATGCATCGTGAGCATCTGGCCCGGTGGGGCTACGGAGTTGCCGGCCTCGAGGAGCAAGGCAGACACGCGGACACTCTGCCACTGCTGCCAGTAGTCGCGGGTGCCCCATTCGGCGGCGATCTCAAGCCACCATTCAGGACGGCCATGCAGCCGCCAGCCGGTCGGGGTGCGATCGAACGCCTCGGCAAAGTAGCGGCCGGCGACGGGGCCGAACTCGTCGAGCACCGCCTGCTCGGACGGGAATTCCACTGGCAAGGCGTGAACCCACGGTTCCCACGGGCCGGTGGTGCGGCCCCGGAAATCCGGGGCCATGTCCTCGACGACGATCGCCGTCACCAGATCGGGGTGTTCAGCGGCCAGACACCACGAATGCAGACCACCCATCGAGTGCCCGACCAGCACTACGGGAGTGCCCAACTCCGCGACTGCCTCGCCGAGGTCAGCGACGAAGCGCTCGGTGCTGATGGGATACGAGTCGGGCACATCGCGGCCCCTGTGCCACGGCGCGTCGTAGGTGTAGACCGCCCCGAAACGACGCAGCCATGGAAGCTGACGCGACCAGGTGGAGCCGCGGCCCATAAGGCCGTGCACCAGCACGATCGGCGCGCCGTCAGTGTCGCCAGGAGCGGCGCAACGCAGCAAGTCGACCGTCATGGGCACACATCTTGCCTGTTTGACCGGCACGTTCCGCGGGCGCGGTAGCCTTGCGCCATGTCCGTTGTGAAGATCAACGCAATCGAGGTCCCCGAGGGCGCCGGACCCGAACTGGAGAAGCGGTTCGCCCACCGCGCGCACGCAGTAGACAATCAGCCGGGGTTCCTCGGCTTCCAACTGCTGCGCCCGGTCAAGGGTGACAATCGCTACTTCGTGGTCACCCAGTGGGAGTCCGACGAAGCATTCCAGGCGTGGGCCAGCGGACCGGCGATCGAGGCACACAAGGGTCAGCACACCAACCCGGTGGCCAGTGGCGCGTCGCTGCTCGAGTTCGAGGTTGTGCTTGACGTTGCCGGGTCTGAAACCAAGAGCTAGAGCGGTCGCGGCGCTGATCAGCTGCGCCGCGCTGGTCGTCGGCCTGGTTGATGGCTGCGCCCCTAATCCCGCGCCCCCGGCCAACGCCGGGGAAGCCGGTGTGAAGATCAGCACCAACACGCCTCAGGGAGTTCGGGCCAAGCAGGTCGTGCAGATGCTCAACTCCGAGTGGCCGATCGGGGCACCCGGTGTCCGTACCCTCGCGGCGCCGGACCAGGTCGATTACGTGGCCCACGTGATGGACGGCTTGTGGTGGGAGCGTCCGTTCACCGTCGCGGGAGTGGACATCGGCGCCGGGTCGGCAACACTTCATCTGGTGACGTCCTACGGGGCGCGTCAAGACATCGAATTGCGCACGGACGACACGACATTCGTTGACAGGTTCATCGTCAAGACGCAGACTCCCCCGGTTCACACGTGGGCCGATGTGGATGCAGCGCTGGCGAAGTCCGGCGCGCGCTACTCCTATCGCGTATCGAAGATCGACAAAGAACACGGTGGTTGCGTCCAGCTCGCCGGCAGTAACACGACGGAATCGCTGCCGCTGGCATCCATCTTCAAGCTCTACGTGCTCTATGCAGTCGCCGAGTCCGTCAACGCCGGCACTGTGTCGTGGGACGACCCGCTGACGATCACCGACGAAGGAAAGAAACTCGGTTCCTCGGCCTTCGACAAGATGCCGGCGGGCAGCACGATCTCGGTTCGCACGGCCGCGGGCAAGATGATCGCCAATAGCGACAACATGGCCACCGATCTGTTGATCAACCGGGTGGGCACCCGGGCGGTCGAGAAGGCCCTGGCCGACGCCGGCCACCACGACCCGGCCAGCATGACCCCCTTCCCGACGATGCACGAGTTGTTCTCGATCGGCTGGGGTGAGCCCGATCTGCGCGAGCAGTGGAAGAACGGGACACCGGCGGTGCGTGCCCGATTGTTGAACGAAACCAGTTCGCGCCCATACGAACCCGACCCGCTGCGCACGCATTCACCGGCCTCGGCATACGGCGCCGAGTGGTACGGCAACGCTGAGGACATCTGCCGTGTGCATGCGGCCCTGCAAGCCATCGCCACCGGGGCCGCGGCGCCGGTGCGCGACATCATGTCTGCGATCCCCGGCATCGACCTGGACCGCGCCCAATGGCCCTATATCGGCGCCAAGGCCGGAAACCTGCCCGGCGAACTCACGTTCAGCTGGTATGCGGTGGATCGAACCGGCCAGCCGTGGGTGCTGAGCATGCAGACGAATTGGCCGCGCTTCCACACCAACCAAGCCGGCGGCTGGTTGATGACGATCATCAAGCAGATGTTCGGGCTGATCCCCGTCGGCTGACGGAACCGCGAGGCACGAGGCGTCGTCAGTTACTCAAAAGCCCCGGTGTGGTGAGCGTAGGCGCCAGGGGCGTTGAAGCGGTCGCACCGGGAATCGACAACGGTGTCGAGGTTGCCGCCGCGGTCGGCAGGGACAGCGGATTCGGTGTGGCCGCGCCCGGAAGCGACAGCGGATTCGCTGCTGCCGCGCCAGGAATCGCGAACGGATTCGTTGTGCCGACTCCCGGAATCGACAGCGGATTCGCCGAAGGGTTCGACATGCCGAAAATGCTCGCCGCGTTCTGCAACACCGAGAAGTCGCCGTTGGACAGCGAGGTCATGAACGAAGGGCACTGACTCTGTATCGCCATGGTCGCCACACCGCCGGCGATCTGCGACGCCAATTGCCCCTTGCTGCTCAGCGCGTCACTGGCGAGCGTGCTACCGGGCTTCACCAGTAGCGGGCACAGCGATGTGCCGACCTGCGCGATCGCCGTGCTGACGGGGCCGTTGTTGCCGATGCCGATGTCGTTGAGCAAGGTGGAGCTTGGATCGGCGTGGGCCGGCGCCGGCCAGGCCAGGAACGTGACGGTGAGTGCCCCCGCGAGGCAGAAGGGCCCGACGGCCCCCGCCGTGGCATCCCCGATGGCGCGTGCGCTCACCATGGCTAGGCCGATTCCAAAGTAGATGTCATGCGTGCGTCCCCGTTCTCCGGTGGATGCGCTCATCATCAAGCGCAAATGTCACTCGGATAACGTTCTGACACAAAGGTCACATTAGCAACACGGAGACGTCACCTTTTGACAGCTATGCGTTTCGTTGGAGCGTTCTGCGCCACTCGAATGCGAGGCTGCCCGGCCCGCGCGCAGAGACTCAGCCAAGTCCGGGTGTGCCAGATGCCAGGACGCAATCCCCGCAGACGGCGCCGCCATCAGCGAGCCGGTAAATGAGGCAACAGCTGCGCCTGCGAAACGTCGGCCCGGATCTCAGCACGCCGCCTTCGACGCGACCATCAGCGAGGAACAGATCGGCGGCGTCGTGGGCGGTCGCGGACAACTCCGGATAGGTGGACGAAATCAGACGGGCCGCGCTGTTGGCCGCGGACGCGACGTTTCCCCACAAGACGTGACTGCTGAGCCGATAGCGATCGCCGATCGCGGCGGTGATCATCTCGACGGCCTCAGTCGGAGGCGCAATCGCCGTCGCCGTCGGTGTTACCGACAGCGGATAGGGGCCGCCCAGCCGGTCCTGCCACCACAAGTCATTCGGCGAGAAGGACACCCCGGCACGCCCCAGCGCCATCGTCCCGACCGCCACCGCGATCAGTCGTGCCACCAACCCGAGGTGCACCACCGAGGCCACCACACGAAGGTCGACCTCGGCGTGCGGCTTCTGCGCGCCCTGAGCCAGCGCGGTACCGGTGGCATGTACTCGCGACCGCAGACGTTCGGCGTCGTCCAACAGGTCGGCCATCGAAAGCCATGGCTGACAAGCGGATTCATCCGTACCGTGGGTCTCGACCGCGAAGAAGGGCCCGAAAGCTGTCAGCTCACGCGACAACGTCGCGTGAGCTGACAGTTCACTTCTCGGCATCGATGCCTAAACGGCCGGGATCGACTCGTCCCTCAAGGCCCGGGTCTGCGTCGATTCACCCAGCAGCCGACTGATGAGGGCACCGAACACCAGGCCGATGGTCGCCCAGACGATCAGCTGTGTGCCTACCGCGTAGAGACGGAAGTGGAACAGATCATCGGCCGGGAATCCCGGGTATGCGATCGCGCCCTGATCGTTGACCACCGGTTGCGGCGTCTCCGAGATCGGAGGCAACACCAACATCACGACGGCCATCGCAACGGCATAAGCACCCAGGGCCGACAAGGTGGAACCCCAGGCACCCATGTTCGGCCGAAGACGGCCGGCCAGCCAGACCGCGGCGACCGCGCACGCGAGTGACAGCACGATCATCAACAGATACAAGCCGGTCCGCTTGCCGATGGTGTCCGCATCGCCGACGGAAGGCGGGTTGGCCGGGTATTTCAGGAACGGCACCAAGTACACGGCACCGAATGCCACCGCAGCCATCACCAACGCCAGTGCCCGAGCCGACAACCCGCTTACTCGGTTGTAGGCGACCACGAACGCCACCGCAAACAGGGCGCCCATCGCGACACTGAATGCGAACACTCCCAGCCCCATCCCGATGTTCGACTGGACGCCGCGAGTGAAGAGTTCCATCTCGTGTTCGTGCACACCGGTGACCGCGGACTCGGCCTCGCCCCGTCCTTCTTCGAAGTCGATGGCCCGGCCGATCACCGGCTCTAGAAACAGCCTCGCGAAGATGAACGCCAATACGCCTGCACTGGCGCCGGCCAGCAGGCCGCGCCAGATGATTCGCTTTTCCATTGTGAGTTCTGCCTGCGACTGTCAGTGGCAGGGGAATCCCAGCAAGTGCCGGGCGTCGTGTACGAACTCGTGCACGTGCGTGTCACTGCCGAACACGGACGTGGCGCCCTGGTCGAGACCGACGAAGTAGAGCACTAGCAGAGCGAGGAACACGGTGCCGGCGAGCCAGAGTGCTGCGCTGGCCGCGGACAGATCTACGGCGGCGGTGCGACTCTTGCGAGCTTGCGGTGAGGTCATTGACGGTCCTTTCGGGGATCACGCGTCCCGGTTATCAGGTGACGAGCGTCGGGTCTGACTCTGACAGCGGCGCGACCGTTCTGGGCTTTCACCAGATTCCTCGGCTCGTCGGTTTACCGGGGCATCGTACCCCGCGCCCCGACCGTGGTGAGAGCGAAAAGAATCGAGCGCGAATTCGCTCGTCACACAGCCATCCGCCGGAAAGCAGCGACGGCGGCCACCCCGTCAGGGGTGACCGCCGCCCTCCGGTTTCCCGGCTGCCTGATTACTCTGCCGTCGCGCCGGCGCTCGACCCGGAGGCCCCGGCTCCGGCCAGATCCGGCTCGTCGCTGACCGTCGACTTCGGGGCACCGGAGAAGACGAACTTCGCATCCTCGCCGGCACCTTCGCCATCCCAGCCCTCGACAGCGACGGTGACAACCTGACCCGGTCTGACCTCATCGAACAGGATCTTCTCGCTCAACGCGTCCTCGATCTCGCGCTGGATGGTGCGGCGCAACGGCCGGGCACCCAGCACCGGATCGAAGCCACGCTTGGCCAGCAGGGACTTGGCCTGGTCGGTGAGCACCAGTTCCATGTCCTTGTTCTTGAGCTGGTTGGCGACCCGGCGGACCATGAGGTCGACCATCTGGATGATCTCGTCCTGCGTCAGCTGGTGGAAAACGATGATGTCGTCGATACGGTTGAGGAACTCCGGCCGGAAGTGCTTCTTGAGCTCGTCGTTGACCTTGAGCTTCATCCGCTCGTAGTTGTTCTCACCGCCGCCCTGGGTGAACCCGAGACCGACAGCCTTAGAAATATCGGATGTCCCAAGGTTGGACGTGAAGATCAGCACGGTGTTCTTGAAGTCGACCGTGCGGCCCTGACCATCGGTCAGGCGGCCATCTTCGAGCACCTGCAACAGGGTGTTGTAGATCTCCTGATGCGCCTTCTCGATCTCGTCGAACAGCACCACGGAGAACGGCTTGCGGCGCACCTTCTCGGTGAGCTGGCCGCCCTCTTCGTAGCCGACGTAGCCCGGAGGAGCACCGAAGAGCCGCGACGCGGTGAAGCGGTCGTGGAACTCGCCCATGTCGATCTGGATGAGCGCGTCATCATCGCCGAACAGGAACTCCGCGAGTGCCTTGGACAGCTCGGTCTTACCGACACCGGACGGCCCGGCGAAGATGAACGAGCCCGACGGCCGCTTGGGATCCTTCAGGCCGGCGCGGGTACGCCGGATGGCCTTGCTGACGGCCTTGACGGCGTCTTCCTGGCCGATGATCCGCTTGTGCAGCTCGTCTTCCATGCGCAGCAGCCGGGTGGTCTCGGCCTCGGTGAGCTTGAACACCGGGATACCGGTCCAGTTGCCCAGCACCTCGGCGATCTGCTCGTCGTCGACCTCGGCGACCACATCCAGGTCACCGGAGCGCCACTGCTTCTCCCGCTCGGCGCGCTGCGCGACGAGTTGCTTCTCCTTGTCGCGCAGGTTGGCCGCCTTCTCGAAGTCCTGCGCGTCGATCGCGGACTCCTTCTCCCGGCGGGCGTCGGCGATCTTCTCGTCGAACTCGCGCAGGTCTGGCGGAGCGGTCATCCGGCGGATACGCATCCGGGCACCGGCCTCGTCGATCAGGTCGATGGCCTTGTCCGGCAGGAACCGGTCGTTGATGTAACGGTCGGCCAGGGTGGCAGCGGCCACCAGCGCCGAATCGGTGATGGAGACGCGGTGGTGCGCCTCGTAGCGGTCCCGCAATCCCTTGAGGATCTCAATGGTGTGCTCGACGGTCGGCTCACCGACCTGCACCGGCTGGAACCGGCGCTCCAGCGCGGCGTCCTTCTCGATGTACTTGCGGTACTCGTCGAGCGTGGTGGCACCGATCGTCTGCAGCTCGCCGCGGGCCAGCTTGGGCTTGAGAATGCTGGCAGCGTCGATCGCCCCTTCGGCGGCTCCGGCACCGACGAGCGTGTGCAGCTCGTCGATGAACAGGATGATGTCGCCCCGGGTGTTGATCTCCTTGAGCACCTTCTTGAGGCGTTCCTCGAAGTCACCGCGGTAGCGGCTGCCGGCGACCAGCGAACCGAGATCCAGTGTGTAGAGCTGCTTGTCCTTGAGCGTCTCGGGCACCTCGCCGTGCACGATGGCCTGCGCCAGACCCTCGACGACGGCGGTCTTGCCGACGCCGGGTTCGCCGATGAGCACCGGGTTATTCTTGGTGCGGCGGCTCAAGACCTGCATGACCCGCTCGATTTCCTTCTCGCGGCCGATGACGGGGTCGAGTTTGCCCTCCATGGCGGCGGCGGTCAGGTTGCGGCCGAACTGGTCGAGCACCAATGACGTGGAAGGCGAGCCGGACTCTCCTCCGCGACCACCGCTGCCGGCTTCCGCGGTCTCCTTGCCCTGGTAGCCGGAAAGCAGCTGGATCACCTGCTGGCGCACCCGGGTCAGTTCGGCGCCAAGCTTGACCAGCACCTGGGCGGCCACGCCTTCGCCTTCACGAATCAGGCCGAGCAGAATGTGCTCGGTGCCGATGTAGTTGTGGCCCAGCTGCAGCGCCTCGCGCAGCGAAAGCTCGAGAACCTTCTTGGCGCGCGGGGTGAACGGGATGTGACCGGACGGCGCCTGCTGGCCCTGGCCGATGATCTCTTCGACCTGGCTGCGCACGCCTTCCAGCGAGATGCCGAGCGACTCCAGCGACTTGGCGGCGACGCCCTCACCCTCGTGAATAAGTCCCAGCAGGATGTGCTCGGTGCCGATGTAGTTGTGATTGAGCATCCGGGCTTCTTCTTGGGCCAGGACGACAACCCGACGGGCACGGTCGGTAAATCGTTCGAACATCCGTGGTTACCTGCTCTCCTTAGTCGGGCAGCTGTGCTACCGCCAACTCCGGGCGGTGCACAGCGTCCTTGCCGTCCACTCTAGTGGGCGGTCGCCCGGGCTGTCGTACCTTGGGTAGCCCTCAGGAGGCCCTAGTGGACGCCGATTACCGCAAAACCCGAAGCGCACCACAGCAACGCGGCTGAATAACGGAACGTTCCCACTGGCATGCGGCAGGGAGGTTCGCCGCTAGCGAAAGGGCCGAAAGCGATTCGCGGGACCCGACCTAGGTGGCGGCGTGGAAGGCGTCGATGACGTCCGCCGGGATGCGGCCCCGGGTGGACACGTTGTGCCCGTTGCGCCGCGCCCAGTCGCGAATTGCCGCACTCTGCTCACGGTCGATCGTGGCGCGGCCTTTGCCGGGCGCCGCGGAGCGACCGCGGCGGCGACCGCCGACCCGACGCCCGGACTCAATCCATTGTTTGAGATCGGCGCGAAGTTTCGCGGCATTTTTGTTGGTCAGGTCAATCTCGTATGTGACGCCGTCGAGGCCGAATTCGACGGTTTCATCGGCGGTGCCTTCTCCGTCAAAATCGTCAACCAACGTGACGGTGACTTTCTTCGCCATTAGCGCGGGCCTCCCACCTAAAGAACACGAGGAATCGTCAGAACGACAATCCTACTCGTCAGTATCAATCTGCCATATCAGTGTACGGGACTCAACAAGGTGCCCGAACATTCAGCAGTTCAGGGGCCCTGGCGGCGCACAATGGGGAACAAAACCGTGTCGCGGATAGACAACCCGGTCAGTGCCATCAGCAAGCGGTCGATACCCATTCCCGTGCCGGTCGTGGGGGGCATCGCATACTCCATTGCGGCCAGGAAGTCCTCGTCGAGCGCCATGGCCTCGTCGTCGCCGGCCGCCGCCGCGCGTGCCTGGTCGACAAAGCGCTCACGCTGCACTACTGGATCGATCAATTCGGAATAGCCCGTGGCTAGCTCGAATCCTCGAACGTACAGATCCCATTTCTCGGTGACACCCGCGATGCTGCGATGCTGTCTTGTCAGGGGCGTGGTTTCGACGGGGAAGTCCTTGACGAATGTGGGCGCCGACAAAGCGTCGCCCACAGTGTGTTCCCAGAGTTCCTCGACTAGCTTGCCGTGGCCGTATCCGCGGTCGCGCGCTATCTCGAGTTCCAAACGGTCGGCGATTCGCCACAGGTGCTCGGCGGGAGTTTCCGGCGTGATCTCTTCGCCGAGCGCCTCGGACAAAGACGGATACATTTGCAGCGACAACCATTCACCGTCGAGGTCATAGACGGTCCCGTCCGGCAACGGAACTTGGCGCGTTCCGATCGCAACATCAGCGACCTCTTGAATTACCTCCCGCGTCACGCGTGCGGAATCGTCGTAGTCGCCGTAGGCCTGATACGTCTCCAGCATTGAGAATTCGGGGGAATGCGTGGAATCCGCACCTTCGTTTCGAAAGTTGCGGTTCAGTTCGAATACGCGGTCGAACCCACCGACGACGCAGCGCTTCAGAAAAAGTTCCGGCGCGATCCGCAGATAGAGGTCGGCATCGAGCGCATTGGAATGCGTGACGAAAGGCCGGGCCGCAGCCCCGCCGGCGAGGGTCTGCAACATCGGCGTCTCGACCTCGAGGAACCCGCGGTTCTCCAACGCCGACCGCAGTGCCCGGACCACGGCGATGCGCGTGCGTGCGATCTGTCGGGCCTCCGGACGCACGATCAGGTCGACGTAGCGCTGCCGGACGCGTGACTCCTCGTTCATCTCCTTGTGCGCGACCGGCAGCGGGCGCAGTGCCTTCGCGGCCATCTGCCAGGAGTCGGCAAGCACCGACAGCTCACCCCGGCGGGAGCTGATGACTTCCCCGTGCACGAAGACGATGTCGCCGAGGTCGACGTCGGTCTTCCACTCCTCCAGCGCTTCCTCGCCCACCCCGGCCAGACTGATCATCGCCTGCAGCTGGGTGCCGTCACCGTCCTGCAGCGTCGCGAAGCACAGCTTGCCGGAGTTGCGCGAGAACACCACCCGGCCCGCGACGCCGACGACTTCACCGGTCTGGGTGTCGGCGTCCAGCTCCGGATACTTGGCTCTGACCTCGGCCAACGTGTGCGTCCGGGGCACCGAAACCGGGTACGCCTCACGGCCTTGGGATAGCAGCCGATCCCGCTTCGCCTGACGGATGCGGAACTGTTCGGGAAGGTCGGGCTCGCTCACGTCGGACCAGCCTAAATGACCCGCCGACAGGGACCAACCTAGATTGGACGCGTGAGCGCCACGATCGGCCTGTCGGTGGTGGCGTCGCTGTCCGACGAACCGCTCGACGGGCGCTGGAAGGGACTGCCGGCCGGGTGGGACGGGAAAACCCCGGCCCAGATCTGCGCGAGCTCCCCCGAACTCTTCGCGGCCGGGCCACTCGGCCCCGTCTGCGTACTGCACGCCGACGCGTTGGCCCACAACGTCGCGACGATGGCTCAGTGGTGCACCGACCACGCTGTCGAACTCGCGCCGCACGGCAAGACTCACATGTCGCCTCAGCTGCTGGCCCGCCAGTTCGCCGCCGGCGCCTGCGCGGTGACCGTCGCGACCATCAGCCAGGCCCGCACCTACCGCTCGTTCGGCGTATCCGACATCATTGTGGCCAACGAGCTCGTCGATCCCTCCGGACTGCGCTGGCTGGCAAAAGAATTGGACGCAAACCCGGATTTTCAGCTGTGCTGCTGGGTCGATTCGGTAGCCGGGGTGAAGCTGATGTCGCAGACACTGGAGGCTGCCGGCGCGCGACGACCGGTCGATGTTTGCGTCGAAGTCGGGGTGCCCGGCGGCCGAACCGGGGCGCGCACGCCCGCCGAGATCGACGCGGTTGCGCGGGCGGTCGCCGAGACGCCACGGCTGCGGCTGATCGGCGTAGCCGGCTACGAGGGCGCGCTCGGCCACGACATCTCACCGGCCGGACGTGCTGCCGTCGTGGACTACCTGGGCAGGCTACGGGCAGCGGTGATCCGCCAGGCGGGACTTTTCGAAACCGATGAGATCGTGGTAACCGCCGGTGGCAGTACATTTTTCGATCTCGTGGCGCAATCCCTCACGCACTGCTGGCCCACCGGTTACCGGGTGCGGACGATCCTGCGCAGCGGCTGCTACCTGACCCACGACGACGGCCTGTACGCGCGCACGTCCCCGTTGCGCCGGCACGGTCTGCTGCCGGCGCTGAGCGTCTGGGCGCAGGTCTGTTCGACGCCCGAACCCGACCTCGCACTGCTGACGATGGGCCGCCGCGACGTGTCGTTCGACCAAGATCTGCCGGTGCCGCGCGGTGTGCGGGCGACCGTCACCAAGCTCAACGACCAGCACGCCTTCCTGCGCACCGGCGACGTCCGTGTGGGCGACTGGCTGGAGTTCGGGATCTCGCATCCGTGCACGGTGTTCGACAAATGGCCGATGATTCCGGTTCTCGATGGGGACAACCGGGTGCTGGAGCTGGTGCGGACTTTCTTCTAGCAGGATCAGCGCTTGGTGCGATTGCCGTCCCGGTTGCGTTCGAACACCAACCGCAGCCCGTCGAGTGTGAGGTGCTTGTCGAACCGGGCTTCGGTCTGCAGGTCGGCCAGCAGAAGCGGCGCAGTGTGGCCGGTGGCAACCACCACCGCCTCGTCACCGCTGAAGCCGGGCACATCCTCACGAACCCGACGGACCAGTGCGTCGACCAGCCCGGCGAACCCGAACACCGCGCCGGCCTGCATGCACTCCACCGTGTTCTTCCCGATCACCGACCGCGGACGGGCCAGTTCCACCCGGCGCAGCGCGGCCGACCGGGCCGCTGCGGCGTCGGAGGACACCTGCAAGCCGGGCGCGATCGCTCCACCGAGGAACTCGCCCTTGGCCGAGACGGCATCCACCACGATCGACGAACCGAAATCCACCACGATCGCCGCCGAACCGTACTTGTGGAAGGCCGACAGTGCGTTGACGATCCGGTCAGCTCCGACTTCCTTGGGGTTGTCCACGAGCAACGGAATGCCCGTCCGCACACCGGGTTCGATGAGCACATGCGGCACTGAGGGCCAGTACTGGTCGAGCATCATGCGGACTTCGTGCAGTACCGAAGGCACAGTGGACAAGCCGACGGCACCGGTCAGCTGCTCGGAATCGTCACCGATCAGACCGTCGATGGTCAGCGCGAACTCGTCCGCAGTGACCTCTGGTTCGGTTCGAATCCGCCACTGCTGCACCACTTTCGCGTGCTCGCCGGCACCACTGACCAGGCCGACCACGGTGTGGGTATTGCGGACGTCAAGAGCCAGCAGCACTAGCGCAACCCCCGGGGTGAAACCAGGTCCGCTGCAGCGCGTATCTCCGGCACACCGGCCGGGTCGGCACCAAGGTCGGCGACCCGGTTGTCGGCATCGACGAACACCACTCTCGGACGCAGGGACCGAGCCGAGGCGTCGTCGACCGTCGCGTAGGACATCAGAATGACCAGATCACCCGGTGCGACCAGATGCGCTGCCGCCCCGTTGATCCCGATGACGCCGGAGCCGCGTTCACCGGTGATTGCATAAGTCACCAGTCGCGCCCCGTTGTCGATGTCTACGATTGTGACCTGCTCACCCTCGAGGAGATCGGCAGCATCCATCAGGTCGGCGTCCACCGTCACCGACCCGACGTAGTGCAGATCCGCGTGGGTGACCGTGGCGCGGTGGATCTTCGACTTCAGCATCGTTCGGAACACTAATTTCTCCAAGGTATTTCGTGGCTGTTGTCGTGCACCGGATGGGCACCGTCGGCACCAGCGGTGGTGCCCAGCTCAACGGCGATGTTGTCCAGTAACCGGGTGGTGCCGACACGGGCCGCAAGCAGCACCCGGGCCGGCCCGACTGGTGGAGCGGGCTCCAAGCCGGAACCGCGGACCTCGATGTACTCGACATCGACGCCGGGCACATCGGCTAGCGCCGCACGTGCCGCCGCCACTGCGGCCGGCGCACTTTCGCGTGCGGCGTACGCCGCGGCCACCAGCGCCGCCGACAGCGAGGCGGCCCGCTCACGTTGCTCAGGATCCAGATAACGGTTCCTCGACGACATCGCCAGCCCGTCGTCTTCGCGCACGATCGGCACACCGACGATGCGTACGTCGACGTTGAGGTCGGCGACCATCTGACGTACGAGCACCAGTTGCTGGTAGTCCTTCTCCCCGAAGAACGCCCGGTCGGGCGCGACGATCTGCAGCAGCTTCAGCACGACGGTCAACATGCCGGCGAAATGTGATGGCCGCGAGGCTGCTTCGAGGTCGATGCCCGCCGGGCCGGGATGCACGCTGGTGCGCGGACCGTCGGGGTACATCGCCGACGCGGTTGGCGCAAAGACGATTTCGACTCCCTCGGCGCGCAGCAGTTCCAGATCGGCGTCCAGGGTTCGTGGGTACGCGTCGAGATCCTCCCCTGGACCGAACTGCAGGGGGTTTACGAAGATCGACACCACGACGACCGAGCCCGGCACCAGCTTGGCGGCGCGCACCAGGGACAGATGGCCTTCGTGCAGCGCACCCATGGTCGGCACCAGCATCACCCGGCGCCCGGTGTGCCGCAGCGCCCGCGTCACCTCGTGCACCTCTGCGGGTGAGACGTAAGTGTTGAGCCGGCCTGGCTCGAACTTCTTGGCGGTCATCTGTGCAACACCTCGAATACCTCCTCAGGGGCGTGCGCACGCTGCGCGGTCCGCAATGCAACGGCTCGGTATGCCTCGGCGAGGTCAGGATCGACCTCGGCCAGCGCCGCCAGATGCCCGGCCACAGCGGCGGCGTCACCGCGGGCAACAGGGCCGGTCAGCGCCGCCTGCCCGCGGTGCAGAGTGTTCTCCAGGGCCGCACGGGCCAGGGGCGCGAGCACCCGCTCGGCGAGGCCACCCGGTGCGTCTCCGACGGTTTCCTGTCCCAGCAACTCCTGCCCCCACAGCGCCGTGCGCAATGCCTCCGTGGCGTCCGCAACGATGGTCACGATGTGGTTGCTGGCATGCGCCAGTGCGGCGTGATACAGCGCGCGGGCGTCTTCGCGCACGCGGAAAGGTTCACCGCCGATTTCGAGCACCAGCGATTGCGCTATGGCATAACCGATTTCGTCGGCGGCGGTGATTCCGAAGCACGTGTCGGCCAGGCGCGTGATGTCCTCGTCGGCACCGGTGAACGTCATCGCGGGATGGATGGCGAGCGGAAGGCAGCCACGCTCGGCGAGGGGCGCCAGGATCGCAATGCCGTTGGCCCCCGAGGTGTGCGCCACTATCGTTCCCGGCTTCACCGCGCCCGTGGACGCGAGTCCGGAGACCAGGCCGGCCAGTTCGGCATCCGGCACCGCCAGGATCAGCAGTTCGGAGTTGTGGGCCACCTCGTCGACGGGCAGGACGCGGGTATCTGGCAGCCGCCCCTCGGCGCGCAGCAGCGACGCCGACGACACCGCACTGCACGCCACCACGACGTGCTCGGCACGTTCGAGGGCCACGCCGAGCGCGGTACCCACCCGGCCCGCGGAGATGATGCCCACCTTCAGGCGGGCCGGCCTCAGCCCCTCGAATCGTTCATCGGAATGATCCGGCTGCACCATCGCAGACGATCCTCACAAACCATTGTTTAGCGTTCCAGTCCCGACGCTCGGGTACCGGACGGTCGGCAAGAGCCTAGCCGAGTCGACGTAGCTCCGAGGCACGAGGAGCGGAGGAGCGAGGCAATCGAACCTAGCTCAGTCCTCGCGGCGGCGACGCCGCCCACCGGCGGCCGGACCGTTGTGCTGCAGACGGGCCAACAGTTCCGCGACCGACTGACCGGTGCCTTCAGGTTCCGGGGCCGCTTCTTCGACGCTGCGGTGACGTGCCGGCGGGGGCACGTCGACCGGCGCCGGCGCCTCGACCGGCGCGGGCACTTCGGCCGGCGCGGAATGTCGGCCGGGTACCGGCGGCTCGTCCCCGCTGGTGTGGCGGGCCCGGCGCGCCGGTTCGGGTCGTTGGTGCGAGGTCTGTCCATTCGGCGCCGGAACGGGCGGCACCGGAGGTTGCAGCGGTGCCGCCGCGGCGGGTGCAACGACGGGCGGGGGTGTGACCGGCGGCGGCGCGGCGGGCTGTGCCGTAACCGGCGGCGCGGCGGGCTGCGGCGCAATCGGTGGCGCGGCGGGCCGCGGCGCAACCGGTGGCGGCGGTGTAACGGGCGGCGGCACCGAAACCGGCGGTGCGGCACGCGGGACCGGCGGCGTTGAAACCGGCGGCGCGGTGGGCGGCTGGGTGACCGGCGGCGGCGCGGCGGGCTGCGGCGCAACCGGTGGCGGCGGTGTAACGGGCGGCGGCACCGAAACCGGCGGTGCGGCACGCGGGACCGGCGGCGTTGAAACCGGTGGCTCCGGAGTCGGCACCGGCGGTGTCGAGACGCGAGGCGGGGTGGGCGGAGCCCAGTGCTGAGCGGGAGTCGTTGGCGCATAAACCGGTTCGGAGCGCACCGGCGGAATCCACCCGGTTTCCTCCGACGGCCGACGGTGCGATCCGCGATAGCTGTCGGCGGCTTCTGGTTGCGGAGTCACCTCGGGTGAAAGCAGCGGCTCCTCGGGGACGTCGATGATCGGACTCTCCGCTGGGCGCACCTCTTCGTCGTAGCGGACGTCGGTGATGCGACTGCTGGCGACCCGGTCGGGGCGGGGCGCTTGTTGCGCATTGCTCCATTCGGCATAAGAGCGTTCGGTTTCCAGCGCCGGCCGCTGTGAGAAGTCGGCGTCGAACAAGATCTCCAGGCTTCGGCGCAGCGAAGCGAGTTCGTCTCGCAACGCGGCGACCTCGTCTGCCGACTGTGCGCGGATCTCGCCGGCCAACTCGCGGCGCAGGTTGGTTTCGACATTCAACTCGTACTCGCGGCGAGCCGAAATCTCGCGGTCCAGCTGGAGGTCGTAGACGAACTTGAGGTCCCTGGCCCGGGCCGCGTCGACATCGCTTTGCCGGCGATAGATCACGGATACGAATGCACCGACCACCGCGGCCCACAGCGCCAGGATCACCGCGAGCTTCAACAACTCGACACGATTGGTGAACACCAGGGCGGTGCTGGCGGCGATTGCCAGCACCAGCAACACCGTCAGCAGCGCCCAGCCAGGTCTGCGCCCACCGCGCCGACCCCGCTCACCGCTGGACGGAACGGACATGGGCTGACTGTACCCGCGCCAGTTCACTGCGCGTGTCGCGCGGCGCGCCGATAGGGCCGTGTCGCTGCCGAGAAGTTATCGCCCCGACAGTGCCAGGCACGACGGCGAACCGGTGGCGGCTATTCGGTTGCTGCGTCCGCGGTGTCGGTGCCGTCCGCCGGATCCTGCGGCGGCGATTTGCAACAGTGCTGCAACCACAGCGCCGCGCCCACCAACACCAGCGCGCACGCCGCGGCCACGACCGCGCCGGGGGTGTCTGAGGCCGCCGCGTGCATTTCCGAACGCCGGGGCAGCAGGTAGGCCAGCAGCCCCACCCACCATCCGAACACCATCGCCCCTACCCAAGCCGACGCCTGTGCGGTGACGACGGTGCGCGCCACCGCCAGGGGGTGCAGACGCCCGCCGCCGAAACCGATCTCGCTGTCGTTGATCTTGGCTCGTACGTAGAACGCCCAGCCCGCCTCGACGAGTCCGACGAGCGCCAACGACAATCCCGTCCACACCGTCAGCGGTGGAAACCACTGATACAGGTTGTGCACCACGACGTAGCTGAGGAACGCGGCGACTACCGCCATCAGGACGAGGTCACGCATGCGAGTGGGGCCCATCAGCGCAACACCAGCGGCGTGAGCCGTACACCGGCCCGATCGATGGGATCGATGTCGGCCAGCAACCGCGCCACCGGGACCGCGGTGTCGCCGACGGTCAAAGTGGCGTCGGGGTCGGCTGCCAGCCATGGGATGAGGACGAATGCGCGCAGGTGCGCGAGTGGATGCGGCAGCGTGAGACCGTCGTCGCGGGAGAACAACTCCGTCTCCCCGTCGCGGCAACTCACCAGGTCCACGTCCAGGGTGCGCGGACCCCACTTCTGCCCGCGCACGCGTTGCGCCTCCCGCTCGAGGTCCTGGGCGAAGCGCAACCAGCCCTGCGGTTCGAGTTCGGGGTCCTCGGCGATCACGACCGCGTTGAGGAACGGGCCCTGATCCACCCCGCCCCAGGGATCGGTCTCATAGATCGGCGACACCGCCAAGGTGCGGTCGCCAAGGGCGTCGAGCACCGAGTGCAACCGCGCCAGCCGGTCGCCCAGGTTGGAGCCGATGGACAGCACCACCCTGCTCATTGTGCGCCGCCCCGGCCACCACGGCGCGAGCGTCGCGCCACCACTGCGACATCGCCGAAGGTCAACGGGATTGGGGCCTGTGGCTTGTGCACGACGACCTCCACCGCGTGCACCCTTTGGTCGGTCATCACGTCCTCGGCGATCTCGGCGGCCACAGTCTCGATCAGGTTGCACGGGGGTCCGGCGACGATGTCCGCCGCGCGTTGCGCGAGGACTCCGTAGTCGTAGGTGTCGGACAACTGGTCGCTGGCCGCGGCCGGAGCCAGGTCGATCCACACCGTGACGTCGACCACGAAGTCCTGCCCGTCGGTGCGCTCGTGGTCGAACACTCCGTGATTGCCGCGTACGGCCAAGCCGCGCAACTCGATTCGGTCAGCCACCGGCACCCCAGGCGTTGACGACCTTGAGCGCGTCCACCGTCGCACGAACGTCATGCACGCGCACGCCCCAGACGCCCGCCCTGGCAGCGAGCGCCGACACCACCGCCGTGGCGACCTCCCGACCGTCCGGCGACCGAACGTTGTCGTCGGCATCGGCGAGCAGGGTGCCCAGAAAGCGCTTGCGCGACGCCCCGATCAACACCGGGATGCCGGATTCGACCAACGTGGGCAATGCATGCAGCAGCGCCCAATTATGCGCAGCGGACTTGGCAAAGCCCAGACCCGGGTCGATCACCACGTTGGCCGGGTCCACCCCTGCCGCGACGGCGCCATCGACCGAGCGCAGCAGTTCGGCCCGGACTTCGGCGACGACATCGTCGTACTCGGGTACCGCATGCGGGTCGCCGGCTGCTACCGAGCACCAGTGCATCAGGATCCAGGGCACACCGGCGTCGGCCAGCACGCCGGCCATCGCCGGGTCGGCACGACCGCCGGAGACGTCGTTGACGATCGCCGCACCGTGTTCGATCGCCGAGCGTGCGACGTCGGCATGCATGGTGTCGATGCTGACGGTAATCCCCTGAGCAGCAACATCTTTGATGACAGGAAGGACGCGGCGCATTTCAATGTCCGCGGAAACGCGCACCGCACCGGGACGGGTCGACTCGCCGCCGACGTCGATGATGGTGGCGCCGTCGGCCGACAGTTGCAGCGCGTGCTCGACGGCCGCGGCGTGGTTCAGGTAGCGACCGCCGTCGGAGAACGAGTCGTCGGTGACGTTCACGACCCCCATGACCTGCGTGCCCAACACCGTCGGTTGCGTCACTTCCGCAGTATGAGTTCCAGCGCCTCGGACCGAGATGCCTTGTCCGTCTTGAATTGTCCGCGCACAGCCGAGGTGGTGGTGACCGCGCCGGGCTTGCGCACACCGCGCATCGCCATGCACAGATGCTCGGCCTCGACGACGACGATGACACCGCGCGGGTCCAGCTTTCGCATCAACGCGTCGGCGATCTGTCCGGTCAACCGTTCCTGGACCTGTGGCCGCTTGGCGTACAGATCGACGACGCGAGCGATCTTCGACAGGCCGGTGATCCGGCCGTCCTCGCCCGGGATGTAACCGACGTGGGCCACCCCGTGGAACGACACCAGATGATGCTCACACGTCGAGTACATCGGGATTTCCTTGACGAGCACCAGTTCGTCGTGTTGCTCGTCGAAGGTCGTGTTCAGGACGTCATCGGGATTGGTGTAGAGCCCCGCGAACAACTCGCGGTAGGCACGCGCCACCCGGGCCGGAGTGTCCAGCAGGCCGGGCCGACCGGGATCTTCGCCAACCGCGAGCAGCAACTCCCGAACCGCGGCTTCGGCACGGACCTGGTCGAAGACGGCCAGGCCGTTGTCTTGCAGGTCGCCGTTGGCTTGCACGTCGCCACTCGTTTGCACGTCACTGTGCACGGTCGTAATCCCCCGTCCCTGAAGCCATTCGGGCCTCCGTCATCGCCATCAGGAATGTGCCGGCGGGTTCTGCCGACTGGTGTCCGGCCGGCCCTCCGAACCCTGTTCGGCTTCGTGTTTGCCAGCGGGCGGATAGGGCTGCTGGTACGGGTAGGGCTGGCTCGGCGGATAGCCGTGCGGTGGCTGCCAACCCCCCTGAGGCGGCGGGTACCAGTAGCCCTGTGACTGATCCGGCGGCGGCCAGCCCGGCGCGTGCCAGCCGTCCGGAGCGCCGTAGTCGGGCTGGCTGGGGCCGCCGTTGATCGGCGTCGAACCGCCAACTCCGTTGGTGCCGTTGGCACCCGGTTGCCGGCGGGCTGCCTCGGCCGCGGCGATCGCAGCCTTGAACGCCGGTTCGGGCTGCGGCGGCGGCCAGTCCTCACCGCGCTCGATGGCCAGTTCGCCCGGAGTCTTGATCGGCGGCTTGTCCGACGGGGTCCGGCCACCGAAGTCGTCGAACGCGGTGATCCGTGGACGTTTACGCACATCGGCGAAGATGGCCTCGAGCTCGGTGCGGTGCAGGGTCTCCTTCTCCAGCAGCTCACCGGCGAGCGTGTCGAGGACGTCGCGGTAGTCCGCCAGGATCTCCCAGGCCTCGGTGTGCGCGGCCTCGATGAGCTTGCGCACTTCCTCGTCGATCTCCCGGGCCACCTCGTGGCTGTAGTCGGCCTGCGTGCCCATCGTTCGGCCGAGGAACGGGTCACCGTGTTCGGTGCCGTAACGGACCGCGCCCAGCTTGGCGCTCATGCCGTATTCGGTGACCATCGCCCGGGCGATCTTGGTGGCCTGGTCGATATCCGACGAAGCTCCGGTGGTGGGCTCGCGGAACACCAGTTCTTCGGCGGCACGGCCACCCATCGCGAACACCAGGCGGGAGATCATCTCCGAGCGGGTCATCAGACCCTTGTCGTCCTCGGGCACCGCTAGGGCGTGCCCGCCGGTACGGCCGCGCGCCAGGATCGTCACCTTATAGATCGGCTCGATATCGGGCATGGCCCAGCCCGCCAGCGTGTGTCCGCCCTCGTGGTAGGCGGTGATCTTCTTTTCCTGCTCGCTGATGATCCGGCCCTTGCGCCGCGGTCCGCCGACCACTCGATCGACGGCTTCTTCGAGCGCAGCGCCGGTGATCACGGTGCCGTTCTCGCGGGCGGTGAGCAGCGCGGCCTCGTTGATGACGTTGGCCAGATCGGCGCCGGACATGCCGACCGTGCGCTTGGCCAGACCGTCGAGGTCGGCGTCGGGAGAGATGGGCTTGCCCTGCGAATGCACGCGAAGCACCGCCCGGCGGCCGGCCAGGTCGGGGTTGGACACCGGGATCTGGCGGTCGAACCGACCGGGGCGCAGCAGCGCCGGGTCCAGGATGTCGGGGCGGTTGGTGGCCGCGATCAGGATGACACCCTGGCGGTCACCGAAACCGTCCATCTCGACCAGCAGCTGGTTGAGCGTCTGCTCGCGTTCATCGTGACCGCCACCCAGACCGGCGCCACGCTGGCGGCCGACGGCGTCGATCTCATCGACGAAGATGATGCAAGGGGCGTTTTGCTTGGCCTGTTCAAAGAGGTCACGCACCCGGGAGGCGCCGACGCCGACGAACATCTCGACGAAGTCGGACCCCGAGATCGTGAAGAACGGGACGGCTGCTTCGCCGGCGACGGCCCGGGCCAGCAGCGTCTTACCGGTGCCGGGCGGGCCGTAGAGGAGCACGCCGCGGGGGATCTTGGCGCCCAGGGCCTGATAGCGGGCCGGGTTCTGCAGGAAATCTTTGATCTCGTAGAGCTCTTCGACCGCTTCGTCGACTCCGGCGACGTCGGCGAACGTGGTCTTGGGCATGTCCTTGGACAACTGTTTGGCGCGTGACTTGCCGAAACCGAACCCCATCCGGCCCCCGGTCTGCATCCGGGAGAACATGACGAACAGCCCGACCAGCAGCAGGAGCGGCAGCAGGTAGATCAGCAGCGACCCGACGATGCTGCCCTGATTGACGACGGTGTTGACCTGCGTGTTCTTCTTCTGCAGGGCGTCGAACAGGTTCACTGCGTAACCGGTCGGGTATTTCGTGATGACCTTGTTGGCGTTGGCGGTGTCAGCATTGGCCGACTTGAGCTCCAGACGCAACTGCTGTTCGCGGTCGTCGATCTGGGCACTCTTGACGTTGTCGTTGTTGATCTGCGCCATCGCCACAGAGGTATCGATGGGCTTGTAACCGCGGGTGTCATCACCGAAATAGAAGAACGACCAGCCCAGCAGCAGCAGCACTGCAATCACGGTCAGGGTGCGAATGACGTTTTTTCGGTTCATCGTCGCTTTTTGTTCATCGATGGTTTCGGCCGGTGAATGGGAACCGGCCCTGGTCCTTCCAATGCGCGCTTAAGTACTTCAGGCTACCGCTACCCCAACGAATGGCAGTTCCCACGTCGGGAAACCGTCGGAAGATGTGATTTGGTTGGCCAGTGCACGGCACCACCGACAGACTGGTCGACATTCCAGGACAACCCGGAGTCCAACTGCAGGTCACAGAGGCCGGCGACCCGGACCGGCCAGTTGTCGTGCTGGCCCACGGGTTTCCCGAGCTGGCCTATTCCTGGCGGCATCAGATACCGGTCCTGGCCGACGCCGGCTACCACGTCATCGCACCCGATCAGCGTGGGTACGGCCGCTCGTCGCGCCCGGAACGCGTCGAGGACTACGACATCCACGCGCTGACCGGGGACCTGGTGGCGCTGCTCGACAGCGTTGCCGGCGCACGGGGCGCCACGGCGGTGTTCGTCGGCCACGACTGGGGCGCGACGGTGGTGTGGAACACCGCACTGCTGCATCCGGACCGGGTGGCCGCCGTCGTCGGGCTCAGTGTCCCGCCGGTGCCGCGATCCAAGGTGCCGCCGACGCAGGCGTTCAGACGCTTCGGTGACGACTTCTACATGCTGCGGTTCCAGACCCCAGGGGTGGCGGAAGCCGAACTCAGTGCCGACGTGGGTGCGACGATGCGCGCGCTGTTCGCCGAAGGCCACGCGGCGGTGCCCGACTGGATTGGTGCCGACGACCTCGACCACTACATCGCCGAGTTCACCCGCACCGGGTTCACCGGGGGCCTGAACTGGTATCGCAACCTCGACCGCAACTGGCACACCACGGCGGGCCTGCCCGACCGCAGGATCGCGGTGCCCGCCCTGTTCGTCGCCGGCACCAGCGACCCGGTACTGGGCTTCACCCGCACCGACCGCGCCGACGAGGTGGTGTCCGGCCCGTACCGACAGGAACTGATCGACGGCGCCGGGCACTGGATACAGCAGGACAGCCCGGCCGAGGTGAACCGCATCCTGCTGGAGTTCCTGTCGGAATTACCGCCCTGGTGAAGCAACACACCGACGGGGCCGAGAACCACGGCTGACCGGCCGGCACCGGCCAGACTTGTCGACCATGCACACCGGTTGCGGATGCCAGGGCGGACACTCTGCGGACACGATGACGGCTGCGATAACCAGACGAGCCGCGTTGCTGGCGGCGGGTTCCACCGTCGTGGGGGCCGGTCTACTGGGTGCGTCCACCGCTACCGGCGCCGCGCAGCCGCCGCAGGCACCGGCGCCGCAGCTGCCGGGCAATGCCCTGATCACCCTCGGAGTCGAAGCCGGACCACCGCCGGTTGCCAATCGCATCGGCATCTCATCGGTGCTCAAGATCGGCAGCGATCTCTACGTAATCGACTGCGGCCTAGGCTCTTTGAACGCCTTCGCCAATGCGGGGCTGCAATTCGCGGGCCTCAAGTCGATGTTCATCACCCACCTGCACGCCGACCACGTCGTCGACTACTACAGCTTCTTCCTGTCCGGTGGCGCCTCGGCCCGACCGGGCCGGGCACCGGTAACGATCTACGGACCGGGCCCCGCGGGCGGGTTACCCGCCAGCGAGGTCGGCAATCCCGATCCGCCGACCGTCTATCCGGCCAATCCCACACCGGGACTGGCCGAGATGACCAGATCCTTGCAACACGCATTCGCCTACACCAGCAACATCTTCATCCGCGACATCGGCGTCGCCGACATCACGGCCCTGATGGACGTCAACGAGATTGCGGTACCCCCCGGTTCGGACTACCGGAACCGCTCACCACGGATGGACCCCTTCCCGGTGATGTCCGACGAAAACGTCACTGTGACAGCGACTCTGGTCTCGCACTACGACGTCTACCCGGCATTCGCCTTCCGCTTCGACATCAAGAACCCGGCTCGCGGCGGGACGAAGTCCATCACCTTCTCCGGCGACACCACCGTGTCGGACAACCTGATCACCCTGGCACGTGGCAGCGATGTACTGGTGCACGAATCGATGTTCAGTCTCGACACAGCCTTCTACGGCAACAGGTTTCCCCCGGAGTATCTGGTGCGTTCACACACCTCGGCCGAGCAGGTGGGACAGGTCGCGGCGGCAGCGGGACCTGAGCATCTGATCGTCAGCCACTACGCACCGGCGGGCCTGCCCGACGCCCGGTGGCTCGGCGAGATCGGCAAGAACTTCGACGGTCGCACCACCATCGCCCAAGACGGCCAGGTCTTCCCGCTGTGACCGCGCCGCCGCTAGGGTGCCTGACATGGCCGTGAAATCTCGGATCTCAGGGACCGCCGGGCCCACTCGGGCCCTCGGAGCCCTTCGCCTGCCCGTCGTCTTACTGATCGGCCTTGTCGCAGCGGTGCTGTCGGGCTGCGACTCACACTCCGGGGCCACCCCTGGACCGGGCGGCGGGGCGCGGCAGGTGACCGTGATCGGCAACGGTCACGTGGAGGGCACCCCGGACACCCTGACGGTCGACGCCACCATCGCCTTCACCGCACCAGATGTGACGACCGCGATGAACCAGACCGGCGAACGTCAGCAGGCGGTGATCGACGCGCTGGTGAATGCCGGTGTCGACCGCAAGGACCTCACCACTACCGGCGTGACGTTGCAGCCGCAGTACGGACCCGACGGCCGTTCCGCCGACATCGTGGGCTACCAGGCCAGCAATACCCTCAACGTCAAGATCCGCGATATCGGCTCGGCGTCACGGGTATTGGCGCTGATCGTCTCAACCGGCGGCGACGCAACCCGTCTCGGCTCGGTGAACTTCTCCATCAACGACGATTCGCAGCTGGTGAAGGACGCCCGGGCGCGGGCATTCGCCGACGCCAGGGACCGTGCCCAGCAATACGCGGATCTGTCCGGGCTGCACCTGGGCAAGGTGATCTCGATTTCGGAGGCCGCGGCCGGGGCGCCGGCGCCGCTCGGCATGCCGATGCCACGCGGGCCGATGGTCGCAGCCGCTCCGGTGCCCGTCGAACCCGGGCAGCAGACCGTCAGCTTCGCCGTGACGGTTGTCTGGGAACTGGGCTGACCCCTTGCGATTTCGGTGCGATAGCGCGCGCTGAGCGCCTCTGCGCGCACCGAAATCCCTGAGTTCAGGCGGTCGACACCACTACCGGAATGCCGTTGAGCACCGCGGTGCCCGACAACGGATCCAGTGCCGAACCGTCGTTGAGCTGATTGACGTTGACGCCCGGCTGGGTGGCCGCCACCGTCAGCCGGGTGCCGTCCTGGCCGTGGCCCCAGCCATGCGGCAGCGAAACGACCCCGGGTCGGATGCCGTCGGTGAGTTCCACCGGCACGATGAGTTCACCGCCGGCCCCCTTGACCACCACATCGGAGCCGTCCTCGACGCCGAGCCCGGCAGCATCGTCACGATGCATGTACAGCGTGCAGCGGTTGGTGCCGCCAGCGAGCGCCGGCAGGTTGTGCATCCAGCTGTTGTTGGAGCGCAGGTGCCGCCGGCCGATCAGCACCAGGCGGCCGTCGGGCACTCCGGAGTCCGCGGCGAGGGTGGCTCGCAGGCGGGCCGTGTCGGCGACGAGTGCCGGGTTGGTGAGCTCGACGGTGCCAGAGACGGTGCGCAGCACCTGCTCCAGCCGCGGTTGCAGCGGACCGAGGTCGACGCCGTGCGGCGCATCCTTGAGCCGCTGCAGGGTCAGTCCGGCGGGGTCGGCACCGAAACCGTCGCCGTATGCGCCGAGGCGCAGCATCATGTCCAGGCGCCGTTCGTATCCGCGGGTGCCGGTCAGCGCCGCGGCGAGTTCCTCCACCGGGCGTCCGTAAACCGGGGACTGCGGATCGACTGTCGCCTTGGCCAGCGTCGTCGCGATCACTTGTTCGTCAACCGTTTCCGGATTGCCACCGATACCGGCACCGAACACCAGAAGTATTATGCGCGAAAGGATTTCGGCCTCATCGGGGCGACCGTCGGGTAACGGGAACACCGGCGGCGAGTACCGCGCATTGTTGCGTATCGCGAGATTGTTCAGGGCGAAATCGAAATGCGGGCTCTGCGAGGGTGGTGGTGGCGGCAAAATGACATCGGCGTGCCGGGTGGTCTCGTTTAGGTACGGGTCGACGCTCACCATGAAGTCGACACGGTCGAGCGCCCGCGACAACCGCTCGCCGTCCGGCGCGGACAGCACCGGATTACCGGCGATGGTCAACACCGCACGCACCTGCCCGTCACCGGGGGTGTCGATCTCCTCGGCCAGCGCGACCGCGGGATATTCACCCGCGGCCTCGGGATGGCCCGACACCCGGCTGTGCCAGCGGCCGGTTGCGAATCCGCGGCCGGGTTTCGCGGCGCGGGGTGGCGCGGGGGCCGTCGGTCCCAGCGGGAACATCACGCCACCGGGACGGTCGAGGTTGCCGGTCAAGATGTTGACGACGTCGACCAGCCAGCTGCCCAAGGTGCCGAACTCGACGGTCGACGTACCGATGCGGCCGTACACCGCGGCACTGGGTGCCGCAGCGATTTCGCGCGCGAGTTCCCGAATCTCTTCCGCCGCCACCCCGCAATGACCGGCGACCACCTCCGGTGAGAAATCCATTGCCAGCGAACGCAACTCGGCAAGGCCGGTCACGTGCTGGGCGATACCCCCCAGCTCGTCGGCGACCAGGCCCTCGTCGAAGAGCACATGCACCACCGCGAACAGCAAGGCTGCGTCGGTACCCGGACGCGGCGCCAGATGCCGGTCGGCCATCGCAGCGGTGCGGGTGCGCGCGGGGTCGATGACGGTCAGCCGCCCGCCACGCCGGCGCAGCGCCTTGATCCGGCCGCCGAAATCCGGCGCGGTGGTGACGCTGCCATTGGACACCAGCGGGTTGGCACCGATGATCACCAGATGATCGGTGCGATCCATGTCGGGCACCGTGAACGCGAACGGGTTGCCGAACAGGTAACCCAGCGCCACCTGCTTGGGCATCTGGTCAAGGGTGCTGGCGCTGAACATGTTTCGGGTACCCAGCGCGCGGACCAATAGCGTTGGGTACAGCGCGCCCGCCACCGTGTGCGCATTCGGGTTCCCCAGATACACCGCGACGGACTGGCCGCCGTGCTGTTGCAAGATCGCACCGAGCCCCTCGGCGACCACGGCGAACGCCTCGTCCCAGCCGACCTCCGTGAATTGGCCGTCGCGCCGGAGCAGTGGTCGGGTCAGCCGGTCCGGATCGCCGTCGAGTTCGGCGAATCCGGCGCCCTTGGGGCAGATGAAGCCCGCACTGAACACATCGTCGCGATCGCCGCGGGCACCGAGTACCCGATCCACGGGGTCGGTGCTGATGGTCAGTTCGAGCCCGCAGGTGGCCTCGCACAGCGGGCAGATACGCAGTGCGGTTCGGGTCGTCGTCATGTCGATCTCCCGTCGGGCGGGTTAGTGCGTGTAGACCTTGGGTTCCAGTGTCCCGATGAACGGCAGGTCGCGGTAGCGCTCGGCGTAGTCCAGGCCGTAACCGACCACGAATTCGTTGGGGATGTCGAAGCCGACGTAGGCGACGTCGACCTTGGCCTTCATCGCCTCCGGTTTGCGCAGCAGCGTGCACACCCGCAGCGAACGCGGGTGCCGGGTGGCGAGGTTGCGCATCAACCAGGACAGTGTCAGGCCGGAATCGATGATGTCCTCGACGATGAGGACGTCGCGGTCGTGGATGTCGCGGTCGAGGTCCTTGAGGATGCGCACCACGCCCGACGACGAGGTGGACAAACCGTAGGAGCTGACCGCCATGAACTCCAGCTGGGTGGGCACCGGGATGGTGCGGGCCAGGTCGGTCACGAACATCACCGCGCCCTTGAGCACCGTGATGAGCAGCAGATCCTGGTCACCGGCCGACGCGCGGTAGTCCTCCGCGACCAGTTCAGCGAGTTCGGCCGTCCGGGTCTTTATCTGCTCCTCGGAGAGCAACACCGACTTGATGTCACCGGGATACAACTCGGCAGTGTGGACTGGCACGTCCACAGCGTGCCATGCGGCGGCCACTGGGACCAACCAATGCCGACCAACTGATCCCCGAAATCCTCACACCGATTCGTGGTAGAGGAGCAGGGCACCGTCACGGCGCCCCGCGAAAAGCCGCTGGCCCGGCAGTTCGCTGCCCACGGCGACGCCACCCTGCCCGCGCCACGAGGTGACCAGCGCGTCGACGCCGGTGATCTGTTTCGCCGTCAGACGCACCGCCCCACCGTCGAGCAGCCAGCCCCGGATCACCCGGCGCCGCAACGCAGCCGGCAACGGGCTCAGCACAGCGACCGGCAGCGTCGCGCCCGACCGTCCCTCGACCAGCACGCGCAAGGCCAGTCCATCGAGCACATCGCCGTCGTCCTGCAATGCCGCGGCGGTCCGCGCCAGCGCCTCGGCCACCCCGCCGCCAAGGATGTCCTCGAGCAGCGGCAGCGCCTCGTGGCGCAGTCGCGCCCGGGTGAAGCGGCGATCGGTGTTGTGCGGATCACGCCAGGGCGTCATGCCCAACTCGGCACACGCTGCCACCGTCACTGCCCGCCGCACGCCGAGCAGCGGGCGGCACCACGGCGGCTGGTAGGGCCGTATCCCCGAGATCGACCGGCCCCCGGATCCGCGACCCAGCCCCAGCAGCACCGTCTCGGCCTGGTCGTCGAGCGTGTGCCCGATCAACACCGGCGCGCCGTCCCGGATCTGCTCGAGGGCGGCATACCGGGCCGCTCGCGCCGCGGCCTCCGGGCCGCCGACGCTGCCAACCTGCACCGAAATGACCTGTGCGCCAACACAACCCAATGCAAGAGCCTGTCGGCGCGCGTCTTCGGCGACAACAGCCGAGCCGGCCTGCAATCCATGGTCGACGATCAGTGCCGTGGTGGGCAGCGCCTCGGCCGCAACGGCAGTCAGCGCCAGCGAATCGGGGCCACCGGACAGCGCGACCGCCCACCGGTCGGCTCCGGGCAGGTACGCGCCGGCAAAATGCCGCACTGCCACCCGCAGCGCGGCTAGAGCACCCGGTCGATCCATCGCTGCGGGCTGTCGATCTCGCCGGGCAGCGGCAGGGTCGCCGGGCTGTCCCAGATCTTGTTGAACCGCGCCATGCCGACCCGGCCCACGACCTCGTCCACGAAGGCCTTGCCCCGGGTGTACTGCGCCAGCTTCGCATCGACGCCCAGCAGTGCACGCAGAATCCGTTGCAGCGGAGGCTGTTTGCGGCCACGCCGGCCGTCGAAGCGAGCACGAATCGCAGCCACGCTGGGCACCACGGCGGGCCCCACCGCATCCATCACATGCTCGGCGTGACCCTCGAGCAACGTCCCGAGCACCAGCAGCTGGTCGAGCGCGTTGCGCTGCGGTTCGGTCTGCACCGCTCGCACCAATCCGAGGATGCCGTCGTTGTTGGGATCGTTGGTCGGATTGTCAATCCGGTTGCGGCGGTTACGAACAACTTCGGCCAGCCGGGCGGCCACCGCACCGATGTCGGTGTCGGTGCCGTCGGAGGTCAGAACCGCCAGCGCACCCGACATGTGCTCGGCAAGCCAGGGGTTCGCGGTGAATTGCACGCGGTGGGTGACCTCGTGCAGGCACACCCAGAGCCTGAAGTCCGACGGCGACACGCGTAACTGCCGCTCGACGGCAATCACGTTGGGGTACACCAGAAGTAGCGTTCCCCCACCGGGGGCGAACGGGTCGTACTGGCCGAGAATCCCCGAGGACACGAACGCCAGCACCGCGCCGGTCTGCGCACCGGCCACCTGCCCGGTCAACCGGCCGGCCAGGTGACGCAGCCCCCCGCCACCGGATTCGCCGACATCGCCGTGCCCGGCTCCCAGCATTTCGCGCATCGAATCGGCCGCCGCGCCGATCCACTGCGGCCGGTCCACAACCCGGGCTTGCGGCACTGGCCCGTCGGTGTGCAGCCCAGTGACCTCCCGTACCGGCGGCTCGGCCGCCAGCGAGGCCGCCGCCAACTCGTCGATGGCCTGGGCGCGTGTGTAGTCGGTGATCGGCGGGGCCGGGCGTACCAGCCGGGCCCCGACGGTCGCGGCGAAACCCCAGTCCACCGCCCGGCCTACCGCGGAACTGTCGGTTGGGCTCACGAGTCGCACCCGCAGGTGCGCACGGTCGAAGCCAGTGCGTCGAGTGACGTGCGGCCTGTCGGTCCGGCGTTGTTGGACAGCCAGGCGAATGTCAGCACCCGTCCGGCGTTGTCGGTGACGATGCCGGCCAGCGCGTTGGTACCGGTCAGCGATCCCGTCTTGGCCCGCAACCAGCCGGCCGCCCCCCGGCCAGTCGCCGGGTCGAGGAAACGGTCCGACAACGTCCCGCTACCACCGGCGATCGGCAGCAGGTCCAGCAGCGGGCGCAGCCGCGGCTGATCCTGTCCCGCAGCCGCGCCGACAACCTCGTCGAGGGTGGTCGCGGTCAGGCGATCCAGCACCGACAAGCCGCTGGAATCCTGCAGCGTCGCACCCTTGAAGTCCACGCCGGCGGATTTGAGCGAGTCGGTGACGGCGTCGACGGCACCGGCGAAGCTGCGCGGAAGCTGTTTCTGGCCGGCCACCTCGCGGGCCACCGACTCGGCCATCACATTGTCAGACTCCGACATGAGTTGGCGCAGCCGCTCGATCAGCGGCGCCGACTGCACGGAAGCCAGTTGCTTGCCGGTGGCAGGGCCGGGCGCCGCGGCGACGGTCGCCCGGTCAACTCCCAGGGCGACAGCCAGTGCGCGGCCCGCATCCAGCGCCGGGGTCAGCGACCGCCGCGACTCCACCGTCGTCGGTTGAATGCGCCCGCCGTCGAGCATCACCGATTGGATCGGGGCGACGTCGCCGCCGTCGATGTCGGTGGGATCCCAGCCTGGGGCCATGTCCGGCCCGCTGAACAACGAGGTGTCGACCAGCACCGTCGTGACCTTCATCCCGGTGCTGCGGACCTGCGCGGCGAGATCGCTGATGCGCGCCGCGCCCGGATACCAGGTGTCCTGACCGGCCGGGGCCGCCGACAGCGTCGGATCGCCGCCGCCGACGAGGACGACCACACCGGGCTGGGTGCGCTGATCGGCGGCCATCACCTTCGTCGTCACCTTGGCGTCGCGGTCCAGTGTCAACAGCGCCGCCGCCGAGGTGAGCACCTTGTTGGTCGAGGCCGGCTGCATCGGCACATCGTCGCCCTGCGCCCACAGCCGGCGGCCTGTCTTGGCGTCGGCGATGCGGCCGGTGATGACGCCGAGGTTGGGGTCAGCCAGCGGCGCCGCCAGCGCCCCCGCCAACCCCGCGGTGGTCGGCACCGGGGCGTCGTCAGCCACCGGGACCACGCCGGCACGCAGCACGGCAACCGGCGTGGGTGGCAGCGCAGTGCTGTCGCCGGACGTCTGGTGCGCACCGGTGAGCAGCGCCGACGCCCCCACGACGGCCGCAATGACGAGCAAGACGCCGACGCCGATCGCGAAGTGGGTGGATCGCCCCCACCGGGTCGGATGCATGTATGGCAGGGTATCGCTGTCTACAAACCTTTCCAGGCATCGAGGCAAAGGAGCCAGTCGGGTGGAATTCGACGTCACCATCGAGATCCCCAAGGGGCAGCGCAACAAGTACGAGGTGGATCACAAAACCGGTCGGGTGCGCCTGGACCGCTACCTGTACACCCCGATGGCCTACCCCGCCGACTACGGATTCATCGAGGACACCCTCGGCGAGGACGGGGACCCGCTGGACGCCATGGTGCTGCTGCCGGAGTCGGTGTTTCCGGGCGTGATCGTCGAGGCCCGTCCCGTCGGCATGTTCAACATGGTCGACGAGGCCGGCGGTGACGCCAAGGTGCTCTGCGTTCCCGCAGGCGACAAGCGCTGGGACCACATCCAGGACATCGGCGACGTCTCGAGCTTCGAGCTGGACGCCATCAAGCACTTCTTCGTGCACTACAAGGACCTTGAGCCCGGCAAGTACGTCAAGGCCGCCGACTGGGTGGGCCGCGCCGAAGCCGAGGCCGAGGTACAGCGTTCGGTCGAGCGTTTCAAGCACTAGTTTTCAGCGCCGAAAGTGCGGTTTGTGACAGATTTCCGCTGATTTCTTGTCACAAAACGCACTCTCGCTGCGCTCAGCGGGTCGGTTCTATCCGGCCCGCCAGCATCGCGGTCCAATCCGCAAGGTACTCCTCATCCGGCGTGTCGGCTTTCGGTGCGTGGAAGACGACGCGGGTCGCCTGCTTGCCTAACAGGGCGTTGACTCCGACCACCGCGATCCGCCTGGCCTCGTTTCCGTCGAGTCCTGGCGCACAGCCCCGAATCCAGTCGGCCAGCTCGCTGTAGAGCCCGGAGACAAGCGCGGCGTAGGCATCGTTGAGGCGGGCCGACTGGTCCACCGGGGTGCGCGCCGCGACTTGCAGGAACTGGCTCTCCTGGTTCAGCACGCTCATCAGGTACCGCCCCAGCAGGTTGAGTTCGGTCCGGAGATCCCCTTGGCCGGCGAACAACGCGCTGATGTCGTGCATCGCACGGCGCCGGTCCAGTTGCCGGTCGATACCTGCCGCCAGCACCGCGTCTTTGGTCTTGAAGTGGTTGTAGAGCGCGCCGCAGCCCGGTACCAGACCGGCCGCTTTCTCGATCTGGGTGATGCTCGTCGCGCGGTAGCCCTGCTCACTGAACAACCGCATGGCCTCAGTGACGAGGCGTTCTTTTGTGGATGTTTCCACCTTTGACTCCAAACCATTGACCGCATATAAGAAGAGTCATATATTTCGTACTAGATCACCATACATCCCAGGGAGGGCCCAGTGGCTACAAACAACCGACCGGTTCCCAGGGGGCGAATTCGCCGCACCATGCCGGTGGCCGGATTCACCGCACGCGCCGCGGGCGGACGGATGGTCGCAGCGCTACGCGAGAAGGCCGGCAACACCGGTGCTCTCGATCGCTTTCATCAGCGCACCGCCGAGCAGTACGCCGAACTGCTCGGCCACTCCAAGGGCGTGCTGATGAAAGCCGGCCAGCTGGTTTCCATGGTCGATGCCAATGCCATTGGCGTGGGCGAACTTTCGCCATATCAGCGAGCGTTGACCAGATTGCAGGCCGACGCCCCACCGATGGATTCCACCCTGGCCCGGCGGGTCGTCGAGGACGAACTGGGCCGTTCCATCGATACGGTGTTCACCGAGTTCTCCGACG
Source organism: Mycobacterium sp. (assembly GCA_036273805.1). Lineage (GTDB taxonomy): Bacteria > Actinomycetota > Actinomycetes > Mycobacteriales > Mycobacteriaceae > Mycobacterium. Next base: position 46,921 of record DASUGW010000088.1, read on the forward strand.
ATCCGATGGCAGCGGCATCCATCGGCCAAGTGCACCGCGGCGTCCTGCACGACGGCCGCCAGGTCGCGGTCAAGATTCAGTATCCCGGTGTGGCACAAGCTATTCGCGATGATCTGTCGAACACAGAACTACTGGCGACGATGTTTCGGTTCGCCGCCGGCGCGGCAGGTGCACTGGGCGCATCATTGCCGGACGTCGGGCCCATCTCCGCGGAAATTTCCGAGCGCATCTCAGAAGAGATTGACTACCGACAGGAAGCCGCTCACATCACCGCATTCCATGACGTCTACCGCGATCACCCCTTCATTCGGGTACCAGAGGTCATCCGCGAAGCCTGCAGCGATCGGGTGCTGACCATGACCTACCTCGACGGATTGGATTGGGTGGCAGCACAAGACGCAGATCAGGATCTGAAGAACACCTGGGCGGAGGTGATCACCCGCTTCGTGACCGGCTCCTACCGACACGCAAATCTGTTCCACGCCGATCCACATCCCGGTAACTATCGGTTCGGCCTGGACGGTACGGTCGGCTTCGTCGACTTCGGCTGCGTGAAGGTGCTGTCCGAAAGCCAGCGCTACCGCATCGTGCAGTTGGTGCGGTCCGCCGTCGACGGAAACAAGGGCGAGCTGCACGCCAACATGGTCGAAAGTGGTTTCTTCGCAGCAGATTCGATGCTGACACCAGACGACGCATACCGGTGGTGGGAGTCCATCATCTACGAAATTCTCGCGCCTCAGCCGGTCACCTACACGGCGGACGCATCGCAACGTGCCATCACATCAATGCTCGACGTCCGTGATGCCGACCATCCGATGCGGCACATAACCGTGCCACCCCACTTCGTCTTCTTTTCGCGCCTCAACTTGTCGATGAATGCGATCTTCACCGCGCTGCAGGCAACATTCCACGCCCGAGCAGCGCTCGACGACATGGATGGTGTGGCTGCCCCGGTCACCGATCTGGGCCGGCAACATGCGGCCTGGGTTTGCGAGCGTGAACTGCCTTTTGGGGCGGATGTCCGTGAGAACCACTGACGTCACAGCAGCGCGGCTCCCGTGGGATGCCGCTGATCCGTATTCGTTCTACGAAGCGCGACGCCGTGACGGGGATGTGGTGTGGGACGACGTCGCCCAAGCCTGGCTTGTGCTCGGTTACGACGCTGCCCGTTACGTCCTCGGCGGTTCCGGGTGGACCAGCGACCCGTTGGCCAATCCGGTGGCCCGCGCCTCCATGCAGCTGATCGGGCCGGAATTCACCAAGGCCTCGATGCTTTTCGCGGACGGCTCGAACCACGACCGACTGCGGGGATCGGTGCGTGACGTGTTCACCCGCCGCGCGATAGCTGGGCTGACTGAAGGTGTGGCGGCGATCACGTCTGAGGTCATCGGCGAATTGCCATCCGGCGAACGGTTCGACTTCATGTCGGAC
>DASUGW010000089.1:0-4296 GCA_036273805.1 Mycobacterium sp.
GTGGATCGCCATCCGCACCCGCAGCGGCCCAGCGGCGGCCCAGGCGGCGCCCGCTAGCGCCCGTTGAGCCGCCACCGCGGCCGCGACCGCGTCGGGTGCGGCGGTGAACGCCGCGCCCATCCCATCCCCGGTGTGGCAAAAGACCTCCCCGCCGGTGGTCTCGATGCAGGTGCGGAGCAACTCATCGTGTCGCGCCAGGTCGACCGTCATCGCTTCTGGGTCGCCTTCCCAGCGCTGGGTGCTGGCCACGATGTCGCTAAACAAGAACATGGTCGGCCCCGCCGCCACCCGTGACCGCTGTGGGACGCAACGCGCCGCCGCTGTGGACGTTTCCAGCTGGGGCGTGTGGCGAAGGATGGCGTTCTCCACCGGGTCCACCCTGCCTTTCAATCCTTCGGCACGACGCAACACTTCAGCTTATTTCCGTTTGCGGTTTGGGGTGGTGCTTCTGCTCTAAAGGGAGTAAGCACCTGCCGTACCCGCACGTGGGTAGACGTAAGCACACACAGCGCGACTGAGCCCTACCACCATGTTCGTCCACCGCTGCAAGGGCGCGCCCCTCAGCGACAATGTCCGTGCGTACTGGGCCGATCAATCCGCATGATCTTGACAGCTTCATCTGACAGCAACGACGGCGTACGGGTAGGCACGGCGCCACATCGCACGCACCGCACCTGCCGATCCCGAAACGCCTAAGCACCCGAGGCTGCGGCTCAGCTGCTGCTCAGCGGACTCCGATGCTGGACACACCTGCGTCAGCTGGCCACCGCCGGACCCGTAAAGCACGAAAACCTGCGCCACCATGATCGCTAAAAGTGATTCCCTATCGGGGATCGGGTGTCAAGGGGGCGCGGGTTCGGGCTGCGCGGTGTACGGGCCAGCCCCTCCCGCGTCAAGGGTGCTGCGCATCGCTGCGCGACGGCCTGCGGCCGCCCTTGACCCGCGAGCCTAATGAGAGCTACCGGGTCGGCTCAGGCAGACTCCGTCCCGGTAGCCGCCGGTGGGTGAGCACTCATTGAGCCCGGATGCCTGCTCGGAATCCTAGGCAGAGATCGTGCCCCTTGCCGGTGGTGTGAGAGAGCGAACAGCTGATGGGATGTCGTGCCCGCCGTTGCGGCGCGAGCACTTGATCATTAGGTCGCTGGTTCTCCCACTGGGCTGCCGAAGCAGGGTCAGGTGCCGTGCCACTAGCGGAGGAGGACGGGATTGCTGTTCGTGGGTGATGACTGGTCTGAGCAGCATCATGATGTGGAGATCCAAGATGAGGCCGGCCGGCGGCTGGGCCGAGCCCGGCTAGATGAGGGGATCGTCGGGATCAGCCGGCTGCATGAGTTGATCGCTGAGCAGCTCGATGACGACGACGAGCCGGAACAGGTGGTGGTCGGGATCGAGACCGACCGGGGCCCGTGGGTGGTGGCGCTGGTCGCCGCCGGCTATCAGGTGTATGCGATCAACCCGTTGCAGGTGGCTCGCTACCGGGAACGACACTGCGTCTCTGGTGCGAAGAGTGACACCGCGGATGCGCACACGCTGGCTGACATGGTGCGCACCGATCGACACCAGCTGCGCCCGGTCGCCGGGGACAGCGACGCCGCCGAGGCGGTCAAGGTGCTGGCCCGGGCGCACCAGCGACTGATCTGGGAACGGACCCGGCACCTGCTGCGGCTGCGCAGCACGTTGCGGGAGTTCTTCCCCGCCGCGCTGGTCGCCTTCGGCGACGACCTGGCCGGCGCCGATACGCTGGAGCTGCTGGCCGCGGCGCCGGACCCGGCCACCGCGGCGAGGTTATCGATCAGGCAAATCAGCGCGGCGCTCAAGCGGGCCCGGCGCCGCCAGATCCAGGACAAGGCCGCGGCGATCCAGGCCGCGCTGCGCACCGAGCAGCTGGGCCAGCCAGAGGTGATCACCGCCGCGTACGCCGCCACCGTGCGCGCCCAGGCCGCAATCCTGACCACCCTTCAGATCCAGATCAAGACCATGCAGGGGCAGGTCGAGGCGCATTTTGGCCGGCACCCGGACGCTGAGATCATCTCCTCCCAGCCCGGCCTGGGGCCCATTCTGGGCGCCCGGGTGCTCGGCGAGTTCGGCGACGACCTCTCCCGCTACACCGGTGCCCGCGCCCGCAAGAACTACGCCGGCACCAGCCCGATCACTCGCCAATCGGGCAAGAAAAAGACCGTGCACGCTCGATACGTACACAACGACCGGCTCCTCGATGCGCTGAGCTGTCAAGCGCAATCGGCGCTCAACGCCTCACCCGGCGCCCGCGCCTACTACGACCAACAACGCGACCGCGGCAGCGGCCACTCCGCAGCCTTGCGCCAGCTGGCCAACCGCCTCGTCGGCATCCTGCACGGCTGCCTGAAGACCCGCACCGTCTACGACGAGGACACCGCCTGGCCCACGACCATCAATGAAGATCAACAAGTTGCGGCTTGACAAATGGAGCCCTGGGATGTCTCTGCCGTCCCTGGGCAGGCGGTCGCGGGCAGGCCAGGGCCTGCCCTTGGTCGCGCGCGACCATCTGGGTGTAGTAGATCTTGGCTAGTTGCGGGTCCTGTTTGCGGGCGTGGTCGGCGGCCTGGACCAGGGTGACCCGCAGCAGCGAGGACCCGGCCTTGGTCATCGGTTGGCCCTTGCGGTCGGTGTTGCCGGTCTCCGAGGCGCGTGGGGCCAGCCCGGTGAAGGACTTAAACGCCGCTGGGCTGCGGAACCGGTCGGCCGGCCCATCCCGGCGACCAGAACCGGGGCGCCGATGTCTCCGAACCCGGGCAGGTTGCGGGCCAACCCACCCACATCAACCCAGCGGTAGGCGTCTTCACGCTGCTGGGCATGCACCGCCAGCTCGGCCTGGGTCGCCCGGAGCAGCCGGACCTCGGTGGCGACCTCGGCGGCCAGATCGGTGAACGCCACCGCGGGATGATCAGCGTAGAGCTCGAGGGCGGCGGTCGCGGCGACCCGCCAAGCCTGGGCGCGTTGGGCGCCCTGATGATTGCTCGACGCCCCTACGATCGTCTTGGTCAGCCGGGCCGGTCCCGCCTTGAGTAGCGCCCGCGGATCGACCCAGCGCTCCAGCACCGCCAGATCGGCGACCCCGAGGTCACCGGTCAGCGGGGAACACGGCATCAACTGCCGGACCAGATCCTTAATCCGCGTCTTGTGCTGGGCGGCCAACCGGGTCAGCCGGTCGGTCGCACGGACCCGACGATCCAACGCCGCAGCCTGCGGACCGGGCAGCTCCAAGGGCGCCAACCCACCCGGGTCGATCAACGGCAACCGGGCCAGGGTGTCAGCGTCAATACCGTTGCTTTTGGCATGCCGAGACAAAAACCGACGCAGATCCGCGGCCTTGGCCGACGACACCCGAAACACCCGATGCCCCCGGGCAGAAAAGAACACCGCCACCGGCAACCATGCCGGCCCGGTCGGCTCAACCACCACCTCTAACACCGTGCCCACCGGTGCCCTGACCAACGCGGCCGCCTCCACCACAGCCAGGCTGGCCACCGTCGGCTCACACCGCCGCCGGCACACCTCCCGCCCATCCGCCGCGAGTACCCGCACCGTGTGCGCTCGCGATCCCCAAATCCACCCCAACCAGCCGTCGCGTCACCTGGAACCTCCCCGATCGCCGGAACCCGCTCTGACTCCGGCCAGACCGCGCAGGCGGCAGCAACACTCAATGACCACGGTCCCAAGGTGGCGAGCAACCTGATCACGGCTCCCACTCATGTGCTGCAACCGGGCCCGGCCTCACTGGACCGACCCACTTCCCTGATCCGGGACATCCGTGGCCAGGCCAGCGGTGGCAATCACTTTTACGAGGCCACAGACGACCAACCTCATCGTCCTTCCTCAGAGCGATACTCGACGGCTCCCACCGGACCAACCGGGATGCTCATGCAACCCTGGAACCCCGGGCCGATCAAGCACCGGAGCCCCTTACATGAGTGATCGCAGTGCGATCTTGCACGGCGGCTGCTCACTATTTATGATCTTGAGAACGCGGCCACGGTGATTAAGCAACAGCCTTTTCGGCGTAGATCCGCAGGCGTCGATCTCGACATGGGTCTGGTGGCTTTCTAGACTTGACCCATGACCGAGATCGCTAGGCCCTTCTGGCGGGGCATCAACCACCTCGCCCTGATTACGAATGACATGGACGCCACCACGCGGTTCTGGCACGGCGTGCTCGGGGCGCGGCTCGTCGCGCACCTGGGCAACGAATCCTTCCGGCACTACTTCTTCGAGTTCGGTGATGAGCAGACCGTGGCGTTTTTCGAGTACCGAGACGTC
>DASUGW010000090.1:0-11393 GCA_036273805.1 Mycobacterium sp.
CTCGGCCTCGGCCCGTGCGACCGCCTGTGCGATCGCCGGGTCGGTCTGGGTGCTGAACCAGTCGGCGACCTCGTCGGAGTCGTCGGTGCCGGCCGGGGCGGGATCCACCGGCGACGGCGTGTAACGGAACACCCCGTCCTCGCCGGGGGCGCCGAGCAGTTTGGTGAAACCCTGTAGTGCCGAGCCGAAGTCGCTGGGCACCACCCACACCTTGTTGGCCTCCCCCTCGGCCATCTTGGGCAGAGTCTGCAGGTACTGGTAGGCCAGCAGTTCGGGGGTAGGGCGGCCGGCCTTGATCGCCGCGAACGTCTTCTCGATCGCCTTCGCCTCGCCCTGGGCTTGCAGGTACTGCGCGGCGCGTTCGCCCTGGGCACGCAGGATGCGCGACTGCCGGTCGGCTTCGGCCGCCAGGATGGCGGCCTGTTTGGCGCCTTCGGCGGCCAGGATCTGCGCCTGCTTCTGCCCCTCGGCCTGCTTGATCGACGACTCACGCACACCTTCGGCGGTCAGGATCATCGCGCGCTTCTCGCGGTCGGCCTTCATCTGCTTTTCCATCGACTCCTGCACCGACGGCGGCGGGTCGATGCTGCGCAGCTCCACCCGGGCCACCCGCAGGCCCCACTTGCCGGTCGCCTCGTCAAGGACCCCCCGCAACTGGCCGTTGATCTGATCCCGGGAGGTCAGCGTCTGCTCCAGAGTCATACCGCCCACCACGTTGCGCAGCGTCGTGGTGGTCAACTGCTCGACACCCACGATGTAGTTGCTGATCGCATAGACCGCAGCCTGCGGATTGGTGACCTGGAAGTAGACCACCGTGTCGATGTTCAGCGTCAGGTTGTCCTCGGTGATCACCGGCTGGGGCGGAAACGACACAACGCGCTCGCGCAGGTCGACGCGCGCCCGGATCCTGTCGATGAACGGGAACAGCAGTGTGAGCTGGCCCGACACCGTCTTGCTGTAGCGGCCCAGCCGCTCGATCACCGCGGCTTCGGCTTGCGGGATCAGCGCGACCGACTTGGCCACGATGATCACCGCCAACACGATCAACACCGCGAGCAGAACCAGCCCCGCTACCGCCCCGTCCATCTGCTTCCCCTCTCAGACGTTCTTCCACACGACGGCAGTGGCGCCGTCGATGCGCATGACAGTCACCTGTTCGCCCGTTTCGTAGACGTCCTGCTCATCGAGCGGGCGCGCGGTCCACACCTCACCGTCGAGCTTGATCTGTCCGGTGTGCTGGCTGACCCTGTCCAGCACCAGCGCGTGCCGGCCCTCCAGTGCCTCGATGCCCGTTAACGCGGGAGTGGCCGGCAGTAGGCGGCGGCGCAGTGCGGGGCGCACCACCACCAGCAGCAGGATCGACACCATCAGGAAGACCAGGCCGTCGGCCCACAGCGGTGTGTCGAGCAGCCAACTGCTGCCGGCCGCGGCCAACGCACCGACGCTGAGCATGAGCAGGAACATGTCGCCCGTGAGCGCCTCGGCGCCGGCGAGCCCGAGCGCTCCGATGAGCCAAATCAGGGCCACAGGCATGGCGCCAGGATAGCGCTCCGGACCGACTCGGCAGGCGACTTGAAGACGCGACCGCGCCGCACGAAGCCGTTGGGCGGCACTGGCACTAAACTGCGCTGCATGTGGTGTCCGAGCGCGTCGCTGGCGATGTGGGCCAACGCCTGGCTGGCCGGCCGCGCCGCGCCCGACGACGTCCTCGATGCGCTATCCCTTTGGGCACCAAGACATTCGGTAACCGCGTACGACGCCGCAGCCGCCGAGGTCACCGGGCTGCCCTGGCCCGACCTCAACGATGCGGGCGCGGTGTCCCTGCTGCAGACGGTCCGTTCGAGCGCGCGGCCGGGCGCTGCCTCGATCAGCATCGCGCTCCCGGTGCCCGGCGACGTCCGTGGCCTGCCCGCCGGGACGGCCTTCCAGCGCGACGCGATCAGCGCCGGTGAGGCCCTGATTGTCAGCGCCGAACGCGGCGCGTCCATCGGTCTGGTGCCCGATTTTCAGTACAGCGAGTCCGAGGACCTCGATGACCTGGGGAATCTCGACGATGCAGACAGCACCGGCTTCGAACCGGACCCCCAGCTGTGTGCGCTGTCGTGGACGGCCTACACGCTGCAGAGCGTGCCGGTCGCCGAGCACATCGACCTCGGCGAGGCCGAATACGAGTTGCGGTCGGCCGTTCGCGCCGCGGCGGACGCGCTGACCCGGCTGCGGGGCGACGGCAGCGGGCCCGATGTCGACGATCCGCGCGGCCTGGTCGCCCAGGTGATGCGGTCGGTCAGTGCGCATCATGCCCCCGACCACGCACCGACACGCGCGTTGCGGGTGCTCGAGTCTGCGGCTCATGTCGATGCGATCATCACCGTCAGCGCGGGTTTGATGCCGATCGCGACACAGTCCTCATCCGAGGCACAGGTCGCCGGTGACGCCCTGCGGCCGTTGTCCTCGGTGGTGCGTGCGGCCCGCCAGGCTGCGGTCAGCGCAATCCTGCAGTCCGCCTGGACCTAGCCCCAGCAGCCCGAGCCCGCCCCCTGCGCGAGCCTATCTTTCTGCGCGAGCGTCCGTGTTTGTACACAACACACCGCACATGTGCGTACAACAGCGCACCCTCGAGGACTAGCGCGCCGGCCGCAGAGTCTGATCGCTCGCTCAGCCGCGCGTCACCGGGGGCATCGTCGGCTCACAGTCCGGTGCGCAGAACGCCCCGTTGAGACTGCTTCCATAGCCTGGGACCGGCTGTGGGCCAATCACTCTCGATGCGGCTCGGCCACCGCGCAGTTCATCGACGAGTTCGAGCACCAGCTCCGCGAACCGCGGCTGCGCGTTCGGCGTCGACGCCCGGGCAAGCACGATGCCGGCGGCCTGGGCCTGCTCGGCGAGTTCGTTGTCCAGGTCCCACACCACCTCGATGTGGTCGGCGACGAAACCGACGGGGCACACGATCACGGCACGGGTGCCGCCTTCGGCCAGCGCCGAAAGATGCTCGGCGACATCAGGTTCCAGCCACGGCACCTGCGGCGGGCCGGACCGCGACTGCCATACCTGGTCATAGTCGGAGTATCCGGCCGCCGCCGCTACCAACGCCGAGGTGTACCCGACCTGCCGCGGGTAAAGGTCCGGCCCACAACGATCCTTGGCGCGCAACGGAATCGAGTGGGCGGTGAACACCAGCCGCGCGCTGTCGCGCAGTTCCTCCGGCAACGTGGCCGCGGCGTCGGCGATCGCGTCGGCGAACATCGCGATCAACAGGGGATGGTCGAAATAGGATCGCAGTTTGACCAGCTCCGGCGCGCCCGGCCCGACGGCCTCGCGCGCCGTGGCGATGTCCTCCTGATACTGCGCGCATCCGGAGTAGCCACCCCAGGCGGACGTGGCAAAAACCGCTGCGCGGCGAATGCCGTTGTCGCGCATGGCCACAACGGTGTCTTCGACGTACGGTTCCCAGTTTCGGTTGCCGAAATAAACGGGCAGATCGGTGCGAGTGCGGATCTGTTCGATCAGCGCACGGTTGATGCCGTTGATCGGCGACACCCCACCGAAGTGCAGGTAGTGTTCGGCGACCGCGGCCAGACGCTCACGCGGGATACCCCGGCCCCGGGTGACGTTCTCCAGGAACGGCATCACGTCGTCGGGGCCCTCCGGTCCCCCGAACGAGAGCACCAGAAGTGCGTCGAGCTCCACTAGAGCAGCTGGGTGTGCGCCCCGCCGTCGGCGTACACGATGGTTCCGGTGGTGGCCGGCAGCCAGTCCGACAACAGTGCGCAAACGGTCTTGGCCACCGGCGTCGGGTCCTTCATGTTCCAGCCGACCGGCGCCCGCTGATCCCAGCCCTCTTCCAGCAGGCGCATCTGGTCACCGGCCTCGGCGCCCAACGCGCCGCCGACGATGGCGCTCATGGCCAGAGTCCGGATCGGGCCGGCGGCAACCAGATTCGAACGCACACCGACCTGTCCGGCCTCGCGTGCGACGAAGCGGTTGACCGATTCCAGCGCACTCTTGGCGACCGTCATCCAGTTGTAGGCCGGCATCGCCCGGGTGGGGTCGAAGTCCATGCCGACGATGCTGCCGCCGGCGTTCATCACCGGCAGCGTGGCCTTGGCCAGCGACGCATAGGAGTACGCCGAGATATGGATGCCCTTGGCGACGTCCTCGTAGGGGGCGTCGAAGAATGGGTTGATCCCCATGCCGGTCTGCGGCATGAAGCCGATGGAGTGCACCACGCCGTCGAGCTTGCTGCCCTCGCCGATGACCTCGCTGATGCGCCCGGCCAGCGAGTCGAGATGCTCCTGGTTCTGCACGTCGAGTTCCAGCAGCGGCGCCGGGTTCGGCAGCCGGTCGGCGATGCGCTGGATCAACTTCATCCGGTCGAAGCCGGTGAGCACCAACTCTGCGCCGGCCTCCTGGGCGACCTTGGCGATGTGGAACGCGATCGACGAGTCGGTGATGATCCCGGTGACCAGGATGCGCTTGCCTTCGAGCAGACCTGCCATTGTGCTGACTCCTTCGTCGGGAATATGTGAGCGAAAGTTCTAGTAAGCCAAAGCTTTCAGTGGCCCATACCCATGCCGCCGTCGACCGGGATGACCGCACCGGCGATGTAGCTGGCATCCTCGGACGCCAGGAAGCTGACGGCGCCGGCGACCTCTTCGGCCGTGCCGACCCGCTTGGCAGGGATGAACTCCAGGGCGCCTTCCTGAATCCGCTCGTCCAGCGCGCGGGTCATCTCGGTGTCGATGTAGCCGGGAGCGACGACGTTCGCGGTGACCCCGGCCTTGGACAGCTCCCGGGAGATCGAGCGGGCCATGCCGATCAGACCGGCCTTGGCCGCCGCGTAGTTGGCCTGGTTGCCGATGCCCCACATGCCCGATACCGAGCCGATGAAGATGATCCGGCCGAAGCGCTTGCGCTGCATGCTGCGCGAAGCCCGCTGAGCGACCCGGAACGCGCCGGTGAGGTTGGCGTTGATGACCTCCTCGAACCGCTCCTCGGTCATCCGCATGAGGAAGGCATCCTTGGAGATGCCGGCATTGGAGACCAGCACCTCGACCGGGCCCTGGTGTTCCTCGACCTCCTTGAAGGCACGGTCGACGGCGTCGTTGTCGGTGACATCGCATTCCACGCCGAACAGACCTTCGGGTGCACCGGAGCCGCGGTGTGTGACGGCCACCTTGTGCCCGTCGGCGGCAAGGCGCTGCGCGATGGCCAGACCGATCCCCCGGTTTCCGCCGGTCACCAGGACAGAACGGGAGACGAACGACGGTTTGCCGGCCTGCTCGACGGTTTCGGTTGCGGTGTCGGTCATGGTCGTCAACCTATCGTCTCGGCGGCGTTGCTCCGAAATCGCCCCGCCGGAGTGTTTTCGGTGCGCCCGGGTGCGCTCGGCGCCGCTGCGCGCACCGAAATCACAGCCGAGCTCAGCCGGGCAGGCGGCGGTTGATCAACAGTGCCGCCAGGGCCGCCAGCGCGAGCAGCAGCGAGCCCAGCCGCAGCCAGCCGGTACTCGCGTCGCCCTTGACGGTCTCGTAGCCGATCTGCTGCTGCAGGTCCTCGAAGACTTTGTTGAGCTCCTGCAGGTTGGACGCCGAGAAGGAGTTCCCGCCGGAGAGCTCGGCCACCTTCTTCAGGGTCTGGTCGTCGACGGGTACCGGCTGGCGCTGGTCGTTGATCTCGACGAAGCCGTACGGGGTGCCGAACGAAATCGTCGAGATGGGCACGCCCTGGTCCTTGGCGGTGCGGGCCGCGGTGAACGCCCCCTTGGGGTTGTCCGGGTTCGACGGCACGGTCTCCTTGCCGTCGGAGAACAGCACGATGCGTGCCGGCGGGGGCTCGTCGCCGCCACCGATCACCGCACCGACCGTGGCTATCGCCTGCAGCGCGGTGAAGATGCCCTCGCCGGTGGCCGTGCGGTCGGCCAGCTGGAGCTTGTCGATCGCGGCCTTGGTGGCGTCCCGGTTGGTGGTCGGCGACACCAGCACCGTCGCGGTGCCCGCATACGCGATGAGACCCAGGTTGATACCGGAGGTCAACTCCTCGGCGAACTTCTTCGCCGCCTGCTGGGCCGCTGCCAGCCGGCTGGGCTCCACGTCGGTGGCACGCATGGACTGTGACACGTCGATCACCAGCATCACCACGGCGCGGTTGCGTGGAACCCGCACGTCGTTGGTGGGCCCGGCCATCGCGATGGTCAGCAGGGTCAGCGAGGCGACCAGCAGGATGGCGGGCAGATGCCGCCAGCGTGTCGGCTGCTTGGGCGCCACACTCTCCAGCAGTTCCATGTTGGCGAATCGCAGCACCCGCTGCTGCCGGGCCAGTTGCACCACGACATAGAGCGCGATCAGGCCCAGCACGGCCAGAAGGAACAGGAAGAACCACGGGTGTTTGAAGCCGCTGAGCGACATCGGCCCGAGCAATGGCAGTGTCATGAGAGCGCTGTGGTGTCCGTTTCCGTCTCGTGTGGTCGGTCGGTCGGGTGTGCCGGTTACTGACTCCCGGCAAGTGCGCCGCGGCGCCGCGAAGCCACGAAGCGCACGATGTCGGCGATCCAGTCGCGGTCGGTGCGCAGGGTCAGCAGCGGGGCGCCGCAGCGGCGCAGCGTGCGCGCAACCTCCTCGCGGTGTGCGGCGGCCGCCCTCTCGAAGTCGTCACGCAGCTGGGCGTCGATGGTGAATTCCCGGGTGGCGCCCGACTCGGTGTCCTGCAGGATCACGTCGCCGACCTCGGGCAGCTCGACGTCACGCGGATCGAGCACCTCGATACCGAGCACCTCGTGGCGCGCCGAGATGGCACGCAGTGGGCGCATCCAGTTGATCGGCCCGAGGAAGTCGCTGATGACGACCGCCATGCCGCGGCGGCGTTCCGGCCGGCGCAGCGCGTCGATGGCCACCGCCAGGTCACCGCGGGTGCCCAGCGGCGCCCGGGGGGACGTCGCGATGGCCCGCAACAGCGTCTGCTCGTGCTGGCGGCCGGACAGCGCCGGCAGCCGGATGATGCTGTCGCCGTTGGCGATGATCGCGCCCAGCCGGTTTCCGCCGCCACTGTTGAGGTAGGTGATGGCAGCCGCCGCGGCGACGGCGAGGTCACGTTTCTCGCAGCCGGTGGTGCCGAAGTCCAGGCTGGCCGACATGTCTACCACCAGCCAGGTCTCCAGCTCGCGGTCGGCGATCATCTGGCGCACGTGCGGATGGGTGGTGCGCGCGGTCACCGACCAGTCCATGCGGCGCACGTCGTCACCGGGCTGGTAGAGCCGCGACTCCCCCGGCTCCGAACCCGGACCCGGCATGAGACCGAGATGGTCGCCGTGCAGCACGCCGTCGAGCTTGCGCTTGACGGTGAGCTCGAGCGTGCGCAGCGCCGCCGAGAGTTTCGGGTCGCCGATCTCGCCGCGCTCGAACGACGGCGGATGGACGGTGCGCGGGTCGCTCAACGGCCAGCCGGCGAGGCCTGGGCCACCTGGGCCGGCGGTGCCGCCGGCGGGACCGAATGACCCTGCTGCGGAACGGTATTCAACTGCGGCAGCGCGACGGTCTGCAGGACGCGGTTGATCACCGTCTCCGGCGAGACGTCGTCGGCCAGCGCGTCGTAGGTCAGCACCAGTCGGTGCCGCAACACGTCGGGGATCACGTCGAGGACGTCCTGCGGGATGACGTAGTCGCGACCGCGCACCAATGCCAGCGCACGGGACGCCGCGATGACGCCGAGCGAGGCACGCGGCGAGGCGCCGAACGCGACCCACGCCTTGACGTCGTTCATCCCGAACTGCTCGGGCCGGCGCGTCGCGGTGATCACGCGCACGACGTAGTCCACCAGCGCGTGATGCACGAAGTTGTTGGCGGCCAGCTCCTGCAAGCGGAGCAGGTCGCCGGTATCAAGTACCTGCTTGGGCTCCGGCGGGGTGATACCCATCCGGTAGATGATCTCGCGCTCTTCCTCCGGCGACGGGTAGTCGACGTTGATCTTGAACAGGAAGCGGTCACGCTGCGCCTCCGGCAGCGGGTACACGCCCTCGTTCTCGATCGGGTTCTGGGTGGCCATCACCAGGAACGGCCTGGGCAGCGCGTAGTCCTTGCCGCCGATGGAGATCTTGCGCTCGGCCATGACTTCCAGCAGGGCCGACTGCACCTTGGCCGGTGCGCGGTTGATCTCGTCGGCGAGTAGGAAGTTGCACACCACGGGTCCGAGTTCGATGTCGAACTCCTCACGACCCTGGCGGTAGATACGGGTACCGATGATGTCGGTGGGCACCAGGTCCGGGGTGAACTGAATACGGGCGAAGGAACCGCCGACCACCTTGGCGAAGGTCTCCACAGCGAGCGTTTTGGCGACGCCGGGCACACCCTCGAGCAGCACGTGGCCCTTGGCCAGCAGGCCCACCAGGATGCGCTCCACGAGCTGGTCCTGCCCGACGATGACGCGCTTGACCTCGAAGATCGCGCGTTCGAGGGTCTGCACCTCACCGCTGAGCCCGTTGGCCGACTGCACCGGCGAGGACGCGGGGGCCCCGGCCATCGAGGCCGCGTGCGCGCCCCCCGACGTAAAACTGGGTGACCCACCTGGTGACGTCATCAACAACCCTCCACGGTTCTGCCTTTTGCGGCGCACCCCGTTGGTTGCGGAGTGGCCTTTCTACGAGTCCGGAGTCAACTATTCCAGGCACTTCGGAATCCGTCGACGTGCCCCGCTGATGGCCTCCCCGTCGTCCACTTCGCCGAACGTGAACACAGCGATGCAATCCAGGGCCGCCACGGACCTGATTTCACTCCCCGATGCGAGCCGCGCGAATCAGTAGTTGATGATCCGGGACAGATGCGGCGACATCCCTGCGGTGCGCACGGGGCTGACGGTGACGTGGCCGGCCGCGCTGGAGGCCTCCAGCATCTTGCCGTTGCCGAGGTAGATGGTCACGTGCTGACTGCCGCCGGGGCCGTAGAAGATGAGGTCTCCGCGCCGCGCCTGGGCCGGCGAGACCGGGGTGCCGGTGTTGTACTGGTCGCCCGAATACTTCGGGATCTGCACTCCCACACCTGCATACGCGTAGCGGGTCAGGCCCGAACAGTCGAATCCGATCTTGCCGGCGTCCTCGTCCACGCCCGGCCCCGGGCCGGTCAGCGTGCCGCCACCCCAGGAGTACGGCACGCCCATCTGGGAGCCCGCCCGGCGGATCGCGTACTCGATGGCCTGCTGGGCTCCGACCCGCCCGCCGGGGAAGGCCGCGGTGGTGCTGGGGGCCAGGCCCAGCGTGGCCAGGAACTGATGGCCCAGGTTCTGGGTGGTCTGCAGCGCGATCTTGCTGGCCTGGAAGCCGGCGTTGGCGATTGCGACCGGATCACCGGGGGCGCCCGAGCTCAGAATCTTGGGCAGCGTCGGATCCCACCCACCACCGTCGTCCGGGGCTGCCGCCGCCGGCGCCGCCAGACCGACCAGCAGTACCAGGGCCGCCAGCGTATTCCGCAAGGGCATTCCGAGGCTGAGCAGCGTGCGACGCATCTTCGAACGTGAACCTTCCCGGCCGGTAGGGCGCAATCAGTATTCGATGTAGCGGATGACGAACGGGGTCATGCCGCTGGTGCGAACCGGCGACACCTTGACGTTTGACCCGGTGTAGGGCGCTTCGAGCATCTGGCCGTTGCCGAGATAGAGGGTGACGTGCTGGCTGCCGCCGGGGCCGTAGAAGATGACATCGCCGCGGCGCATCTGCGACGACGGGATCTTGCGGCCCATGTTGTACTGCGAACCCGAGTAGTGCGGCAGCTTGATGCCGACGCCGGCGAACGCGTACATGATCAGCCCCGAGCAGTCGAAACCGACTGTGCCGGCGCCGGAGTCGATGCCACGGCTCGGGCCCGTCGCGCTGCCGCCGCCCCAGGAGTAGGGCACGCCGCGCTGGGCCATCGCCCGGTTGATCACGTACTCCGACGCCTGGGCGCCGTAGACCCTCGGGATGCCACCGTCGTTGGTGTAGCCCGTCGGCGTGGGCAGGATGCCGAGCTTCTGCAGGAAGGAACGGCCCATGTCGGCCGTCGCCTGCGCGGAGCTTTGGACGATCTGCAGCACCGCGTTGATGATCTGGATCGGGTCACCGGAGACGAAGGCGCTCGGCACGGCCGGCAGCGTCAGGTCCCATTGGCTCGCTTCGCCGTAGGGCACCTGAACCGCAGTGCCGGGACCGGCGTGGTCCCAGTCGCCCGGAGCTGCGCCGTCGGGTCGCCGGGGTCCGGCGGCTTGCGGTGCGGGCGCAGCTCCCCCGGATGGCGCCGGCACCGGCGCCGCTGCCGGTGCCGGTACCACGGCCTGACGGGCCGCCACCAACTTGGTCTGGGCCTCGTCGCGCTGGGCGGCGAGCTGGTGGATCTGGCCTTGCTGATCACGGAAGTTGTGCTGGGCGTCGGTCAGGGCCGCGACGGCCTGGTCCTGGCTGCTCTGCGCATCGGTCGCTGCCTGGTCTGCCTTCTGCTTGGCCAGCCGCGCCGTCGACTCCTTGTTCACCTGTGCGGTACGGGCGCGCTGCAACATCGCCATGGTGTTGTCGGTGCTGACCGCCAGCGTCTGGCCCGCGGTCGCGGTGGCGATGATCTCGTCCGGCGACGTCGCCGTGACCAGCGACGCGGACGGGCCGTTGATATAGGTCGCTGCCGCGAAGGCATCGAATTTGCGCTGTGCCGCGGCGATCGCGTCGTTGGCGTCGGTCACGCCCTGCCGGCTGGCCTCGAGGTCGCGCTGGGCGGTGACGACGTTGTCGCGGGCGGTCGCGACGTCCATGATCGCCTTGTTGACGCTTTCCTGCTGGGTCTGCACGGCCGCGCCAATGTCCTGCAGCTTCTGGTTGGCGTTGGCCACGTCGGCGATCAGCGAGGCCAGGTTGTCCGAAGTCGGCGGCTGGGCAGCGGCCAGGTTGGGCGTGCTCAGCAACATCGCGACGGTCAGGAGCGGAGATGCGCCCCGCAAAGGCACCGTGCGTCTCATGGGCTCACGTCTCCTTGTGACTCGGCTCAACTGAAAGGTCCCCGCACCCACCAGTTACTGGAGGCACACCTACATCAAATGGCATCTCCTGCACCGTACGTCACAATTACCCCTAATGAAACTTTAGTCACAAACTACAGGATTGTAATTCCATTCGGCGTTACCAAATGGTGACCTTTACAATTTGCCGCTGTGCGGCAATGCGTTAAACAGCGCTCGTCTGCGGAGGTTCTGCTGAATTCGCTTGTTTGCTACGTGCCTGCAGGAAACGCGTGATAACGGCCGCAATCATTACCCCGACTGTCAACACGATTGTCAGCGTTGTCCAGGGAAATATCGGCGTGTTCAGTTGGCTGACGAAATTTTTCGCCGACTGCACGGAGTTGCCCGTCTTGGCCAGGTCCTCCCCGGCCTCCAGTGTCACCCGG
>DASUGW010000091.1:0-36294 GCA_036273805.1 Mycobacterium sp.
CGGTGCTGATCTTCATGCTCTGGCACGCGATCTTCGTGGAGGGCAGCATCGTGCCCGATATCAAGGAGCCCACCTATCCGGTGGAGCTCTGACACTTCCCGATGGAGCTCTGGCACTTCCCGCCCAGCGGCCGTGTTTGTACAGCGACACGCGGAGATTTATGTACAAACACGGCCGCTCGCGGTGAAACTAGAGCAGGGCCGTCGAGATCTCGCTGGCGGCCTGCGCGCCGTAGGCGTCCTTGATCCGCGCCAGACCGGCCTCCCGGTTCCACGTCCAGTTCTGCGTCCCGGTGGATTCGAGCACCAGCACCGCCACCAGCGAGCCCAGCTGGGCCGCGCGCTCCAGACCCAGCCCTGCGCTGCGGGCGGTCAGGAACCCGGCACGGAACGCGTCACCGACGCCGGTCGGATCGAGCTGGCTGGTCTCCGGGACAACGCCGACGTGCACGCAGGTGCCATCGGGCTCCACGACGTCGACGCCCTTGGCCCCCAGGGTGGTGACGCGCAGACCGATCTGCTCCATCACCTGGTCCTCGGTCATGCCGGACTTGCTGAGCAGCAGGTCCCACTCGTAGTCGTTGGTGAACAGGATCTGCGCACCGCTGATCAGCCCGCGGATCTCGTCTCCGGACAACCGCGCCAACTGCTGCGAGGGGTCGGCGGCGAACGGCAAGCCCAGCGCGCGGCACTCCTGGGTGTGCAGCTGCATCGCCTCGGGGTCGTTGGCGCCGACGATCACCAGTTCGGGCGTCTCGTTGGCTTTCACGTATTCGGCCAGCGAGATGTTGCGGGCTTCCGACATCGCACCCGGATAGAACGAGGCGATCTGCGCCATGTCCTCATCGGTGGTGCACACGAAGCGGGCGGTGTGTGCGGTCTCGGAAACCAGCACCGACGAGCAGTCCACGCCGGCTGACTCCAGCCAGGTGCGGTACTCGCCGAAGTCGACGCCCGCGGCGGCCACCAGGGCCGCGTTGCCGCCCAGCACCCCGATGGCGTAGGCCATGTTTCCGGCGACCCCACCGCGGTGCACCACCAGGTCGTCGACGAGGAAGCTCAGCGACACCTTCTGAAGGTGTTCAGCCAGAAGCTGCTCAGAGAATCTTCCGGGAAAGCGCATCAGATGGTCGGTCGCGATCGACCCGGTAACGGCTATGGTCACGAAGCTGCACCCTTCAGTAATAAGCTCGGCTATCGGAGGGTACCCAACCTCTTCGACGGCGCCGACCGCTACCCACGTGCGCTAACCTGCCGTAACAACAACCGTCGGGGCCACACCGTCGCGCACCCGCCGCCGAATCCGGGGAGAACACCAATGGCCGGCCCCTTTCAGCCGCACCCTGGTACCGATCCCATTCCGAGTCAGCCGGCCCCGCAGACGGTTCCGTACCCTGACCCCGCGGCCCGGCCGTACCCCGCCACGCTGCCGCCACCGCTGCCCTATCCGCAACGCCGGCGCGGCGCGCTGATCATCGGTGTGCTGATCGCGTTGTTGGCCGTGGCCGGACTGGTCACCGCGGTGGTTTTCGGAGTGCGGCACAACGGCTCGACGCCGCCCGGGGCGCTCACGCCGCAGTCGGCCGAACGCGCCATACAGAACTATCTGAATGCGTTGGCGGACGGCAACATTCAGACGATCGCCCGCAACACACTGTGCGGGCTGTACGACGGTGTCAAAGATCGCCGCACCGACGACGCGCTCGCGCGGCTGTCCAGTGAGACCTTCCGCAAGCAGTTCACCCGCGCCGACGTGACCTCGGTGGACACCGTGGTGTTCACGTCGGTCAACAGCGCCCAGGCGTTGTTCACCATGCGGGTTGCACCGGCGGCGGGTAACCGCAGCGACGACGGAGCCGAGCGGCAGGCAGTCGCCCAGCTGCTCACGCACAACGGCGAAGTGCTGGTGTGCTCCTACGTGCAGCGCACTGCCGGAGCGTTCTGAGCGACGCTACCGATAACCGTCAGTTGAACGAATCGCCGCAGGCGCAAGAACCGGTGGCGTTCGGGTTGTCGATCGTGAAGCCCTGCTTCTCGATGGTGTCGACGAAGTCGATCGTGGCGCCCTGCACGTAGGGGGCGCTCATCCGGTCGACGGTCAGCCGGACGCCGCCGAACTCTGCGTTCAGGTCGCCGTCGAGCTCGCGGTCGTCGAAGAACAGGTTGTAGCGCAGGCCGGCACACCCACCGGGCTGAACGGCGATGCGCAGCGCGAGGTCGTCACGACCCTCCTGATCAAGCAGCGACTTCGCCTTGACGGCGGCAGCGTCGGACAGGGTCACACCGTGGGTGCCGGTTGTCGACTCATCCTGAACAGTCATTGCGTCTCCCTGTTGTCCTAAACCCTGCGTGGAGCGCTGCACAGCGATCCACCTCCTCAACGGTACCTTGCCCGGCCGCTATTCCCGAAGTGCTACACCGAGCCCAGGCGCAGGCCGGCGGCGGTCTGGCGGGCCAGACCGGTCAACTGGTTGCCGGCGTCGTCGATCGCGCGTTGCACCGACCCGGCAAATTCGGCGATGGCGTGCGCTTCCGTGACCCCGGCGGAAGCCAGGGCGTTGTCGTCCAGGGTGACCTGCCCCGCCAGCACCAGCACCGGTATCCGGCGGCTGCGCGCACCCGCGGCCAGCGCACTGACCACCTTTCCGTGCAGCGACTGGTCGTCGAAGCGGCCCTCTCCCGTGATGATCACCTGGGCTTCGGCGATGTCGGCGGCCAACCCGGTGTGCTCGGCGATGATCGACGCTCCGGATTCCCGCCGGGCACCCAGCGCCAGGAGCGCGGCACCGATTCCGCCGGCCGCACCGGCGCCCGGCTCCGCGCTGACCGGCCGTCCCGCCACGGCGTCCAATTCGGCCGCCCACGCGGTCATCCGCTCCTCCAGCACCGTCACCGTCGCCGGATCGGCCCCCTTCTGCGGACCGAATACCGCCGCGGCGCCCCGCGGGCCCAGCAGCGCATGTTCGACGTCGGAGGCCGCGATGAGGTCGATGGCGGCGAGCCGCTCACGCGCGGCACCCAGCCCGCCGAGGGCGTTGACCATGCCGCGTCCGCCGTCGGTGCTGCCGCTGCCGCCCAGCCCCACTGCGACACGGCGAGCGCCCGCGGCCAATGCTGCCTCGATCAGCTGGCCCACCCCGGTGCTGTGCGCGGCCACCGCGGTCAGCGCGGTCGGCGGACCCCCGAGTAGCGCAAGCCCGCACGCTTGCGCGCATTCGATGTATGCGGTCTGCGAGTCTTCGTCGAACACCCATTCCGCGTCGACGTCGCTGTCCAGCGGGCCCGATACCCGGGTGTGGTGCACCCCGCCGAGACGGCTGGCCAGCACGTCGACGAATCCCGGGCCGCCGTCGGACTGCGGGGCCAGTATCAGCTGGTCATCCGGCCGGGCCCCCGCCCAGCCCCGCGCGATTGCCTGGGCCGCCGCAACGGCCGTCAGGGTGTCGCCGAAGCTGTCGGGGGCGATCAGCACCCGCAGCGTTGAGCCCGTCATCACTGCAGATTAGAGGCGGTTCCGCACACGTGCATGTCAGGCGGCAGCGGCTGTGTTTCATGCAGCGCGCCCAGCGAAGTAACCTGGCAGGCGTGAAGCTGCTGGGCCGCAACAGGGACTCCGGAAACGACGCCAGAGACGGCGGGGACCCTGCCGACGGCGTCGACGCCGCGCAGACCTCCGAGTCCGCCGACCGCGGCGCCGGGCAGACCGCCCCCAAGGGCCGCCCCACCCCCAAGCGGGACACCGGACGCCGTCGCGGGCCGGTCGCACCGGCGCCGATGACCACCTCGGAGGCACGGGCCCGGCGCAAGGAACTCGCCGGCCCCAAGCTCAGCCGCGAGGAACGCAAGGTCGAACGCCTCGAGCGGCGAGCCCGGATGGATGACCGCCGGGAAAAGATGATGGCCGGCGAGGAGGCCTACCTGCTGCCGCGCGATCAGGGACCGGTGCGGCGCTATGTGCGCGACATCGTCGATTCCCGGCGCAACCTGCTGGGCCTGTTCATGCCGCTCGCACTGTTCATGATCTTCGTCACCCTAGGCATGCCGATGCAGGTTCAGCGCTTCGTGTCCCCCGGGATGATGATCCTGATGGTGGTCATGGCCGCCGACGCGCTGCTGCTGTCCCGCAAGGTCGGAAACATGGTGGACGTGAAGTTCCCTAATGACACTGAAAGCCGTTTGAAACTAGGGCTTTACGCTGCCGGACGGGCTTCACAGCTGCGCCGCATGCGGTCCCCGCGACCGCAGGTCGAGCGCGGCGCGAAAATCGACTGACACCGCCGTGCGCACCCTGGTCCTCGGCGGCATCCGCTCGGGTAAGTCACGCTGGGCGGAGGAGGCGATCGCCGAGGCCGTATCGCCCGGTGACCGGGTGCGTTATCTGGCGACCGGACCGTCCGGGGACGGCGACCCGGAGTGGACGCGCCGGGTGGCGGCGCATCGGTCACGACGCCCGGCGTCCTGGGAAACGGTCGAAAGCACCGATGTCGCAATGCAATTGCGCAGCCACCCCGGTACCGCGACACTGATCGACGATATCGGCGGTTGGCTGACGGCCACCATGGATCGCACCGGGGCCTGGGACGCCGACGGCGCGGTGCCGGATCTGGACTCCGCGTTGTCGGATCTGCTGGACGCGGTACACGGTTTCGGTTCGCCACTGACGATGGTGAGCCCGGAAGTGGGACTGACCGTGGTGCCGGCCACCCTGGCGGGTCGCCGCTTCGCCGACACGGCGGGTCTGTTCAATCAGCGATTGGCCGCAGTGTGTGACCGGGTGGTGTTGGTGGTCGCCGGCCTGGCGGTCCCGATCAAGGCGGAACGAGGGTTCTAGATGGATGTCACCGACCGATTCCCCGTCGTCGTCGCACCCGACGGCGCCGTCGCCGCGGCAGCGCGCGCACGCCAGAACACGCTGACCAAACCGCCGGGGTCGCTGGGCCGGCTCGAAGAGCTGTCGGTATGGGTGGCTTCCTGCCAGGGCAGCTGCCCACCACGGCAATTCGAACGCGCGCGCATCGTGGTGTTCGCCGGCGACCACGGGGTGGCCCGCACCGGGGTGTCGGCGTTTCCCCCTGAGGTCACCGCGCAGATGGTGGCGAACTACGACGCCGGCGGCGCCGCGATCAATGCGCTAGCCCGGATCGGCGGTGCAACGGTGCGAGTCGCCGACATCGCGGTGGACGCCGAGCCGCATTCGCCGGCGATCGGCTCGCACAAAGTGCGCCGCAGCAGCGGCAACATCCAGGTCACCGACGCGCTCTCCGACGCGGAGGTGGCGGCGGCGCTGCAGGCCGGCGCGGCGATCGCCGACGAGGAGGTCGACGGCGGAGCAGACCTGCTGATCGCCGGAGATATGGGCATCGGGAACACCACTGCCGCAACCGTTCTGATCGCGGCGATGACCAACACCGAACCCGTGGCCGTGGTCGGGCGGGGCACTGGGATCGACGATGCGGGCTGGCGGCGCAAGACCGCCGCCGTCCGCGACGCGTTGTACCGGGCGTATCCGGTACGCACCGACCCGGTCGGCCTGTTGCGGGTGGCCGGCGGCGCCGATCTGGCGGCCATCGCCGGCTTCCTGGCGCAGGCCGCCGTCCGGCGCACCCCGGTGCTGCTCGACGGTGTGGTGGTGACGGCATCGGCACTGGCCGCCGAGCGCCTGGCCCCTGGCGCGCGGGCATGGTGGCAGGCCGGGCACCGTTCCACCGAACCAGCACACACGTTGGCGCTGGCGCAGCTGGAACTCGACCCGATCTTGGAGCTCGACATGCGCCTGGGTGAGGCCACCGGTGCGGCGCTGGCGTTGCCGGTGGTCCGCGCCGCGGTCGCCACCCTGGCCGAAATGGCCACCTTCGAGTCGGCCGAGGTCTCGGGCGGGCCCGGCGTCTCGTGATCCGCTCCCTGGCAGGCGCGTTCGCGTTTGCGACCGTGTTGCCGGTAGGCGCCCGGCAACCGTTGGGCCGGGGCACGCTGAGCGCGCTGCCGGTGGCCGGCGCGACCCTGGGCGTCCTGGCAGCCGCGGTGGTCTGGGGCGCGGGAACGCTGTTCGGCGCCGGCAACCCGCTGACCGGGCTGCTCGCCGTTGCGGTGCTGCTGCTGGCCACCCGCGGGCTGCACATCGACGGCCTGTCCGACACAGTCGACGCGTTGGGTTGCTATGGACCGCCCGCGCGGGCACTGGCGGTGATGCGCGACGGCACCGCCGGGCCGTTCGGGGTGGCCGCAGTAGCACTGTCAATCATGTTGCAGGGCTTCAGCTTTGCTGCAATCACCCTGCCGGCCATCGTGATCGCGGTGACCGCCGGCCGTGTTGCGGTGGTGCTGACCTGCCGGCGTTCGGTGCCCGCGGCGCAAGGCAGTTCGTTGGGTGCGGCGGTGGCCGGCACGCAGCCACGCTGGGTGGTGACGCTGTGGGTGCTGGCACTGGCCGTCGCGGCAGTGTGGGCCGCCGCGCGGCCGTGGCAGGGGCCGTTGGTGGTGCTGGGCGCCCTGGCGTTGACGGCAGGGCTGGTGACGCACTGCGTGCGCCGTTTCGGTGGCATCACCGGTGACGTGCTGGGTGCCGCGGTCGAGGTGACGACGACAGTGGTCGCGCTGGGCCTGGCGGCAGGTTGAGCCCCCGCGTCGCGACGCGGAACTAGCTGAGGCGCGCCATCCAGCCATGGGTATCGGCGAAGGTGCCGCGCTGGATACCGGTCAGTGTGTCGCGCAGCGCCATGGTGACCTCGCCGGGTTTACCGTCGGCGATGGTGAACTCACCCTCGGACCCGTCACTGTCGTACTTGACCGACGACACCGGGGTGATGACGGCGGCGGTACCGCACGCGAACACTTCGGTGATCTCACCGCTGGCCGCACCCTTGCGCCACTCTTCGACGTCGATCTTGCGCTCCTCGACGGCGAACCCGGCGTCGGTTGCCAACTGCAGCAACGAATCCCGGGTGATGCCCGGCAGCAACGAACCGGACAGCTCGGGTGTCACCAGCCGGGCTGACCCGCCGCTGCCGAACACGAAGAACAGGTTCATGCCGCCCATCTCCTCGACGTAGCGGCGTTCGATGGCATCCAGCCACACCACCTGATCGCAGCCGTGATCGGCGGCCTGGGCCTGCGCCAGTAGCGAGGCCGCATAGTTGCCGCCGAACTTGGCCGCGCCGGTGCCGCCCGGGCTGGCGCGGACGTACTCGGTGGAGAGCCACACGCTCACCGGTTTGACGCCGCCTTTGAAGTACGCGCCGGCCGGCGAGGCGATCAGCAGGTAGCGGTACTGGTTGGCGGGCCGCACGCCAAGTCCGGGTTCGGTGGCGATCATGAACGGTCGCAGGTACAACGATTCCTCGCCGCCGGCGGGCGGCACCCAGGGGCCGTCGACGGCGATCAGCTGGCGCAGCGATTCGATGAACAGCGACTCCGGCAACTCCGGCATCGCCAGACGGTGCGCCGAGGCGCGCAACCGCGCGGCGTTGGCCTCCGGCCGGAAGGACACGATGGAGTCGTCGGCCCAGCGGTAGGCCTTGAGCCCCTCGAAGATCTCCTGTGCGTAGTGCAGCACGATCGCGGAGGGATCGAGTTCGATGGGGCCGTAGGGCACGACGGCCGCGTCGCGCCAGCCCGCATCGGCGGTGTACTCGATCGACACCATGTGGTCGGTGTGAAAGCGGCCAAAGCCCGGATCGGCCAGAATTCCGCCTCTTACGTCATCGCTTGCCGGGTTCGGATTGCGGGCAAGCGAAAACTCGAGGAGGCCGTCAGTCATGCCCTCGATTCTATATCTGCTGACTAACGGGTTTTGACGTCCACAAACGGCGGTGCCACGACCTCGCATTCCAGCGCCCGGCCCCGAACGTCGACGGTTACCGTCTGCCCGTCTTCGACACCGGCCGCGGTGTCGATGAGCGCCAGGGCGATGCCGGCCTTCAGCGTGGGCGAAAACGTCCCGGATGTGGTGACGCCAACTGGATTGCCGTCGACGAGCACGGACAGGTCGGCGCGCAGCACGCCGCGGCCGGTCGCCTTGAGTCCGCGCAACAGCCGGCGTGGACCGGCGGCCTTCTCGGCCAGCAGCGTGTCTCGGCCCCAGAAGGCGTCCTTTTTCCAGCCGATGGCCCAGCCGCAGCGCGCCTGCAGGGGCGAGATGTCAAGCGACAGTTCGTGTCCGTGCAACGGATAGCCCATCTCGGTGCGCAGCGTGTCACGCGCACCGAGGCCGGCGAGTTCACCACCGGCAGCACGCACCTGCGCGACCAGCGCGTCGAACACCACCGCCGCCCGGTCCCACGGCGGCAGCAGTTCATAGCCGTGCTCCCCGGTGTATCCGGTGCGGCACACGCGAACGGGAACACCGTCGTACTCGGCATCGGCGTAGCCCATGTAGTCCATCTCCGTGGGCAGGCCGAGCGCCGTCAGCACCTCCGCGGACCGGGGACCCTGTACGGCCAGCACGGCGTAGGAGCGATGCTCGTCGGTGATCGTCAGCCCCTGGGGTGCAACCTCTTTCATCGCGGCCACCACCGATGCGGTGTTTGCCGCGTTGGGTACCAGGAAGATCTCGTCGTCGCTCACGTAGTACGCGATGAGGTCGTCGATCACCCCGCCGGCCTCGGTACAGCACAACGTGTACTGCGCCTTGCCGGGGCCGATGCGGCGCAGGTCGTTGGTCAATGCCGCGTTGACGAACTCCGCCGCCCCGGGACCTTTGACCAAGGCCTTCCCCAGATGGCTGACGTCGAACAGGCCGACCGCGCTGCGGGTGGCGTTGTGTTCGGCGACGGTTCCGGCGTAGGACACCGGCATCAGCCAGCCGCCGAATTCGGCGAAGCTGGCTCCCAGCTCGCGGTGCCGGTCTTCCAGGGGGCCCTGCAGCAGGTCAGCGTTCTCACTCACGGCGAACCAGAATAGTCGGGCGTGGCTAAGGTGTTGCGGGTGAGCACCGAAGCCGGCCATGTGTCCCCCACCGTCACCGTCGCCACTGCGCTGCCCAAGCGGGTAGCGGGCTCCGCGGTGTTGATCGTTCCGGTCGTCAGCGGTGACCCCGACAATCCCGACGCTGCGCCCGCCGTGGTTCCCAACCCGTTCCTCGACGCCGAGGCCACCGGGGAGATCGAAGTGGCATTGGCCGCGCTCGGCGCCAAGGGCGGTACCGAACAGCTCACCCGCCTGGTAGCGCCGTCACTTCCGGTCGCCAGCGTGCTCGCCGTGGGGCTGGGCAAGCCGGCCGCCGGAGCAGAGGGATACCCGGCCGAGGTGATTCGCAAGGCCGCCGGTGTGGCGGCCCGCGCCCTCAACGGCACCGAGGCCGTCCTCACCACGCTGACCGAACTCGACATGGAAGCGGCGGTCGAGGGTCTGATCCTGGGCGCCTACCGGTTCTCCGACTTCCGCAGCGCCAAGACCGCCCCCAAGGACAAAGGGCTGCGCAAGATCACTGCGCTGTCGACGGCCAAGGACGCCAAGAGTCAGGCAGCCCGGGCCGCGGCCATCGCGGCGGCGGTCGCGACGGCCCGGGATTTCGTGAACACCCCACCGAGTCACCTGTTTCCGGCCGAATTCGCCAAGCGCGCCAAGGCTTTCGGCGAGGCAGCCGGCCTGACCGTCGAGGTGCTCGACGAGAAGGCCCTGGAGAAGGCCGGCTACGGCGGCATCGTCGGGGTCGGCAAGGGCTCGTCGCGACCGCCACGGCTGGTCCGGCTGACGTACAAATCGGGCAAGCGCGGCGCCAAGCGGGTTGCGTTGGTGGGCAAGGGCATCACCTTCGACACCGGCGGTATCTCCATCAAGCCGGCGGCCTCCATGCACCACATGACCTCCGATATGGGCGGTGCCGCCGCGGTGATCGCCACGGTGGCGCTGGCTGCGCAGTTGAAGCTGCCGGTGGATGTCACTGCGACGGTGCCGATGGCCGAGAACATGCCGTCCTCGACGGCCCAGCGCCCCGGCGACGTACTCACCCAGTACGGCGGCACCACGGTCGAGGTGCTCAACACCGACGCCGAGGGCCGGCTCATCCTGGCTGACGCCATCGTGCGGGCGTGCGAGGACCACCCCGACTACCTGATGGAGACATCGACGCTGACAGGCGCCCAGACGGTGGCACTGGGCGCCCGCATCCCCGGCGTCATGGGCTCCGACGAGTTCCGGGACCGGGTCGCGCAGATTTCCCAGGCCGTCGGCGAGAACGGCTGGCCCATGCCGCTGCCCAACGAATTGAAAGACGACCTCAAGTCGACGGTCGCCGATCTGGCCAACGTCAGCGCGCAGCGTTTCGCCGGGATGCTGGTGGCGGGCGTGTACCTACGTGAGTTCGTCGCCGAGGGTGTGCAGTGGGTACACATCGATGTGGCAGGTCCGGCTTACAACACCGGCGGCCCGTGGGGTTACACCGGCAAAGGCGGGACCGGGGTGCCGGCCCGCACCATGTTCGCCGTGCTCGAGGACATCGCCGCCAACGGATGATCGATCGGCCGTCGGCTGAAATAACGATTACGAAAATTACGGCTCAAACTCGTTTCGGCGCGCCGCGCCGTCCACCCACCACACTGGGCATACGCTGGCCGGACCCGCGATTTTCAACGTCGAAGGTGCGGCACATGAGAGATCCAATGTCTTCGGTCACGGACATCATCAAATACGGCATCGCTGAACGGGTTCGGTCCCTTGGCGGTGAGTCTGACGATATCGATTCCATTGCAGTGGCGGCTGCCTACGCGGTGCTGTGCTGGAATGCCACCGAGACCCGACTGGTCTGATCCCAGCGGGGCGCGCCGGCGCGCTTCTCCGCCCGGGGAAGCAACGGCGTCTCACTCCTTGGTGAGTTCGTCGTGCAGCGCCCGCCGGCGCTCGATTCGTCGGCGCGCGTCGAAGTCGCGCATGCGCTGCGGATAGCCCACTTTCTCCACGTCGTAAACCGGGATACCTAACCAGTCGGACAGCCGCATCGCGTCACGCTCGGTGCCCACCCGACGGCGCGTCCACTCACCGTCAGCCGCCACCAGTACGACGGTCAGGCCGAGGACGGTCGTCTTCGGTTCCACAAACCCCTCGACATCGTTGTGCTGCGTAACCCACGCACGGAGATAGGCCAGGTCGGTGGAGGTGCCGTCGGCCGGGCGGTCCGCTCGGGATCGCAGTTTGTCGAACAGTCCCACCGGTGAAATCACCTTTCTCCATTAGCTGTCTGGGCCACTGCCCACTCCCTCCGATGGTGCCAGAATCTGTGACCAACCCTGGGTGGGTGAGAAGTGCACGGAAGTGACAGGATGGGTTGGGCAATCCGCCTGGGTAGCCGACTCGATACACGGCGCTGTGGTAAGCCAGAAATCGACCCGTGACGACTGACCGTTCGAGGAGTCAACAGACATGGCCGTCTCCGTACAGATGCCCGCGCTCGGAGAGAGCGTCACCGAAGGCACTGTCACCCGCTGGTTGAAGCAGGAAGGGGACACGGTCGAAGTCGACGAGCCCCTTCTTGAGGTCTCCACCGACAAAGTCGACACCGAGATCCCGTCGCCGGTCAGCGGCGTCCTCACCAAGATCGTCGCCCACGAGGACGACACCGTCGAAATCGGCGGCGAGCTCGCAGTGATCGGCGAGGCGGGCGAAAGCGCACCCGCACCGGAGGCCGCGGCGTCTGAATCCCAACCGGAACCCGAGCCCGAGCCCGAACCCGAACCTCAGCCCGAGCCCGAACCGGAAGCCGCCCCCGCTGCGACCGCCACGCCCCCCGCCCCCACGCCCGCACCCGCAACGGCGGCGCCCGCAGCCGCGGACAGCGGGTCGGCCACCTCGGTGGTGATGCCCGAACTCGGGGAGTCGGTAACCGAAGGCACGGTCACCCGCTGGCTGAAGAAGGTCGGCGACAGCGTTGCCGTCGACGATCCCCTCGTCGAGGTCTCGACCGACAAGGTCGACACCGAGATCCCCTCGCCGGTGGCCGGCACCTTGCTGTCGATCACCGCCAACGAGGACGACACCGTGGCCGTGGGCGGCGAGCTGGCCAAGATCGGCGACGCGCAGGCGGCGCCCGCCGCGGCACCACCTACACCTGAGCCCAAACCGGAACCCGCGCCCGAGCCCAAGTCGGAACCCGCGCCCGAGCCCAAGCCGGCCGCGCAGGCGGCACCCGAGCCGGCCCCGGCCGCACCTGCCGCCCCTCCGGCGCCTGCCGCTCCATCGGCTCCTGCCGCTGCCCCGGCGGCCGATGGCGACGCCAATCCCTATGTAACCCCGTTGGTCCGAAAGCTGGCCGCCGAGAACGACATCAACCTCGCTGAGGTCAAGGGCACCGGGGTGGGCGGGCGCATCCGCAAGCAGGACGTGTTGGCCGCGGCCGAGGCGAAGAAGGCCCCCGCCGCACCGGCCGCACCCGCGGCACCCGCCGCTGCGGCACCCGGCGGTCCGGCCGCTCGTGCCGCCGCCGCCCCGGGTCCGCTGGCCCATCTCCGCGGAACCACGCAGAAGGCCAACCGGATTCGGCAGCTCACCGCCAAGAAGACCCGTGAGTCGCTGCAGACCACCGCACAGCTCACCCAGACCCACGAGGTCGACATGACCAAGATCGTGGCGCTGCGCGCGAAGGCCAAGAACAGCTTCGCCGAGCGGGAAGGGGTCAACCTCACTTTCCTACCGTTCATCGCGCGGGCTGTGATCGATGCGCTCAAGGATCACCCCAATATCAACGCCAGCTACAACGAGGACACCAAGGAGATCACCTACTACGACACCGAGAATCTCGGGTTCGCAGTCGACACCGAACAGGGTCTGCTCTCCCCCGTCGTTCACAACGCCGGCGACCTCTCGCTGGCCGGCCTGGCGCGCGCCATCCACGACATCGCCGACCGGGCGCGCACCGGCAACCTCAAACCGGACGAACTGGCCGGCGGCACCTTCACGATCACCAACATCGGCAGTCAGGGTGCGTTGTTCGACACCCCGATCCTGGTACCGCCACAGGCCGCCATGCTGGGCACCGGCGCCATCGTCAAGCGTCCTCGTGTGATCGTCGACGACAACGGCAACGAATCCATTGGCGTGCGGTCGATCTGCTACCTGCCGTTAACCTACGACCACCGGTTGATCGACGGCGCTGATGCCGGCCGGTTCCTGACCACGGTGCGCAAGCGGTTGGAAGAGGGCGCATTCGAGGCCGACCTCGGGTTGTAGTTTGTCCACCGTCGCAATCGCCGGATCATCGGGCCTGATAGGCACGGCGCTGGTATCCGCGCTGCGTTCGGCAGACCGCCGAGTGTTACGGATCGTGCGCCGTGCCCCAGCGAATTCCGATGAGCTGCACTGGAACCCGGACAATGGCGAGTTCGATGCCGCCGCACTGGACGGAGTCGACGCGGTGGTCAACCTGTGCGGCGTCAGCATCGGGGGCAGCCGGTGGTCGGGTGCGTTCAAGCAGAGCCTGCGGGACAGCCGGATCGCCCCCACCGAGGTGCTCGCCCAGGCGGTGGCCGACAGCGGGACGCCGACGCTGATCAACGCCAGCGCGGTGGGCTATTACGGCAACACCGGCGGTCGCACCGTCGACGAAACCGCCCCTGCCGGCGGCGGTTTCCTGGCCGACCTGTGCTCCGACTGGGAAGCCGCCACTGCAGTCGCACAGCAGGCCGGCGCTCGGGTGGTGCTGGCCCGCACCGGCCTGGTGCTCGCCCCCTCGGGTGGCCTGCTCGCGCAGTTGAAGCCGCTGTTCTCAGTCGGTTTGGGCGCACGACTGGGCAGCGGTCGCCAATACATGCCGTGGATCAGCCTCGAAGACGAAGTGCGGGCGTTGGTGCTGGCGATCTCCGACGACGCCGTGTCCGGACCGGTCAATCTGACCGGCCCGGCACCGGTGACCAACGCGGAGTTCACCAACGCGCTGGGCCGGGCGCTGAATCGCCCCACCCCGCTGGTGATGCCCGGCTTCGCGGCGCGGCTGGCGCTCGGTGAATTCGCCGACGAGGGACTGCTGGCCGGGCAGCGGGCGATTCCCGCGGCCCTGGAACGCGCCGGTTTCGCCTTCCACCACAACACAATCGGCGAGGCGCTCGGCTACGCGTTAACGCGGCACGGCTGACTCACGACGCCGTTCGGGTGAATATCCCCGCGGCCGGATCCGCCGAGATCTGATCGGTGTCGGTGTCGTAGTCGAACAGTTCGCCGTAGCGCCCCCAGTCGATCGCGGTGTCCAACTGCTGCCGGGCGTCCTCCGGGCCGAACCCTCGCCGCAACAGGTCCAGGAAGAATCCGGCACGCAGATTGCCGTCCGCCGAGTTCCCCAGCGCCCGACAGATAGTGCGCACCAACGGCGCGAGCTCACGTGCCTGCCCGGCGAAGATCTGCTTGCTGGTCTGAATGTCGGCGGTGGTGAATTTCCGGCCGATGGGCGTCACCTCCAGATCACCGTTGCTGACCTGGACGAAACCGAGCATCGCCGCGGCATCGACCAGTGGCAGCAGGTCATCGATGTCGAAGTTGAGTTCGTCGGCCACATCAGGCAGGTCGGCCCGGCCGCCGGTGGCGTAGACGATCTCGACCAGACCGGCCAGGCCGCCCACCGACGCCGACGGCAGCGGACGTACAGTCGGGCTGGTATCACGCAAAGCCCCCGCGGCAGCCACCTGGTCGGTGCCGGTGAGCAGACCGTAAAGCTTGTCGACGATCGCTTCGAATCCCGGGGTCCGGCGGTCCCGCGGGCGATCCAACTCGACGGACACCTCGGCCCGGATACGTCCCGGGTTGGAGCTCAAGACGATGACGCGGTCCGCCAGCAGCACCGCCTCTTCGATGTTGTGGGTGACGAGACAGATGGCGCGGGTTGGAAAGTCGTTGCCCTGCCACAGCGTCATCAACTCCGAGCGCAGGTTCTCCGCGGTCAGTACGTCCAGCGCCGAGAAAGGCTCGTCCATGAGCAGCAGGTCGGGTTGGAGCACCAGCGCCCGGGCAAAGCCGACGCGCTGTCGCATACCACCGGAAAGCTCCTTCGGGTAGGCGGATTCGAAGCCGTCGAGGCCGATCACATCGATGGTCTTCAGCGCCCGGGCCCGGCGGTCAGCTGGTGACACTCCACGCGCCGCGAGGCCGAGCTCCACGTTGTCGAGCACCGTCAGCCACGGCATCAGCGCGAAGGTTTGAAACACCATCGCAGTGCCGGGATTGGCTCCGTTGACTTCGGCACCGCGATAGCGGACCGTGCCCGCCGTCGGGGCTATCAACCCTGCGACGGTCCGCAGCAGCGTCGACTTGCCCGAGCCCGAACGGCCCAGCAGCGCGACGATCTCGCCGTCGCGCAGATCCAGGCTGATGTCGTCGAGCACCAGCAGCGTATCCCCCGCCGCTCCGGCGAAACTCTTGGTGACGTGGTCCAGCGAGACGATCGATTGGTCACGAATTACCATGGCAAACTCCTTGATTCGATCCGGTCAGGCCAGCGAGTAGCGACGCTCCGACAGGGCGTACAGACGACGCCAGAAACTCCGATTGGTGCCGACGACGAAAAAACTCATCACGATGACGCCAACGAGAATCCGCCCAGAGTCACCCTCGGCCGTCGCCTTGGTGATGTAGGACCCCAGACCCGTGGCCGTCAGCGTGGTGCCGTGATAGCTGACGACCTCGGCAACGATCGAGGCGTTCCACGCGCCGCCGGCCGCGGTGATGCCGCCGGTCACGTAACTGGGAAAGATCGCCGGCAAGATCAACTTCCGCCATCGCAGCATCGTCGGCAGCTGCAGGTTGGCGGAAGCCTCACGCAGGTCGTTTGGAATTGCGCTGGCCCCGGCGATGACGTTGAACAGGATGTACCACTGCGAACCCAGTGCCATCAGCAGCACTCCGCCGATGTTCAGACTGATCCCGGTGGCGATGAGCGCCGCCGTCACAATCGGGAACAGAAAGTTGGCGGGGAAAGAAGCGAGCACCTGCACCACCGGCTGGGCCAGTCGGGAGACCTTGGGACTCATCCCGATCCACACGCCGACCGGTACCCAGACGAGTGTCGAAATCAACACCACGACCACCACGCGAGAAAAAGTGATCAATCCCAGCACGACCGCGTGGCCGACCTCCGCGAAACCGACTTCCGTTGCGATGTAAGCGATCACCCGGTACGCGCCGTAGGCGACGAGCGCGGTGACCGCCGCGGCGAACGCCACGTCCCCCAGTCGGCGCCGCACCAGCGCGCTGCGCAGCGGGTGGTCGGCGACGCCGAACACCGACATCACCCGGTCGACCGGATGGACCAGACCACCGACTGACCGCCCGAACAGGTGTGGAATTCGCGAGCGCCGCAGCAGATTCAACATGACGCTTCGCGGCATTTCCGAAGATTCGGATTCCTCCACCCGGAAACGCTCGCTCCAGGCCGTCAACGGCCGCCAGAACAGCACGTTGACCGCGACCACGAGGATGACCATCACGACGACGGCGATCAGTACGTGGTCGAGTTCACCGGCGCCGCTCGCGGCTGCGACGTAGGCGCCGATGCCGGGCAGTGCGAATTGATGTCCGTTGACGCTCAAGGCTTCCGACGCTGTCAGGAAGAACCAGCCGCCGCCGAAACTCATCATGCCGTTCCAGACCAGCGGGATGACGCCTCCGGGCAGGTCGACCCGCCAGAACCGCTGCCAGCGCGACAGCCGCAGCAGCCGCGACGCTTCGTCGAGATCACGCGGCTGCGACTTGAGCGAGTAGTAGAAGGCAAAGGTCATGTTCCACGCCTGCGATGTGAATATCGCGAATATCGATGCACACTCCAGTCCGAGCTCGGATCCCGGGAAAAGGGCGATGAACCCAGTGACGGTGATCGACAGGAAGCCCAGGATCGGCACCGACTGCAGGATGTCCAGTACCGGGATCAACACCTTCTCGGCCCGGCGCAGGCGCGCCGCGGCGGTCGCGTAAACGAACGTGAACAGCACCGACAAGCCCAGCGCGATGAACATCCGCAGCAACGAACGCGCCGCGTAATAAGGCAGATTCGCCGGGTCGGTAGAGACCGCCGACGGCGCGTGCTCGACCGACCAGGGCACCGTCGCGCCCGAGGCGACGCGGACGATGAGCCAAAGCAGAGCCGCAGCACCGGCGAAGACGGCGATATCGGCGAGCCGGCTGCGGGCCGGACGGTCCAGCGCGCCGCGACTGGGAAAAGTGGTGAGAACAGACATGCGCCAACACCCCGGCTTTCACGGGTAGTGAGGATGAAAGCGGCTACTGGATCAGCAGCCGGCCGAACGGTCGATCAGGAGAGCCGCAGCCCGCGCGGCGATGCGCCGGCGACGACTCTGGTACTAGATCCCTCGACCATGCGCTCACCTCCCTGGCATCGTCGTAGCGGCTGCGCATGCAACCGGGCGCAAGTACACGTCGTCAACCACAGCACCGTCAACCGAAATCTGCTGTCAGTGTGCTGTCCATCCGATCAGACCGGCGTGCCGGGTAGCGTCTATGTCATGCCCGCCTCCATCCGCTCCGACGCAGGGCCGATCGTCCTGCAGGAGATGGGCACCATCGACTATCTGGATGCCTGGCGACTGCAACGCGAGATCGCCGACGCCAGGGTGGCCGGCGGTCCGGACACCCTGCTGCTGCTGGAACATCCGC
This sequence comes from Mycobacterium sp., assembly GCA_036273805.1. Taxonomy (GTDB): domain Bacteria; phylum Actinomycetota; class Actinomycetes; order Mycobacteriales; family Mycobacteriaceae; genus Mycobacterium. Next base: position 17,583 of record DASUGW010000091.1, read on the forward strand.
CCGTGTACACCGCGGGCCGGCGCACCGAACCACACGAACGGCCTGCCGATGGGGTGCCGGTGGTCGATACCGACCGCGGCGGCAAGATCACCTGGCACGGCCCCGGACAACTCGTCGGCTACCCCATCGTGCGACTGGCCGAGCCGCTGGATGTGGTGAATTTCGTTCGGCGCCTTGAAGAATCGTTGATCTCGGTGTGCGCAGAGCTGGGCGTTACGGCGGGCCGTGTCGATGGCCGTTCCGGCGTGTGGGTGCCCGGCGACTCGGCGCGACCGCCCAGAAAGGTTGCGGCGATCGGCATCCGGGTAGCGCGCTCTGTCACCTTGCATGGCTTCGCACTGAACTGCGACTGCGATCTGGGCGCCTACGGCAGCATCGTGCCGTGCGGCATCGCCGACGCCGGGGTGACGTCCCTTTCGGCAGAACTCGGGCGCCGCGTCACCGTCGACGAAGTGCGCGAGCACGTCGCCACGGCAGTGGGTGATGCCCTGGATGGCCGCCTGCCGGTCCGCCCCCACGACGGCGCCCGCGTAACATCGAGCACGTGAGCGTCGTTCCCGAAGGCAGGAAGCTGCTGCGTCTGGAAGTGCGCAACGCGCAGACGCCCATCGAACGCAAGCCCCCGTGGATCAAGACCCGCGCCAAGATGGGCCCCGAATACACCGAGCTGAAAGCCCTGGTAAAGCGTGAAGGCCTGCACACGGTGTGCGAAGAAGCGGGCTGCCCCAACATCTACGAATGCTGGGAAGACCGCGAGGCGACCTTCCTGATCGGCGGCGAGCAGTGCACCCGGCGCTGCGACTTCTGCCAGATCGACACCGGCAAGCCCGCCGATCTCGACCGTGACGAACCGCGCCGCGTCGCCGAGAGCGTGCAGGCGATGGGGTTGCGGTACTCGACGGTCACCGGGGTGGCTCGTGACGACCTGCCCGACGGCGGTGCGTGGCTCTACGCCGAGACCGTACGCGCCATCAAGGAACTCAACCCGGGCACCGGTGTGGAACTGCTGGCGCCCGACTTCAACGGTGAGGCCGACCTGTTGCGGCAGGTGTTCGAGTCACGTCCGGAAGTCTTCGCGCACAACCTCGAAACCGTGCCACGGATCTTCAAGCGGATCCGCCCCGCGTTCCGCTACCAGCGCAGCCTCGACGTGTTGACCGCCGCGCGGGATTTCGGCCTGGTCACCAAGTCGAACCTGATTCTCGGGATGGGCGAGACGCCTGAGGAGGTGCGGGCGGCGCTGACCGATCTGCACGACGCCGGCTGCGATCTCGTGACCATCACCCAGTACCTGCGCCCGTCGGTGCGCCATCACCCCGTCGAGCGGTGGGTGACGCCCGAGGAGTTTGTCGAACACGAGAAGTTCGCGCAGGGGCTCGGGTTCGCCGGGGTGCTCGCGGGCCCGCTGGTGCGGTCGTCCTACCGGGCGGGCCGGTTGTACGCGCAGGCCATCGAGCAGCGGACCGCCGCCAGCGGCTGACGGCCCGGCGCTCGGGTACGCCTATCCTGTTCGCATGGCAAAACCCCGCAACGCCGACCAGCTGAAGGCGGCCAAGGCCGAAGCAAAGGCCTCCCGCAAGGCGGCGTCCAAGCAGCGCCGCAGCCAGCTGTGGCAGGCGTTCCAGATGCAGCGCAAAGAGGACAAGCGGCTGTTGCCGTACATGATCGGCGCATTCGTGCTGATCGTCGCGCTCGCGGTGGTCGCCGGCATTCTCATCGGCGGGGTCACGATGTACATGCTGATTCCGCTGGGCATTGTGCTGGGCGCGCTGGTGGCATTCATCGTCTTCGGCCGGCGGGCCCAGAAGTCCGTCTACGCCAAGGCCGAGGGCCAGACCGGGGCGGCGGCCTGGGCGCTGGACAATCTGCGCGGCCAATGGCGGGTGACACCGGGCGTGGCCGCCACCGGGCATCTCGACGCCGTGCACCGGGTCATCGGCCGGCCAGGTGTGATCTTCGTCGGCGAGGGACAACCCAGCCGGGTCAAGCCGTTGCTGGCGCAGGAGAAGAAGCGCACCGCCCGCCTGGTCGGCGACGTGCCGATCTATGACATCGTGATCGGCAATGCGGAGGGCGAGGTGCCGCTGTCCAAGCTGGAGCGCCACCTGACCAAGTTGCCGGCCAACATCAGCGTCAAGCAGATGGATTCGCTGGAGTCCAAGCTCGCGGCCCTGGGCACCAAGCTGGGTCCGGCCGGGTTGCCGAAGGGCCCGTTGCCCGCTCAGGCCAAGATGCGTGGCGTGCAGCGATCGGTCCGGCGGAAGTAACTTTCGCCACAGCGTCCACACTGCATTCTGGGCGGGTTTCCGGCCGGCCGAATTCCCGCCGAGGACGCAATGTCAGCGCCCGGGACGATTCCGCTCACCGCCGGACGACGGCGGTGAAGCTCAGCCGATCGTGCAGCCCGCGGCCATCGGCGTCCATGAACAACGCGGGAATCACCAGCGCCAACAGCACACCGCGCACCAGCGCGCGGCCGAAGCCGACGTGTAGCCGACCGTCGGCGGGCACCACCTGCAGGCCAAGCGCCAGCTGTCCCGGGCTGAACCCGAAGAGGCGCACCGACAGTGCACCGACGGCGAACCAGATGACGAGCACCGCCGTCGACAACACACCTGGGCCGAAGACGCCGAACGTCATCAACAACGCGGCGATGCCGTAACACGCCAGCCAGTCGACGATCAGCGCCGCCAGGCGCCGACCGGTGCGCGCCAGTGATCGCGACCCGGATTCGGGCAGGCCCAGCGATTTACCCGGGTACCCTTCACCAGCGTCGGAGCCTGCGGGTTCGGGGCCGGACAACCACGAGGAGACGGAACGGGCCATGGGCCTAGCATAGGGGCGCACAGATACGCGTAACTTCGGCGCAACATGAGGTTGACTACCGTGCAACATCGGCTCCATACCGTCACAGCGGGTTACCAAAGAGCTCAGTGACTTACGCCTGCAAAAGGAGTACTAAGTGGCAGAAAAGAACGCTGACGACCTCTTCAAGCTGATCAAGGACGAAAACGTCGAGTACGTCGACATTCGCTTCTGCGATCTGCCGGGCGTCGTCCAGCATTTCTCGATTCCCGCGTCGGCCTTCGACGAAAGCGTCTTCGAGGACGGCCTGGCCTTCGACGGATCGTCGGTTCGCGGCTTCCAGTCGATTCACGAGTCCGACATGATGCTGTTGCCGGACCCCGCGACCGCACGCATCGACCCGTTCCGCGCTGCCAAGACGCTGAACCTCATGTTCTTCGTGCACGACCCGTTCACCCGCGAGGCCTACTCGCGTGACCCGCGCAACGTGGCCCGCAAGGCGGAGAACTACCTGACCAGCACCGGCATCGCAGACACCGCCTACTTCGGCGCCGAGGCCGAGTTCTACATCTTCGACTCGGTGAGCTTCGACTCGAAGATGAACGGCACCTTCTACGAGGTCGACTCCGAGTCGGGCTGGTGGAACACCGGCGAGCCGTTCGAGGCCGACGGGTCGGCCAACCGCGGTTACAAGGTCCGCCCCAAGGGTGGCTACTTCCCCGTCGCGCCTTACGACCACTACGTCGACCTGCGCGACGAGATGTCGACCAACCTGCAGAACGCCGGTTTCACGCTGGAGCGCGGTCACCACGAGGTGGGCACCGCCGGTCAGGCCGAGATCAACTACAAGTTCAACACCATGCTGCACGCGGCCGACGATGTACTGCTGTTCAAATACATCATCAAGAACACCGCATGGGCCAACGGCAAGACCGTCACGTTCATGCCCAAGCCGCTGTTCGGTGACAACGGCTCCGGTATGCACGCCCACCAGTCGCTGTGGAAGGACGGCAAGCCGCTGTTCCACGACGAGTCGGGTTACGCGGGTCTGTCGGATCTCGCCCGCCACTACATCGGCGGCATCCTGCACCACGCACCGTCGCTGCTGGCGTTCACCAACCCGACGGTGAACTCCTACAAACGTCTGGTCCCCGGTTACGAGGCCCCGATCAACCTGGTGTACAGCCAGCGCAACCGCTCGGCCTGTGTGCGTATCCCCATCACCGGCAACAACCCGAAGGCCAAGCGCCTCGAGTTCCGCTGCCCGGACAGCTCGGGTAACCCGTACCTGGCGTTCGCGGCCATGCTGATGGCCGGCATCGACGGCATCAAGAACAAGATCGAGCCGCTCGCTCCGGTCGACAAGGACCTCTACGAGCTGCCGCCGGACGAGGCCGCCAACATTCCGCAGGCGCCCACCTCGCTGTCCGCGGTCATCGACCGCCTCGAAGAGGACCACGAGTACCTCACCGAGGGTGGCGTGTTCACCGAGGACCTGATCGAGACGTACATCGCCTACAAGCGGGAGAACGAGATCCTGCCCGTGCAGATCCGGCCTCACCCGTACGAGTTCGCGCTGTACTACGACGTGTAAGTCGACTAACCGGCTGACAAGCAGATTCAGCGTTACTCGGCTCTGCTAGTCCGCAGTTGGTCCAGGAGTTCGATATGAGTCCATCCGCTCGGCGATCACACCACCGATTGTCGAGCGGGTGGACTCGTCTGTCTCGGGCCGCAGATGCCCGTAAGCGTTCAGCCCGTGGTCCGCGCCGAGGCGTGGCGCACGCCTGCCTGTGCTGCTCGGCGTGAGTCCAACGATCTATTGCGTCCTGGCCAACTGACCAAATTGGCACGCGGCTCCTAATTCGTTGAGGCCGTCACCGGCCGAAGGCTCCGCCGTCAATGAGGATCACCAGTCCAATGGCGATCAGCACAACGGGCATGATGATGTGATTCCAGCGAGCTAGAACCTTCGCGACGGCGGGGCGAGTAGCCACGTACCAGGCGACGGCACACCAAACCGCGACGCCGACCAAGAAGACGGCGACATACCCGACCATGCCCGAATAGCCTGCGAAAGCGAAGACGGGCACGTAGACGCTGATGTTGTCCCCGCCGTTGGCGAGTGTCACTGCGGCGACGGCCATCACGCCGACACCACCATGGTCATCGAGAGTGTTTTCGTCGCCCTCTTGGCGATGCCGGTAAGCAAACCACGCCGCACGGACACCGAGCAGCAGCGGCAGCAGCCCCAGGTATGCAATTGCCGACTCAGGCAGGAGCTGCGCTCCGAGAGCACCGATTACCGATGCCGCGAGGATTGCCGCGAATCCGAGATACTGGCCGACGAAGACGCGGAGTGTCGCGGATCGGTTGCCTTGAGCGCGTCCGAAGAACAGCGCCAACACCACGATGTCGTCGACGTTGGTCACAACGAACATGCCCACGGCTTGACCAGCCGTTTCTAGTCCCATGCGTCAAGTCCTGAAAGCCGAAGTTCGTATCGAAGGGTCTAGTCGGAGCAAGAGTCACAGCCCGCATAGTCCGAGTTGTTAGTGTTGGTGGAAACTGTTGCGGCGCAGCATGAGTCACCCTTCCAGGCTTGCAGTCCCTCGCGGACGGCCACGGCGGCGATCACTAGCGCGGCCACAGGGTCAGCCCATGCCCAACCGGCCAGCGAGTTGAGCAGCAAGCCGACCAGCAGGATCGCTGACAGGTACGTGCATAGCAGCGTCTGCCTGGAGTCTGCGACGGCCGACAGGGAGCCGAGTTCCCTCCCGGCACGACGCTGTGCCCACGACAACACTGGCATCACCGCGAGGCTGACCGCTGCTAGCGCGACCCCAATCGTTGAATGCTCAGCCTCCCCGAACCCCAACAGTGATCGCGCCGAGTCCACAACGACGAACGCCGCTAAACCGAAGAAGGAGAACGCAATCACGCGAAGTGCGATCTTCTCGCGCGCTTCTGGGTCACGGCCGGCGAACTGCCAAGCCACCGCCGCTGCAGATGACACTTCGATCACGGAATCCAGGCCGAACCCAACCAAAGCCGTTGACGACACCCGTGTTCCCTCGGCGAGGGCGATGGCGGCCTCAATGACGTTGTAGGTAATCGTGGCAGCCACGAAGAACCGGATACGGCGAGACAGCAGGTGTCGACGTTGTTCCCACTGGACCGGTCGTGGCGACGGCAGACCGAGGTCGTGCGCCATCAGCAGCACCCTTCGTCGCTCGATGCGCAGCAGGCCGGATCAACGGCTAGCACCAGCCCAACCAGATCGCTCAGTGCGTGGGCGATACGGACATCGGCAAGCTCGTAGCGGCTGCGTCGTCCTTGCGGGACTGCAACGACCAGCCCGCACCCACGCAAACAGGCCAGATGGTTCGACACAATCTGCCGAGACACCGCCATCTCGTCAGCGAGGTCGGACGGATAGCGTCCGCCATCCCGGAGGCTCAGCAAGATCAGAGCGCGAGTGGGATCCGAGAGGGCATACCCGAAACGGGCCAATGCGTCGCGGTGCATCAACGTCCGCATTCGTTCGACGATACATCAAACTCTGTATTCAGAAAATCCTGTATTGAAGGGGGATGCCCCCCGGCTTTTGCTATTGACAGGCAGTCAGCCCCGATAGTCTCCGGCCCAGTCGCCGGCCCGCAGATCCTCGAGCAGGCTCGGATGCATTGGGCGCCAGTCGAACCGCTCGCGGGTCAGCGCGCTGGAGGACGGCTGATCGACCGCGAACACCGCGCCGAGGAAGCCGAAATTGTCCGACCGCATCGCCTCGACCGGTAGACCGAGCTGACTGCCGATGGCGTCGGCGATGTCGCGCATCGTGTCTCCCTCGTCGGCGACGGCGTGTGCGATCGTCCCGGGAGCGCCGTCTTCGAGGACGATCCGGAAAAGCCGGGCCGCGTCGAGTCGGTGCACCGCCGGCCAGCGCTGGCTGCCGTCTCCGACATATCCCGACACCCCGCTGCGGCGTGCCGCAGCGATCAGTATCGATGCGAACCCGAAGGGGCCACCGCCGGCGTGCACCGAGCGCGGCAACCGCACCACCGCCGAGCGGACATTCCTGCCGGCCAGGTCGAGGACGGCCCGCGCATTGCGGCCACGTCCGGCCACCGGCCCCTCGGTCGGCCACGGATCCTCTTCCGTCGACGCCCGGCCCGGCACCGCCGGTGTGCCAGATGCGATCACGAACGGTTTGCCGCTGCCTTCCAGCGCGGCACCGAACGTGGCGACGGCGCGCGCCTCCTCCGCTACGCAGCGCTCGAAGTTCTCGAAGTCGTTGCCGAACGCGAGGTGAATGACGCCGTCGGTCTGCCGGGCTCCGGACGTCAGGCACTCGACATCGGTGACGTCACCACGGAGCACCTCGGCACCGAGGCCGGCGACCAGGTCCGCGGATGCCTCGGAACGGGCCAGCCCGAGCACTTCATGCCCGGCGGCGATCAGTTCGGCCACGACGACGGAGCCGACTCCGCCTGAGCCTCCGGTGACGAAGACGCGCATGCAAACTCCTCGGTGATGAGACGGTGGTCCTTTCACCGTACGCAGCGCTTGGACCGGGCCGCGCCAGCCTGCCTTGGGCTGCAACGGGATTGCACCCGATACAGGCGCCCGGCTCGCAGGGTGGGCACCGCTAAGGTCGTGGCATGCGAGTGCTGCTGCAACGGGTCACTTCGGCAAGTGTCAGCGTGAACGGCAATGTGGTCGGCCAGATCAATCCGCCGACACAGGGATTGGTGGCGCTTGTCGGCGTCACCCATGACGACGACGGTGCGACGGCACAGCGCATGGCCGAAAAGCTCTGGCACCTCAGGATTCTCGACGATGAACGAAGCGCTGCCGACATCGGTGCACCGGTACTGGTCATCAGCCAGTTCACCCTGTACGCCAATACCGTCAAGGGCCGCCGGCCGTCCTGGAACGCCGCCGCTCCCGGCCCCGTAGCCGAGCCGCTAGTGACGGCATTCGCCGACGCTCTGAGTTCGTTGGGGGCCGACGTGCAGACCGGTGTGTTCGGCGCCGATATGGCGGTGTCCCTGGTCAACGACGGCCCGGTGACACTTCTGCTCGAGCTGTAAACCTGCAAATTCGACACAGGTCGCCCAAGACTGGCAAAACGAATTCTGTGCGACTACTGTCCGAAACCTGGTACCGACGAGCACTTCGACGTGCGCAAACACCGCACGTTGCCAGGGCGAACCGAGCCGCCATATTTGCGTTCTCAACCACTCGCGAAATCCCCTGTTACAGAAGACGCGCGAGCCAATCCGCGTTGCTACGCTTCGCGCCGGGAGCATCAAACGGGGTCGAGACACCCTCGGGCGGAGTTACCAGCAACGTCGGCAATCGCGTCCGACGCCGGCGAGGTGGGAAGTGCATACGGCTGGGCAGGCGTCCGCGGGACGGCGCACACCCAAAGCCAGCGCATCGCGGTGAGCGCCTTCGAGGGGTGGGCGCTCGCCGCGACCCTTCGTTTCCGCAGGCCCAGGGCGCGCCGGAACCCCCCGGGCACACACGGTGATCTTGAACCGAATCGTGACCTTCAGTTCACCTCCAGCGTTACCACAGGCACCTACCGTGGACAGATGGCCGAGCGCATCAGCACCCGCTTGAACGCATTGACGTCCACTGTCTTGAGCCTTTTCCGCATCGTCTTCGGGCTCTTGTTCGCACTGCACGGGACGACCCTCCTGTTCGGCTGGCCAGCGGGGCCGAGAGTGCCCGTCGGCCAGTTGAGTTGGTGGGCCGGGCTTCTCGAACTCGTCCTCGGTGCGTTGATCACCGTCGGACTGTTCACCCGCATCGCGGCGTTCATCGCCTCCGGCGAGATGGCTGTCGCGTTCTTCACCCAGCACTTCCCCAAGGGCTTCTGGCCGACCGTCAATGGGGGCGAACTCTCGGTGCTCTACTGCTGGGCCTTCTTCCTCCTAGTCTTCACCGGCTCGGGCTGGCTCGCTCTGGACGCAATACTGCGCCGCAGTCGCAGGAAGCGTGTGGGCAAAGGCGCAGACGCACAGGGCGCCCCCGCGACCTCTCCCGCCGAAACGTGAGTTTCGAAGGAAAAGTGCGAGAGAAGTCGGTCGAAACGTCGATCTCGGCGCGGCTCAGTCCAGCTTCATGTCGGTGCGGAACCGCGCCATCGCGTCCACCTTTTGCGACAACGTGGAGTCCGGACCGGTGTAGAACATCCACGGCATGGTGATGATGCCGGTGATACCGCCGGCCGCTGCCCGTGCGTAATGCTCTGGGGTGAAGGCGTCCACCAGCGGGGTGATGACCTCGAAACCGTCCATCCCCGAACCGTTCTCGGCCCGCAATTCGCGCAGCTTCTCGACCCGTTCCAGCGCCTTGTCGGTGGTGATCAAATCGCCGATCCAGCCGTCGTGCCGGGCGGCGCGGCGCAGCGCGATATCCGACAGTCCACCCACGTAGATCGGAATGTGCGGCGGCGACGGTTCCATCTCCAGCCTGGGCACCTGATAGAACTCGCCGTCGAACTCCGTCCAGCCCGGCGCCCACAGCTCCTTCATCAGCTCGAGCATCTCGTCGGTGCGCTTGCCGCGGCGCTCGAAACGCTGACCCAGCAGCTCGAACTCCTCGCGGCACCACCCCACTCCGATGCCCAGCTCCAGACGACCCTGCGCCAGATATGCCGCGGTGCCAATGGCTTTGGCCGCCGAGTACGGATCACGCATGGCCGGCAGGTACACCGTCGTGACGAACCGCAGTCTTTTGGTTACCAGGGCGATGGCCCCGATGATCACCCACGGGTCAGGCCAGTCGGTGAACGCCTCCCAGCGCCGCGAACCATCCTTGGTGTAGGGGTAGGGAGTTTGCAGGGTCTCCAGGTTGATGACGTGATCGGGGATGCCCATCCCGTCGTAGCCGAGTTCGTCGGCGGCCTTGGCGACCTCGATGACCTCGGCCGTGTCCAGGAATGCGGTACTGACATAAAATCTCATCGGCAGCGCTTCAATCCCTGGCCCACACCGGCTGGATGAACACGCCCTCGGCCTCCACCGTGGGGCCCTCGGAATCGGCGATGAAACCCTTTGCGTAGGTTTTGATCCCGTCCACGCGGTCGATCCAGGCTTCCGACCGCAACCGGCCCAGCGGGGTTCCCCTCAAATACTTCAGCGTGATGGTACCGGTGAACAACGGTTTGGTCAGCCCGGCGCTGGCGGCCTCACCAAGGATGTGGTCGAGGATCAGGGCACTCATGCCGCCGTGTACGTGGTTGGGCGGCCCCTCGTATGCGGCACCGAGTTCGAACTCCGTCCAGCAGCGCTCCGACGTGCGTTCGATGATCAGCGGCGGCGCGATCGGGTTGCGTAGCCCGACCACCGGGTTGCCCCAGGAATGCCCCTTGCCCTCGACGGTGAACCGCACGCCGAAAGGCCCGTCGATCTGCTTGGCCTGCAGGTCCTCGGTGGCCTCCTCGATGGCCCGGGTCGCCTGTGCGACAACGGAGGCGTCGGCCTCCGTGCGGATCGTGGCGTCGAGCAGATCCCGGACCGCCTTCGTCAGGGGTTCGTAGATGGCCCGCTGCGCATCGGCTTCGGCACTGGTAATCGGCTCGTAGATGAACTGCATCCTTGCTTCATAACATTGAGCCGTTCACGAAAACTGCGCGGGGTGCCCTTCAGGCCCCGAACACTTTGAGCACCACGGCCTTTGCCCGGCGGGTAACCCGCAGGTAGTTGTCCAGAAACGCGCTGCCGTCGTCTTCAGGCCAGCCCGCGGCCACTGCCACCGCATTCAACTGCCGGCCGGGGCCGGGCAACTGGTCCGTCGGCTTGCCCTTGACCAGCACCAACGCGTTGCGGGCCCGGGTGGCCAACAGCCACGCCTGACGCAGCAGGTCCACGTCCCCCTCGGCGATCAGCTCGGCCGCGCCGATCGCGTCCAGGGTTTCCAGGGTCGAGGTGTTGTGCAACGCCGGCATCTTGTGGGCGAACCGAAGCTGCAACAGCTGCACGGTCCATTCGATGTCGGCGAGCCCGCCGCGCCCCAGCTTGGTGTGCGTGTTGGGATCGGCGCCGCGTGGCAGGCGTTCGGCGTCGACGCGGGCCTTAATGCGACGAATCTCCTGCACCGTCTCCGCCGAGATGCCACCCGGCGGGTAGCGGGTGGCGTCGATCATCAGCAGGAACCGCTCGCCGACCTCCATGTCGCCGGCCACCCGGTGCGCGCGCAGCAGCGCCTGCACCTCCCACGGCTGGGCCCACTGCTTGTAGTACGCCTCATAGGAGGCCAGGGTCCGCACCAGTGGGCCGTTGCGGCCTTCCGGACGCAGATTGGCGTCCACCTCCAGCGGCGGGTCTGCGCTCGGGGTGCCCAGCAGGGTGCGCACCTGTTCGGCGACGGTCACCGACCATTTCACAGCCTTCGCCTCGTCGACACCCGCGGCCGGCTCACAGACGAACAGGACGTCGGCGTCCGAGCCGTAGCCCAGTTCACCTCCGCCGAGCCGGCCCATGCCGATCACCGCGATCGAGGCGGGCACCGCGCCGTCTTCGGGCGTGTTCTCCCGGATGACCGCATCCAGAGCGACCTGCAACACCACCACCCACACCGACGTCAGGGCGTGGCACACCTCGCGCACGTCGAGCATGCCCAGCAGGTCCGCCGAGGCGATGCGCGCCAGTTCCCGCCGGCGCAGCGTGCGTGCCGAGGCGATCGCCTTGACCGGGTCGGACTGCCTGCCCGCCGCGGCGACCAGAGCCTTGGCCACGCTGTCGGGATCGGTGTCGAGCAGTTTCGGTCCGGTGGGCCCGTCGGCGTAGGACTGGATGACCTCCGGCGCCCGCAACAGCAGTTCGGGCACGTATGCCGAGGTGCCCAGAACGTGCATCAATCTTTTGGCCACGGCGCTCTCGTCGCGCAGGGTGCCCAAAAACCAGCGCTGGTCGGCCATGGCCTCGGAGAGCTTGCGGTAGGCCAGCAGGCCACCGTCGGGATCCGGAGTGTCCGAGAGCCAATCGAGCAGGGTCGGCAGCAGGATGGCCTGCACACGCCCACGCCGCCCGCTCTGGTTGGTCAGCGCGGCCAGGTGCGTCAGCGCGCTGCGCGGGGCCTGATATCCCAGGGCCGCCAACTGCCGCTCGGCGGCCTCGGCACTCATGCCGTCGGTGAAATCGACTGCGACACCGGTCGATTCGAGCAGCGGCTGGTAGAACAGCTTGGCGTGCAACCGCGACACCCGCACGCTCTGACGCTTGAGTTCCTCGCGCAGCACGCCGAGCGCGTCGTGGGTGCCGTTCGGCCGCATGTGGGCGGCGCGGGCCAGCCAGCGCAGCGCTTCGTCGTCATCGGGAGCGGGCAGCAGGTGGGTGCGCTTGAGCCGCTGCAACTGCAACCGGTGCTCCAGCAACCGCAGGAACTCATACGACGCCGTCATGTTGGCTGCGTCGTCGCGGCCGATGTAGCCGCCCTCGCTCAACGCCGCCAGCGCGTCGACCGTGGAGGACACGTGCAGCGACTCGTCATTGCGGCCGTGCACCAATTGCAAGAGCTGAACCGTGAATTCGACGTCGCGCAGGCCGCCGTGGCCCAGCTTGAGCTCACGGTCGCGCATGTCGGCGGGCACGTTCTCGATCACCCGGCGGCGCATCGCCTGAACGTCGACCACGAAGTCGTCGCGTTCTGACGCCATCCACACCATCGGCATCAGCGCCGTCATGTACTGCTCGCCGAGTTCGGCGTCACCGGCGGCCGGGCGCGCCTTGAGCAGCGCCTGGAACTCCCAGGTCTTGGCCCACCGCTGGTAATAGGCGACGTGGCTGTCCAGCGTGCGGACCAGTTGGCCGGCTTTGCCCTCGGGCCGCAGCGCCCCGTCGATCTCGAAGAAGGTTTCCGAGCCGAACCGCATCATCTCGCCGGCCACCCGTGTGGTGACCGCGTCGGCCTTCTCACCGACGAAGATCACGTCCACATCGCTGACGTAGTTCAGTTCGCGCGCACCGCATTTGCCCATGGCGATGACGGCCAGCCGGGGCGGCGTGGTGTCCTTGCACACCGAGTTGACGGCCACCTGCAGCGCCGAAGCCAGTGCGGCGTCGGCCAGGTCCGACAGGTGCTCGCCGACCGTGACGAACGCGACCACCGGTTCGTTCTCGACGGTGGGCGCCAGGTCAAGGGCGGCGAGCACGAGCAGCCGGTCGCGGTAGAGCGTGCGCAACGCGAGACCAACTGCGCCAGCCGGTGTTTCACTCACATGGCGCAGAAATGCGTCCTTGAGTTCTGCAGCCGACGGCAGTGTCACGTCACCCTGCAGCAACCGCCACGACTGCGGGTTTGCGGCCAGATGGTCGCCCAGCGCCAGCGATGAGCCCAGCACCGCGAAAAGCCGCCCGCGCAGGCTGGGGTCCTCATAGAGAGCGCCGCTGAGTTCGTCCCACCCGTCGCCCAGATGGTCGGCCAGCCGCACCACGGCCCGCAGCGCCACGTCGGCGTCCGGGGCCCGCGACAGCGACCACAACAACTCGACATGCTCGTCGTTGTTCCAGCCCAGCCGTTTCAGATCGGCCGGGGCGGTCGGCTCGACCAGTCCTAGCCGGCCGACGCTGGGCAACTTGGGGCGCTGCGTGGCGGGCTTGGCTGCAGGCTTGGACACGACAGCCACCGTAACGCACCGCCGCTGTGGCTCAGACGTCCGCCGCGAGGTCTAGAGCGAGAGGTACTGCTTGAGCTCGTAGGGGGTGACGCTGCTGCGGTAGCTCTCCCATTCCGTGCGCTTGTTGCGCAGGAAGAAGTCGAACACGTGCTCGCCCAACGCTTCCGCGACAAGCTCCGAACTCTCCATGGCCTCCAGCGCATTGCCAAGGCTGGTCGGCAACTCGCGATAGCCCATCGCCCGGCGTTCCTCCGGGGTCAGGGTCCAGACGTTGTCCTCGGCCTGCGGTCCCAGCACATAACCCTTCTCGACCCCGCGCAGGCCCGCGGCCAGCAGCACCGCGAACGTCAGGTAGGGGTTGCATGCCGAGTCCGGGCTGCGGACCTCGACGCGGCGCGACGACGACTTGTTGGGCGTGTACATGGGCACGCGCACCAGCGCCGAACGGTTGGCCGCACCCCAGGACGCCGCCGTCGGGGCCTCCCCGCCGTGCACCAGCCGCTTGTAGGAGTTCACCCACTGGTTGGTGACGGCGCTGATCTCGCTGGCGTGCTCGAGGATGCCGGCGATGAACGACTTGCCTACGTCGGAGAGCTGCAGCGGGTCGTCCGGGCTGTGGAATGCGTTGGTCTCGCCTTCGAAGAGGCTCATGTGGGTGTGCATCGCCGAGCCGGGGTACTGCTCGAACGGCTTGGGCATGAACGACGCCCGGACCCCCTCGCCGAGCGCGATCTCTTTGATGACGTAGCGGAAGGTCATCACGTTGTCGGCCATCGACAGCGCGTCGGCGTAACGCAGGTCGATCTCCTGCTGCCCCGGCGCGCCCTCGTGGTGGCTGAACTCCACCGAGATGCCCATGGATTCCAGTGCGTCGATCGCGTGCCGGCGGAAGTTGGGCGCCGAATCGTGGACGGCCTGGTCGAAGTAGCCGCCGTTGTCGGCGGGCACGGGCACGCTGCCGTCGTAAGGCCCGGGCTCGAGCAGGAAGAATTCGATCTCCGGATGCACATAGCAGGAGAAGCCGAGGTCACTGGCCTTGGCGAGCTGGCGGCGCAGCACGTGGCGCGAATCGGCCCACGACGGGGAACCGTCGGGCATCGTGATGTCGCAGAACATCCGGGCGGAGTGGTGCTGGCCCTTGCTGTTGGTCCACGGCAGGATCTGGAATGTCGACGGGTCGGGGCGGGCCACCGTGTCCGACTCCGATACGCGCGCAAAGCCTTCGATGGACGAGCCGTCGAAGCCGATGCCCTCCTCGAAGGCGCCTTCGAGCTCGGCCGGGGCGATCGCTACGGACTTGAGGAATCCGAGCACATCGGTGAACCACAGCCGGACGAAGCGGATGTCCCGCTCCTCCAATGTGCGCAGCACAAATTCCCTCTGGCGATCCATGCCCGCGAGCGTATGCATCAGCTGTTAAATCGGTGTTACGGCGGCGTCGACAACTGGAATTGGTAGCTGTGAGGTTGTCCGGAGTTCCCGAAGGCCGACTAGCAATACAAGTTGTCGGGCACCACGCCCTGCACAAAATAGTCGACGATCGCGGTGTCGATGCACCGATGCCCATTGAACACCGCGGTGTGCTGGGTGCCCTCGAAACTGATCAGTGGTGCCCCGAGCTGGCGGGCGAGGTCGACACCGGCCTGATACGGCGTGGCCGGATCGTGGGTGGTGGACACGACGACGGCCTTGCCACGTGGCGCCGGCTTGGCCTCACCCACCTGCGAGGTCGCCGGCACCGGCCAGAACGCGCAGATGTCACGCGGCGCGAAACCGGTGAACGCACCGAAGGAGGCAAACGGTGCCACCTGCCGGGTGCGCAGGTCGGCCAGGATCCAGGTGGCGCTGTCGGTGGGCGTGGGCGCATCCACGCACCGCACGGCGTTGAACGCGTCCTGCAGGTTCAGGTAGGTGCCGTCTGACGATCGGCCTTCGTATTCGTCGGCCAGGGCGAGCAGGTCGCCGGGATCGGTGCCGTTGGCCAGTCCGAGCAGTCCGCTGGTCAGGTACTTCCAGTACGCCTTTGTGTACAAGGCGTTCACCGTGCCGGTGATCGCGTCGGCATAGCTCAAACCGCGCCGATCCGACGGGGTCACCGCGGGGCGGTAGGCCAGGGGGTTGACGAGCTGGTGGTATCGGTCGACGGCGCGCGCCGGATCCTGTCCCAGCGGGCATTGGGCGGTCTTGGCGCAGTCGGCGGCGAAGTCGTCGAACGCCGTCTGGAAGCCCGCCATCTGGCGCACGCTCTTCTCCACCGGATCGACGCCGGGATCGATGGCACCATCGAGCACCATGGCGCGGACGTGGTCGGGGTAGGCACCGAGGTATGCCGCGCCGATCTGGGTGCCGTAGCTGAAGCCGAGATAGTTGATCTGGTCGTCGCCGATGAGTCGCCGCACGGCGTCCATGTCGGCGGCCACCGTGGCGGTACCCACCGACCCGAGGAAACCGGTTCCCATCCGCTGCACGCAACGATCGACAAACTGCTGGTAGAGCGCTTCAATGTGGGCCACCCCGGCGGGGCTGTAGTCCACCATCGGCTCGGCGCGCCACTGGTCGAACTCGGCATCGGTACGGCAGCGCAGCTGCGGCGTCGAATGCCCGACGCCGCGCGGGTCGAACCCGATGAGGTCGAAATGTTGGTTGATCGGGCTGCCGGACAGGGCCGTCGCCATACCGGCGACGCTGTCGACCGCCGAGGCGCCCGGGCCTCCGGGATTGATGAACAGTGAACCCAGCCGGGTGCCCTCGGCGGGGACGCGGATGACCGCCAGCTCGGTTCCCGGGGTCACCTCCAGCATGGTGCACTGCGCGGTCGGCAGCTCGGATTTGTCGGCCGGACCGGCGTAGAACTGGCTGCAGCTGCCCCAATTATGTTGCGTGTCAACGGGTATGGCGAATGCCGTCGGCGCGGCGTCACCGACCATCAAGAGCAGTGAAAGCAGCGCAGAACCCCAGAGTTTGGTGCGCTGCATCCGAATATGGTGCCATGCCCACCCCAAGCTGCGATCCCGGGATGGTCACGCTGCGGTATCGAAACCCGTGGCGGGCATGCGCGCCCGCCCCACGTCAGGCCCGCGAACTCAGCACCTGGCGCCCACCGGAGGCAGGGTGCCCTCGATGAGATACGCAGTCGCGTACTTGTCGACGCATTCGTTGCCCTGGAAAACCACGGTGTGTTGGGTGCCGTCGAAGGTCAGCAAGGCACCGCCCAGTTGCTTGGCCAGGTCGACGCCGGCCTGGTACGGCGTGGCGGGATCGTGCGTCGTCGAGACCACCAGTGGCGGCGGCAGGCCGGGCGCCGACACCTGGTGCGGCTTGCTGGTCGGCGGCACCGGCCAGAACGAACACGTCGGCATCGGCGCATGGCCGGTGAACTCGCCATAGCTCATGAACGGCGCCACCTCGCGCATCCGCCGGTCCTCCTCGACGACCTTCGCCGGGTCGGTGATCGCGGGCTGATCGACACAGTTGACGGCCACCCGCGCGTCGGTGGCATTGCTGTAGTGCCCCTGTGGATCTCGGCGCATGTACATGTCGGCCAACGCCAGCAGCTTGTCGCCGCGACCCAGCTTCAACTCGGTCAGGCCGTCGTTGAGGTGCTTCCAAAGATTCGGCGAGTACAGCGCCATGATGGTGCCGACGATCGCATCGCTGTAGGCCAGGCCGCGCGGATCCTTGGTTTTCGCCGGCTTGTCGACCAGTGGGTCGACCATGCTGCGGTAAACGGCCACCGCTTTGGCGGGATCGGTGCCCAGCGGGCAGGCGGGGTTCTTGGCGCAGTCGGCGGCGAAGTCGTCGAATGCCTTCTGGAAGGCGGCGGCTTGATCGAGGTCGGCCTGGATGGGGTCAGCGTCGGGATCGACTGCGCCATCGAGAATCATCGCGCGGACGTTCTTCGGGAACTGCTCGGCGTACTCCGCGCCGATGCGGGTGCCGTACGAGTAGCCCAGGTAGGTCAGCTTCTCATCGCCCAAGGCGGCCCGGATCGCGTCGAGATCCTTGGCAACGTTGACGGTTCCGACGTTGGACAGAAAGTCGTTGCCCATCTTGTCGACGCAGCGCTGAACGAATTCCTTGGTTTCCTTCTCGATGTGTGCGACACCCGCCGGCGAGTAGTCCACCTCCGGATCGGCACGCAAACGGTCGTTGTCGGCATCGGAGTTGCACCACAGCGCCGGCGTCGAAGAACCGACGCCGCGTGGATCGAATCCGACGAAGTCGAACTTCTGGCGCACCGAGGCCGGCAGCGAATCGGCCATGCCGATCGCCGCTTCGATACCGGACTCCCCCGGCCCACCCGGGTTGACCACCAGCGAACCGATCCGCTGTCCGGTGGCCGGGAAGCGGATGAGCGCCAGGGTGGCGACGTCGCCGTCAGGCTTGGTGTAGTCGACCGGCACCGCGAGCCGCCCGCACTGCGTGCCCTTGGGCAGTGAGCTCTCCTGACCGCCGACGAACCGGCAGGGCTCCCAGCTGATCGGCTCGCCGACCCGCGGCGAACCGAGGACGGCGTGACCGCCGACCACCTGCGTGCAGCCGGCCAGCAACACCGCAATCAGGACGCCGACCGTCGAGATGCGTGCGAACCGCCGGTGGCGAAGCAGACTCATGGCACAACATGCTGCCATGAGAAGTCCGCTGCACCGTCCACCCGCTGGTCGTCGCCGCTCGGGGTCCGCGCTCGCGCTCCTCCACCGCTCTCGTACCTCGCGCGGTTACGTCGCCGCTCGGATCAGCGTGATGCCGCCAGCAACTCCTTCATGGCGACGGCGAAATCGTCTGCGAGGTCGCCCAGATCCGGCAGCAGTTCTGGGGTCGAGATCAGCCCGACGTCGAGCTTGCCGCTCAACGACATCACGGTGATGTTGAGCCCGGACCCGTGGAAGATCGGGCCGAGCGGATACATCGCCTTGACCTCGGCGCCCAGGAAGTACAGCGGATCCTGCGGGCCGGGAACGTTGGACACCACCAGGTTGTGCACCGGACGGGCCTCCGTCAGCCGGCTGCGGGCGTAGACGCGCATCGCGACGCCGAACACCGCAGGGGCGGCGAACTGCGACCAATCCTGCAACAGCGATGCCGAGATCGCCGAACTATGTTCCTTTGCAACCGAACTCGCATGCGCAATGGCGCGCAGGCGCTCGGCCGGATCCTCAATGTCGGTGTGCAGGCTGGTGAACAAGCCGGACACCTTGTTGCGTCCCGGACGGTCGGAGCGGCCGTGCACCGACACCGGAACCATGGCCACCAGGCTGGAGTCCGGCAGCTCGCCAC
>DASUGW010000092.1:0-2204 GCA_036273805.1 Mycobacterium sp.
GGTCAGCTTCTACCTCACCGGCGTGTCACGGTCGTTGACCCATGAGCTGATCCGGCATCGGCATTTCTCCTACTCGCAGTTATCGCAGCGCTACGTTCCCGAGCGGACCGCCGCGATGGTCGAGCCGGACGTCATCGCGAATGATCCCGAGCTGCACCAGCGGTTCCACGCCGCAGCCCAGGCCAGCCAGCAGGCCTACAACTACCTCCTCGCCGGTTTGGAGGAGCGCTTCGCCGACGAGCCGAACGCCACGCTGCGCCGCAAGCAGGCCCGCCAGGCGGCTCGCTCGGTGCTGCCCAATGCCACTGAGACCCGCATCGTGGTCACCGGCAACTACCGGGCCTGGCGGCACTTCATCGCGATGCGTGCCACCGAGCACGCTGACGTCGAGATCCGCGAGCTGGCCGTGGAGTGTCTGCGCCAGCTGCACAAGGCAGCACCCAACGCGTTCGGTGATTTCGAGATCAGCGTCCTACCAGACGGTTCCGAGATCGCCTCCAGTCCGTTCGTGTCAGAGGGCTGAAGTAGCGTGCAGTCATGGACCTCGACGAGGCACGGGCGGTTGTGGCTGAGCAGCACCACGCGGTGCTGACCACCCTGCGCCGCGACGGCACGCCGCAGATGTCGCCGGTGGCGGCGACGGTGGACGCAGCGGGCCGGGTGGTGGTGAGCACCCGCAAGACCGCGTTGAAGGTGCGTAATCTCCAGCGTGACCCGCGCGCGTGGTTGTGTGTGCTGTCTGACGGGTTCTACGGGCGCTGGATCCAGGTGGGTGGTTCGGTGCGGATAGTCGAGCTACCCGAGGCGATGGAAGGACTGGTGGACTACTACCGGAGGGTGGCCGGCGAACATCCGGACTGGGACGACTACCGGGCGGCGATGGAGCGCGAGCAGCGAGTGCTCTTGCAGGTTGAGCTCACCGCGGCCGGGCCTGACCGAGAAGGGTGATCACGGGCGTGGGGGACCGGACGCTTGCCGCCGGCGAGCGGCACGAGCTGTGCAATCTGATGGACCGGCTGGGCCCGGACGCCCCGACGCTGTGTGCGGGGTGGACGACGCGCGACTTGGCGGCCCATCTAGTGGTCAGGGAGGGTCGACCGGTGGCCGCTGCAGGCATTCTGCTACCGCCGCTGGCGCCGCTGACCGCTCGGGTACAGCGCAGCACCGCCGAACGTCCCTGGCCGCAGCTCGTTGCCATGGTCCGCAACGGCCCGCCATGGTGGTCGTTGCTGCGCCTGGGGCCGCTGGGGGAGAAGGTCAACGGAATCGAGTTCTTCGTTCACCACGAGGATGTACGACGGGTCGGGCGGGGGTGGGAACAGCGGCCAGCAGACGCAGACCGGGCCGAGGCGCTGTGGACGGTACTGTCGCAGCTTGCCCGGCTGTGCTACCGGCGCTCGCCCGTCGGTGTCGTGCTTCGTCGCTCAGACAGCCGCCCAGACGGTGGTACGGAGCTTGTCGCACGGCGTGGTCGGCGAAGCGTTACCGTCGTCGGTCCGCCTGAGGAGCTGACGTTGCACGCCTACGGTCGTGCGCAGGCGATGGTCGACATTGACGGTGACCCGATGGACGTCCAGCAGCTCCAGGACAGCCAGCGGGGGTTCTAGTCACCACCCCGAGGCGTCCTCACCGGTGTACTGACCGGCAACGGTAGCGTCGACATATGAGTAGCGCGCCGACATCTGCGCCCGGCCGGCCCTTCGGTCGGGTGCTCACCGCCATGGTTACCCCGTTCGCCGCCGACGGCGAGCTTGATCTGGACACCGCGGGCAAGCTCGCCCACCAGTTGGTGGAACGGGGTTGCGATGGGCTGGTGATCAACGGCACCACCGGTGAGTCTCCCACCACAACCGACGCCGAGAAGGCTGACCTGGTGCGGGCGGTGGTGCAGGCAGTGGGAGATCGGGCCGCCGTGGTGGCCGGTGCCGGAACCTACGACACAGCGCACAGCGTCGAGCTGGCCCGGCAGTCGGCGCAGGCCGGTGCGCACGGCTTGCTGGTGGTGACCCCGTACTACTCCCGCCCGCCGCAGGCCGGGCTGATCGCGCACTTCACCGCGGTCGCCGATGCGACCGACCTGCCGGTGATGCTCTATGACATCCCGCCGCGCTCGGCGGTGGCGCTCGAGTCCGACACCATCCGCGCATTGGCGAAGCATCCGAACGTCGCGGCGGTCAAGGATGCCAAGGGCGACCTGCATGCCG
>DASUGW010000093.1:0-3700 GCA_036273805.1 Mycobacterium sp.
GCAAGTTGTCCGTGACGTCTGAAGCGATCTGCTTCGCCTGCTCGGCCATGGGCTCCAGCTGGTCGGCGAGCCGTTCCTTCGCCTGAGCAGCGAGCTCCCGCTCCCTGCGGCTGGTCTGGATCAGTGATGCCGCGAGCCAACTGGCGCATCAAAGTCGACAGGTCTCGCGTGACGTTACTGATCAGCTCGCCGATCGACGCGTCACCAACGTCGAGTCGCGGACTCGCCTGCGGGTCTGTTCCGGGCGGAGCCGAGAGTGGCCGGCTCATCGGGTCATCCGTCCATCAATACCGGAATCCGTATGTTCGCCGCAGTGCGGGCATGGCGCTGCGACCGGCTCAACCACGCCGACCGGTGGCCCGCCGCGCGCCACGGTGTCCATCGACGGCTGCGGCCTTCGGGGCGTGGGAAGTTCCGGCTCCGTAACTGGGTAGTCGACGCGGGCCTCGGGTTGGGGGCGGGGCTGCACCGGAGGGCTGGGCACTGACGTCGAGCCGTTGTCATTGGACTCTTTGACCGCGGCCACACCGGCTCCGGTGATCCGGCCGACAGCGATGCCCGCCAGCGCAGCGCCGAAGAGGAACGCGCCGGGACGCCGCCGGGCGAAGGAGCGAACCTCCTCGAGCAGGTCCCCGGGCTCCCGGTCGTGCAGCCACGATGCGAGCTGATGCAGCTGGTCCGCGCCCTGGCGCGCCACCGCGCTCATGGTGGCGGACGTGGACCTACCCTCGGCGATCTCCGCCAGCTCGTCGGCGATGGTGGTCAGCCGCCGTGCCGCCCTCTGCTGTTCTGACACCACCTGCTCATGCAGCTGCTGGCGGCCCTCCTGCATCAGGTTGCGGCCCTGCTGCCTGGTCTCGGCCGCGAGTTCCTTCGCTTGGTCCGCCGCCGTCTGCGCGACGTGACCCCCGGCGTCTTTCGCCGATCGGCCTACGCTGGCCGCCTCGTCGCGCACCACGCCGGTCGTCGAGACCGGGCGTGCGGCGCGGTCCGGCGCCATCGACTGGGTTCGTGATTCTCAGGCCATCACACCGACCTCCGCTGTTGACACGCCTTTCATCCGGGAATAGGTACCCGTCAGAGGCTGCCCTAACCGTTGTGAAGGGCACGCATGGTGCGATGAGGGACTGCGTTGGCGACGAGATCACCCGAATGGCGCGATGCGCTACCCGGCGAATAGTGCCCATTTCTGGTGTGCTGTGCCGTTGATGCAAACGACGGAGGGACAAGGATGTCAGCCGAGAATGTCGATGTCGTGGTGATCGGGATGGGACCGGGCGGAGAGGACACCGCCACTCGGCTGGCTAAGGCGGGACTCACCGTGGTCGGAGTCGAGGCGCGGCTGGTCGGTGGTGAGTGCCCGTATTACGCGTGCGTGCCGACGAAGATGATGATCCGCGCCGCCGACGCACTGAGCGAGGCCCGCCGCGTTGCCGAGTTGGCCGGGTCAGCACAGGTACACCCGGACTGGGCGCCGGTCGCCACGCGCATCCGGGCTGAAGCTACCGACGACTGGGATGACACGGTCGCCGTCGAGCGGTTCGAGAAGACCGGCGGCCGGCTGGTTCGCGGCCGAGCGACGTTGACGGCACCCGGCGAGGTCACCGTGTCCACCTCGGCCGGTGAGCGGGTTTTCCGTGCTGCCCGCGGGATCGTGCTCAACTCCGGCACCGAGCCGACCATCCCGCCGATCGACGGCCTGGCCAGTACGCCCTACTGGACCAACCGGGAAGCGGTCGCGGTGACGCGAGTGCCGGAGTCACTGATCGTTCTGGGCGGCGGCCCGGTCGGCTGTGAATTCGCGCAGGTCTTCGCCCGGTTCGGCGCGCATGTGACGGTGCTGGAAGCCCAATCACAGCTGTTGCCCGGCGACGAGCCTGAGGCCGGCTCGTTACTTACCGACTGCTTCACCGCCGAGGGAATCGACGTCCGCGCCGACGTCTCGGCAGCAGGGGTGGGTTACGACGACGGTCAGTTCACCGTGGCGCTCCAGGGAGGTGACGTGCTGGCCGCGCAACACCTTCTGGTGGCGACCGGTCGGCGCACCGATCTGGCTGCGCTGGGCGTCGGTGCGGTCGGGCTGGACGACCAAGCGCGCACAATCGAGGTCGACGAGCGGATGCGGGCCGCGGACCGGCTGTGGGCGATCGGGGACGTCACCGGCAAGGGTGCCTTCACCCACGTGTCGATGTACCAGGGCCGCATCGCCGCCGCTGACATCCTCGGCCAGGACGGCGAGGTCGCTGACTACCGGGCTGTGCCCCGGGTCACCTTCACCGATCCCGAGGTCGGCGCCGTGGGCCTGACCGAGGCCACCGCCCGCCGCGACGGCCTGCGGGTGCGCACCGGGCTGGTGCGGCTCCCGTCCACCGCGCGCGGCTGGATCCACAAGATCGGCAACGACGGCTTCATCAAGCTCGTCGAGGACGCCGACCGCGGCATTCTGATCGGCGCCACCTCGGCCGGACCTTCCGGTGGGGAAGTACTCAGCGCGCTGGCCCTGGCGGTGCACGCCGAGGTGCCTACCGACCGCCTACGCCAGATGATCTACGCCTATCCGACCTTTCACCGCGGCATCGAAGACGCGTTGCGCGAGCTGCACGACTGATCGGGATCGTTCAGGGTCCGCTTTCGCTTAGCGCCGGCCGCGAAGCCGATCCAACAGCCCGCTGGCCTGGCCTTCGGTTTCGCCCTCGACCCGCACGCCGTTGCCGAAGGCCACGTGGTCGGTGATCTTGCGGGCCAGCCGGCTGGGTTTGGGGTAGTACCAGGCCGCGTCCGGGTTGGTCTGTCCATCGACGCGCACGGTGTAGTAGTGCGCCTGGCCCTTCCACGGGCACACCGTCGTGGTGGAGCTGCCCACGAGATGTTCCTTGCGCAGTGACTCCGCCGGGAAATAGTGGTTGCCCTCCACCCGCACCGTTCGCGGTGCCTCGGCGAGCACCACACCGTTCCAGACCGCCCGCATCATCGACCCGCCACCTCCTCACCGACCCGATACATCTCCATACGCCGAAACTGCCAGGAGGGTTCATCAGGTGGTGTCGTCGAGGCTTCGGAAAGCCCGTACGGCACCGCGTCTGTGGGCGGTCGGTTGATCGGCACCGTACGGACTTCCCGGTGAGGCTTACCTGGCGCCCGTCGTCATCGCCAGTTAAGCCTGCGAGAGCCGCGCCGGTCAGCGCGACCCACGATTGTCCGGGTACGCGAGAGGCTACCGTTATCAAACCGTGATCGTGCGGCAGACACCCCGATCGCTACCCCAAACCACCCATAGTGAGCAGTGCTGCTACTTACTGTAAGAAACTCTGGGGTTCGCATAGGCTGTCAGCAGCTCGTAATCGCCCCACTCGCCGTAGCCCCATAACCCTGTGTACCCCCCACGTGCCAGCCCCTTCCGCACTCGTGATCGCCCACCATTAGGTTCCACTTGGCGGTTCCTGAGTCCCGCCAGACGCGCAATAGGTTCCACTTGACGGTTCGGGTTCATCCGGGAGGAGGCTGCGTGCGCGTGGCGAGGGCGTCGCTGAGCGAGCGGATCGCTGAGGAGCTGGGGGTGCCCCAGTGGCAGGTGGGGGCGGCTGTCGGGCTGCTCGATGGCGGGGCCACCGTGCCGTTCGTCGCCCGGTACCGCAAGGAAGCCACCGGCGGGCTTGACGACGCGCAACTGCGCACCCTGCAGGAGCGGCTGGATTACCTG
>DASUGW010000094.1:0-8727 GCA_036273805.1 Mycobacterium sp.
GAGTGGCAGACCCGGCACCACTTCTTCCGGGACAACCAGCGGTTGCGCGACGAACTGACCGAGGTCGAGGAACGCGCACGGCGCCGCGACCTGTTGGTCGGCGACGACGAGATCTACGCCTTCTACGACGCTCGGATACCGCCGGAAGCGGTGTCCGCGCGGCACTTCGACGCGTGGTGGAAGAAGCAGCGGCACGCGACGCCGGACCTGCTCACGTTGACCCGCGACGATCTGTTGCGCACCGAATCCTCCGACGAGCATCCGGACACCTGGCGCAGTGAGGACCTGGCCCTGCCGCTCACCTATCGGTTCGAACCGGGTGCCGCCGACGACGGGGTGACGGTGCACGTCCCGGTCGGGGTGCTGGCGCGCCTCGGCGGCGACGGATTTGCCTGGCAGGTTCCCGCGCTGCGTGAGGAACTTGTCACCGCACTCATCCGGTCGCTGCCAAAAGACCTGCGCCGCAACTTTGTTCCCGCACCCGATGTTGCGCGGATGGTGATCCCCGATATCGACGAGTCAGCGTCAGGTGGTGGCGGATTGCTGGTCGCGGTGCAGCGGTCGCTGCAGCGGCGCAGCGGGATACTGGTTCCCCTCGATGCATTCGATCTGACAAAGGTGCCGGCGCATCTGCGTTTGACCTTCGCCGTCGAATCCGCCGACGGAATCGAACTGGGTCGCGGGAAAGACCTGGCCGTGCTGCAGGAGAGGCTGGCCACCCGGGCGCGACAGGCCGTGGCCGGCGCCGCGTCTGACGGTTTGCAGCGTGCCGGTCTCCGCGCCTGGCCGCAGGACCTCGACGCGCTGCCGAAAGTCGAAGAGCACAGCAGTGCCGGCCACATGGTTCGTGGCTTTCCCGCGTTCGTCGACGCCGGTGACGGGGTGAATATGGAGGTCTTCGCCACCGTCTCGGAGCAGGCCGCAGCCATGCGCCCGGGTATTCGTCGTCTGCTTCGGCTGGCCGTGCCGTCACCGGTGAAAGGTGTTGAGCGGCAGCTAGATCCACGGGCCCGCCTGGTGCTCGGCAACAACCCCGACGGATCGTTGCCCGCACTGATCGAGGACTGCGCCGACGCGGTGGTCGACGCGATGGTGTCCGAGCCGGTGTGGACGCGGGCCGCGTTCGACGCCCTGCACGGCCGGGTGAGTGCGGGCCTGCCGACCGCGACGCGCGACATCCTGCTCCGTGTTGAGACGGTGCTGGCCGTTGCCAACGAGGTGCAGGTGTCGCTGCCCGACAAACCCTCTGCGGCACCAGCCGAATCGATCACAGACATCCGCACTCAACTCGCCGCCCTGCTGCCCAGGGGCTTCGTCACCGCGACCGGCGCCGGCCATCTGAACGATCTCACGCGCTACCTCACCGCGATCTTGAGGCGCGTCGAGCGACTGCCCCGTGACATTGCCGGCGACCTGGACCGGATGGACCGCGTCCACGCAGTACAGGACGCTTACCGCGATCTGGTGGCAGCGCTGTCCCCGGCGCGCGCCGCTGCGCCGGATGTCGTCGACATCGCCCGGCAGATCGAGGATCTGCGGGTGAGCCTGTGGGCACAGCAGTTGGGGACCCCGCGGCCCGTCAGCGAGCAGCGCATCTTCCGTGCGATTGACGCCATTCGTCCCTGAGCGGTCGCAGCTCAGAGTCCGAGGTCCACTACGTAACTCCCGGCGCGGCGCTGCAACGCGTGAACCACGGAGTCCTCGTGGTGTTCCTCGCCGATGGCGTTTGCCGGCGCGATGTCCAATGCAAGGCGGCTCAACGTCGGCGCGTCCGTGGCGATGACGAACTGGATGTCGATCGGTGTGGTGTTGCCGTCGGCGGGGGGCTGCTCGGCGATGTCGAATACGTAGATCCAGTTGGGAGCAGGATCTTTCACGTCCGGCATCGCTTCGCCCGGTGCGCGGAGCCGATGAGTGCCGTCGCCCATGTCGACGACGTCGGGTGCACCCAGGAACGGCAGCCACGAGTCCCATACTGGCCGCGGTAGCGCCAGGATGCATCCCGAGGAAGACGCCCGCCGACTTATCTGGAACTTGAACATGACCTGATAGAAGGTGCGCTTGAACACGTTGCTGATATTGGGACCCTCGACCCGTCGACCGGGCCAGTCCGGATGCGCCGCCACCTGTGCCCCGAAGTCGTTCTCGTGCAGGTCTAGAGCGCCGCGCAACGCGTCCACCGCGTGCCGGTAGGTGCCGTGGGTGTCGGTGGTCTGCATCTCGATTACGCCGTACCGCCCCAGACTGACCTGGCCGTCGTCTGCGCTCGACGGCACGACCTCGACCACCGTCACATCGAAGGAAAGCTCGGGGCTTGCCGGAGAACGCGGCAGCGAGATCTCGCCGCCGAACAACTGCTGAAACGTCAGAAACTGCAACGGTTTGGCCGGGTCCAGCGCGTCGGCGATCACGCGCTCACGCACGGCATCATCGCTGAGGTTGGTCACCGGTATCACGTGCACCGCTGTATTCGCATCGAGGCCGAACAGCCTTCTGATCATCGCGAGCAACAAGTCGTCGTCCAGAGCGCGGTGCGGACACACCAGCCAGTCTTGCCGCGGGCCGTTGCTGCCCGCGCTGATTGTGCAGACGCCGCGACTGTTGTCGCTCTTGACGCAGGACATGTCTTTTTCGGCCACCCGGGACAAGAACGGGCAACACTGCGCCAGCTGATCGCGTCGCGCATTCGGATGGTCGGCGACCGTCGGGAACACCCGGTGGCCGAACCATTCAGCAATGTGTGGCCGAAGGAACTCGCGTTCTTCCTTCGACCGTGCCGGGCGTGCACTCATGCAGCGAAACACCCTGTCAGTTCGCCGAACTCTCCGATAAAGGGGATCGGCCGGCGCCGGAACGGCAGTGACAGCCGAGCACCGGCCGGCGCTCCTGACAGGCACGCGCTGATTTCAGCGGCGACTGCCTTGGCGAGCGGTACGGGGACCGCGTTGCCGACTTGGGTGTACTTGCTGGTGTTGCGACCCGCGAAAGAGAACCAATCGGGAAAGCCCTGAATGCGCGCGGCCTCGCGGATTGTGATGGTCCGATCCTGCTCCGGGTGGGTGTACTCGCCTGACTTCGGGTCGCGAAAACGGGTGATGATGGCGCGTGGGACGCCGTCCCAGTCCATGCGCCGGTACCGACGAGTGTGATCCTTGCGCAGGGCCCGCTGCATGCTCCCGGGTAGCAGTTCGTGTGGCAGGTCGCGCCAATCTTGGCCGGGTTTAAGAAGGCGCAGTCGGGTGAGGTTGACGTCGCTCAGGGCCGGTGCGTAGTGGTCGTGAAGCTCTGAGACCGGCATTCGGCGGCCGTTGGCCTTCCGGCGCGCGTCGCGCTGGAAGCTATGTGTGGGAGTACCGTCATAGAATGAAATAGTTTGCCCCGCAGCAACTTCCGGTAGGTCGCTGATGGCGGCGCGGGTGGTCAAAAGCCCCTTGTATGCGGGCTCGGGAATCGTCACGTTGGAGACGAGATCTCCGATGCCATCGGAACCGTGTGTGGGCGTAGGGAATCCGTATCCGGCCGGTATGTCCAGGTCGTCTCGCCAGGCGATGACGACCAGTCGCCAGCGCATCTGCGGCGCCCCGTACTGTGCTGCCAGCAACTCGGCGCACGCAGCCCGGTATCCGAGTTCCTCGAGGCCCGTGAGGATCGCGGCGAGGTAGGACCCACGGGACAGGGTCAGCAGGCCGGGGACATTCTCGATGACCACAACCCGTGGCCGCAGAATGCCGGTGACGCGTAAGACCTCGCGGTACAGCGTGTTTCGGAGGTCGGCGATGCGCCGGGGTCCGATGATGCTGAACCCTTGGCACGGTGGGCCGGCGAACAGCATGTCGAGTTCGCCCGATCCGAGATCAGTGGCTGCAGTGAAGTCCGCGTTCGACAGCGCCCGAATGTCGCCGTCGAAGGTGATGCCAGGCAGGTGCCGGTGATGTGTCGCCGCCGCGTCCGCATCGATGTCGACCGACCAGCGGAGGTCGAAGCCTGCTTGCACCAAACCCAGACCTCCGCCGCCCGCGCCGGAGAACAGGTCGATGGCGGTGAAGCCGTTCGTCACGCCGAACCCGCCTGCTCAGCGTTGAGCGCGGCGGTGAGCAACCTTCCGGCGGTATCCGAGACGGACTCCGAGGATGCCTCCGCGGCAGCCGACAACGCTTCGGCGACCGCCAGTGGAACGCGGATGAGGATGGCCTTCCGGTCTCCGCGCCACTGAGGTCGTCGCTGGCGCGGGTTCTCCCTCATACAGAAGATCCTGATACACGTTTGGGTGACACGCTGGGACTGCCGCTCTGGCGTGTCTCGGAGTGTTCGATCACGTCACGACAATTACCAGCGGTCACCGACAACGCGGCCGCCGAACTCCTGACCTCGACCGCCGATAGGACGCCCCGATCATCGAGCTCAGGCGGGCGTCCCGTCGGCGACCCACGGTGCCTTGGTCACTTCGGCCGAGTCCAGCAGCAACTGGGCGATCCGTGACCGATGCTGCTCGGCCGATCCGAGCAAAGCCGCGTCGGTGCTGGCCCGCTTGAAGTACAGGTGCGCCTGGTGCTCCCAGGTGAAACCGATGCCGCCGAGGACCTGGACGGTGTCGCGCGCGGCCGTGCTGAACGCGGCCGAACACGTCGCCTGGGCAATGCTCGCCGCCACCGCAGGCTCGTCGGTGCCGTCGGTCAGGGCCCACACCGCGTGGTAGGCGGTCGACCGCGCGTGTTCGACGTCCACGAGCATGTTCGCGAGTCGGTGTTTGACCGCCTGGAACGAGCCGATCGGGCGCCCGAACTGCAGTCGCGTCTTGGCGTAGTCCACCGCGAGGTCGAGCAGATGCTGTGCCGCACCGACCTGTTCGGCCGCCAGCAGTGCCGACCCGACCTGCAGGGCGTGGCTGATCACACGCGCGGATTCGGCCGGACTCGCCACCAGCCGTGCCGGTGCTCCGGTGAACTGCACGTTGGCCTGCGGCCGGGTCAGGTCGAGGGTGGCCAGCGAGGTCCGTGTCACCTGTGGCACAGCGGCATCCACGGCGTAGAGCGCGGTGCCGTCGGAGCCGCCCGCCGCCACCAGGATTACGTCGGCCGCGGCGGCGTCCACCACCCGTTCGGCCACGCCGGTCAGCGTGACGTCGGCACCCGTACCGCTCGCGGTGACTGTCACCGCCGCGGCATCGAATGCGCCGCCCACATCGGCGACGGCCGCCGCCGCGGTCCGCCGGCCCTCCGCCAGATCCGTCAGGAGTTCTTCGCGCACCGCGCTTTTCGATGCGGCTACCAGCGCGGGGATGGCCAGGTACACGGTGCCGAACAGCGGGCCGGTGGCCAATGCAGCGCCGAGCTGTTCAACCGCGATAGCCTGGTCCACCAGCGTGCCGCCGGCGCCGCCGTCGGCTTCCGGGACCGCCAGGCCCAAGACGCCGAGTTCGGCGCCCAGCCGGCCCCACACCCGCGCGTCGAACGGCGGATCGGATTCCATCACCACGCGTGCGGACTGCTCGCCGAAATTGTCAACGGCGAATTTGCTTACCGCACTGCGTAGCTGGTCCTGCTCCTCGGTGAATGCGAACTCAGCCACGGGGGATCTCCTTCCAGGCCATGGTGTCGGCGCGCAGATCGCCGGGCAGCCCCAGCACGCGTTCGCCCAGGATGTTGCGCATCACCTCGGAGGTGCCGCCCTCGATGGTGTTGGCGCGGCTGCGCAGGAACCGTTGTTGAATCGGACCGCGCCAGTCGGCATCCGCGCCGGGATTATAGGTGTGGTACAGAATGCCTTCGGGCCCAAGGAAATCCATGCACCATTCATAGATGTGCTGGTTGAGTTCGGCCCCCACCATCTTGCCGATGGAAGCCTCCGGCCCGGGGCCTTTGACCGTGGCCGCGACGCGCGACCGCGCGGCGGTCAGCCGCTGCGCCTCGGAGCGCAGCCACAACTTGGTGAGGCTGTCGCGCAGCACCGGGGTACGCAGATCCGGTCGCGACGCCCACAGTGACACTGCGTCGGAAATGGTGCCCGACCCGCGGTAGTTCCCGCTGCCGCCGAGGGCGCTGCGCTCGTTCATCAGCGTCGTCATCGCGACCCGCCAGCCATCGCCGACCTCGCCGAGACGGTGCGCATCCGGGATGCGCGCGTCGGTCATGTAGACCTCGTTGAACTCGGCCTGACCGGTCATCTGGCGCAGTGGGCGAGTCTCGACGCCCGGGCCGTGCATGTCGATGACGAAATACGTCAGGCCCTTGTGCTTGGGCATATCGGGATTGGTGCGGGCCAGCAGCAGGCCCCAGCGAGCACGATGCGCCAGGCTGGTCCACACCTTCTGGCCGTTGATCACCCAGTCGTCACCGTCGCGGACCGCCGAGGTGGCCAGCCCGGCCAGGTCCGAACCGGCGCCGGGCTCGGAGAAGAGCTGGCACCAGAGGTGCTCGGTGCTGGCCAGTGGGCGTAGCCAGGATTTCTTCAGCTCGTCGTTCTGGGCATGCTCACGGATGGTCGGGGCGGCCATGCCGTACCCCATCGGGTTCAGGCCCAGCGGCACCGGGCCGCCGGCGTCCTGCAGGATCGCGTCGGCGACGGCCTGCAGGCCGCGGGAGACTCCCAGGCCGCCCAGCCCCTCGGGGAAGTGCACCCAGGACAGGCCGGCGTCGTAACAGGCGGCCAGGTATTCGGGGATCGGAACGCGCTGGGGGTCGTGGTCGGCCAGCACCTGGCGGGCGAGGTCGGCGACCCGATCTTTGTCGGCGGCAGTGCTCACCCCAGCCACGATAGGAAATCGACAAGTGTCAACTTCGCGCGGGGTGTGTCCCAGGCCACTTTCGGGTCGACGTGCGGTGCGGCGCGAAGCGTCACCAGGTGTCGACGAACCGGTGACGCGGTCGCTCGGCCGGATTTGCGGTGGCGGCGGCCAGCGTTGCCGCAATCACTGCCCGGGTGTCCGCCGGGTCGATCACATCGTCGATCTCGAAGAGCTGGGCGGCGTTGAGCGCCTTGGCATTTTCCTGTGCCGCGGCCGTCGCCCGGCGCACCATCTGCTCGCGTTCATCGGCGTCGGCGATGGCGTTGAGTTCTTTGCGCAGGCCCAGCCGGACCGCCCCCTCCAGGCCCATCGGCCCCAGGTGTGCGCCCGGCCATGCCACCGTCAGCAGCGGCTCGTGCAGGCTGCCGCCCGTCATCGCCTGGGCGCCCAGCCCGTAGCCGCGGCGCAGGATCACCGCCACCAGCGGCACGCGCAGCGCCGCACCGGCCACCAGCAGCCGCGACGCCCGGCGCACCAGCCCTTGCGCCTCGGCGTCCGGGCCGACCATGTAACCGGGACAGTCCACCAGCGAGATCACCGGCACCCCGAACGCGTCGCACAACTGCAGGAACCGCGCGGCCTTGTCGGATGCGGCGGCGGTGATCGCGCCGGCCATCGCCATGGTGTTGTTGGCGATTATGCCGACCGGGCGGCCTTCGATCCGCGCGAATGCGGTCACCATCTCCGCCGCGAACCGCGGTCGCAACAACGTCACCGAACCCGAATCCGCGAGGGTCTCAATGATCGGCCCAACGGGATAGGCGCGCCGCGCGCGTTCGGGAATCATTGTGCGCAAACCACTCTGGTCGGAAGCACTCCAATCCGAGTCGGTGCCCTGGAAATAGCTCAGCAGCTTGCGGGCTGCAGAAACCGCAGCGGCTTCGTCATCCACCACGACATCGACCACACCGTTGGGCTCCTGCACCGAGATGGGGCCGACCTCGTCGGGTGCGACGTCGCCGAGCCCGCCGCCGGCGATCATGGCCGGTCCGCCCATCCCGATGGAGGTGTCCGCGGTGGCGATGATCAGATCCGAGCATCCGGCGATCACCGCATTGCCGGCGAAGCAGCGACCCTTGACCACGGCTATCCGTGGCACCACACCGGACAGCGACGCCCACAGCGCGAACGCCCGGACCTCCAGTGAGGACACCGTCGGAAAGTCGGTGTCCCCGGGCCGTCCGCCGCCACCTTCGGCGAAGAAGACCGTCGGTAACCGCATCCGGTCGATGAGTTCGAACAGCCGGTCCTTCTTGAGGTGTCCCAGCGTGCCCTGGGTGCCGGCCAACACCGTGTAGTCGTACGACAGCACCGCACACGCACCGCCGTTCACCCGGGCGGTCCCGGCCACCAGACCGTCGGCGGGCGTGTTCGCGATCAGATCCGCGGTGTCGCGCCGGCGTTTCTGCGCCGCGATCGCGAACCGCCCGTACTCCACGAACGATCCGGGGTCGACGAGGTCGGCGATGTTCTCCCGTGCAGTCCGCCCGCCTGCGTGGTGGCGGCGTGCGACGGCGTCGGGTCGCGCGGCGTCCTCGGTCATTGCGCGTCGGCGCAGCAGCTCGCCGTGATCCTCGCGGACGTTCTCGGAGTCGGCCATGGGCCAAACGCTAGCCCGGCTACGCTTCGGCAATGAAGACGGTGAGCAGGACCCGGTCACTCGCCCTCGTCACCGTGGCCTACGTGTTGGCCATCGCGGTGGCCGCGGCCTGGCTGTACTGGGGGCCGAGCACCGGGCAACTGCTGCTGGACACCTTCATCGCCGACGTGCTGGCCACCCTCGTGGTCTTCGGATTCAGCCGCGCGTATCGCAATTCGAGTTTCTACGACGCCTACTGGAGCGTCATCCCACCGCTGCTGCTGTTCTACTGGTGGAGCCAGGCCGGCCCTGGCGTGGACAGGCTGAGGTGCTGGCTGCTCGCCGTCGTGGTGCTGTTGTGGGC
>DASUGW010000095.1:0-7300 GCA_036273805.1 Mycobacterium sp.
CGGCGGTATCCAGCGCCGCGACGATGGACTGAACCTCGTCCTTGATGAACTGGTGGCGCTTGTGATGCGACCCGTCGCGCAGGGACGTGTCCGTCATCCGGACGTCCCAGATCGGGTTGAAGTAGATCTCGTTGCTCACGCTCATCGGACTGCTGCCTCTCCTGTTGCTCGCACTCCGGCCCGCTCTTTGGCGATCTCCTCGCCGACCTTCGTCGCCGCGGCGGTCATGATGTCCAGGTTGCCCGCGTACGGGGGCAGGTAATCGCCGGCGCCCTCGACCTCGACAAACGTCGTGACGACGTGGTTGCCGCCGTTGACCACCGAGGGCTCGTCGAACTGCGGCTCGTTGAGCAACCGGTAACCGGGCACATAGGTCTGCACCTCGGCCACGACATCCTTGATGGACTTGGTGATGGCGTCGCGATCGGCATCCTCGGGGATGGCGCAGAAGATCGTGTCGCGCATGATCATCGGCGGGTCCGCCGGGTTGAGGATGATGATCGCCTTGCCACGCTGCGCACCGCCGATGTTCTGGACGCCCGCCGAGGTGGTCTTGGTGAACTCGTCGATATTGGCGCGGGTACCCGGACCTGCCGAGGCCGACGACACCGACGCCACGATCTCGGCGTACGGCACCACGCCGCCGGCGGCGGCAACGGCGCGCGACACCGCGTAGACGATCGGGATGGTCGCCTGACCACCGCACGTGATCATGTTGACGTTGGGCGCGTTCAGGTGCTCCCGCAGGTTGGCCGGTGGGATGACGGCCGGCCCGACCGCGGCGGGGGTCAGGTCGATCGCGCGGATGCCGGCTTCGGCGTACCGGGGCGCCGCATCGCGGTGCACGTAGGCACTGGTGGCCTCGAACAGCATGTCGGGCTTCTCGTCCAGCTTCAGCAGCCAGTCCGCACCTTCGTGGCTGGTCTCCAGGCCGAGCTTGCGGGCGCGGGCCAGACCTTCGCTCTCCGGGTCGATGCCGACCATCCACCGCGGTTCGAGCCAGTCCGAGCGCAGCAGCTTGTAGAGCAGGTCGGTGCTGATGTTGCCCGACCCGACGATGGCCACCGAAAGTTTGTCCGACACGTGAAAAATCCCTTTGTTGTCTTGTCCGGCCCGACGAGCGCTAGCCGCGACCTGAGTCGCAACCTGCCTGGAAACTCATTCGAAACTCAGATGTACTGAACCTAACCCGGTGAAGTCCGCTACGAAACTGTCGCCCGGACGTGCATCTATCGCCCGCATGCAGGCACCCGGCAGCACGACATCGCCGGCCTTGAGTCGGACTCCGAAGCTGTCCACTTTGCGCGCCAACCAGGCCACTGCGGTCACCGGATTGCCCAGCACCGCGTCGCTGCGGCCCTCGGCAATGACCTCGCCATTGCAGCTAAGGACGGCGGTGATGGCTGTTATATCCACGTCCTTGGGCGACACCCGGCCGGTGCCCAGCACCCAACCGGCCGACGACGCGTTGTCGGCAATCGTGTCGCACAACTTGATCTGCCAATTCTTGATCCGGGTGTCGATCAACTCGATGGACGGCGCGAACGCCGCCGTCGCGGCCAGCACGTCGTCTTCGGTGCAGCCCGCTCCCGGCAGGTCGTCGGCCAGGATGAAACCGACTTCGACCTCGACGCGCGGGTACAGGTAGTTCGCGACCTTCACCGGGGTGCTCTCGAACACCTCCATGCCGTCGAGCAGATGCCCGTAATCAGGCTCGTCGACATTCATCATCTTCTGCATGGCCTCGCTGGACAGCCCCACCTTGTGGCCGACCACCTTGGCGCCGTCCGCGAGCCGCTGGCGGATGTTGAGCAGCTGGATCTCGTAGGCGTCCACCACGTCGATATCCGGTTGTGCGGCTGTCAGCGGGTCCATCGGAACGCGACTGCGTTCGGCCTGGGCCAGCTCATCGGCGAGCTTGGCGCGGGTCGCATCGTCCAGCATTTTGTGAAGTCCCCTCACTTCTGTGACCGGGCCAGTTGTCGTCGGGCCGGGCAATTCTATAACGTGTTCTACATGACTGGTCAGGAGTATGACGTCGTTGTCGTCGGCAGCGGCGGAGCCGGTATGGTCGCCGCGCTGACCGCCGCTCACCAGGGACTGTCCACAGTAGTCGTCGAGAAGGCCCCGCACTACGGTGGTTCCACCGCGCGGTCCGGCGGTGGTGTGTGGATCCCGAACAACGAGATTCTCAAGAAGGCCGGCGTCTCCGACACCCCGGAAGCCGCACGCACCTACCTGCACACGATCATCGGTGATGTGGTGCCGGCCGAGAAGATCGACACCTACCTGCAGCGCGGGCCGGAGATGCTGTCCTTCGTGCTCAAGCACTCTCCGCTGAAGCTGTGCTGGGTGCCCAACTACTCCGACTACTACCCGGAATCGGTCGGCGGTCGCGCCGGCGGGCGTTCGGTCGAACCGAAGCCCTTCGATGCCAAGAAGCTGGGTGCAGACGTGAAAGGCCTCGAACCGGCCTACGGCAAGGTGCCCCTGAATGTCGTTGTCATGCAACAGGATTATGTGCGCCTCAACCAGCTCAAGCGGCACCCACGGGGCATCCTGCGGAGCCTGAAGGTCGGCGTGCGCACCATGTGGGCGCAGGCGACCGGCAAGAATCTAGTCGGCATGGGCCGCGCGCTGATCGCGCCGCTGCGCATCGGTCTGCAGCGGGCCGGCGTCCCGGTGCTGCTCAACACCGCGATGACCGACCTCTACATCGAAGACGGCGTGGTGCGCGGTATTTACATCCGTGACGCCAATGCGCCCGAAACCGCTGAGCCACAGCTGATCCGGGCCCGCAAGGGTGTCATTCTGGGCAGCGGCGGCTTTGAGCACAACGAGCAGATGCGGGTGAAGTACCAGCGCGCACCGATCACCACCGAGTGGACAGTGGGCGCGGTCGCCAACACCGGCGACGGCATCCTCGCCGCCGAGAAACTCGGCGCCGCGCTGGATGTCATGGAGGACGCTTGGTGGGGCCCGACCGTTCCGCTGGAGGGCGCGCCCTGGTTCGCCCTGTCGGAGCGCAACTCCCCCGGGTCGATCATCGTCAACATGAACGCCAAGCGATTCATGAATGAGTCGATGCCCTACGTCGAGGCCTGCCACCACATGTACGGCGGTCAGTACGGCCAAGGTCCCGGCCCGGGCGAGAACATCCCGGCGTGGCTGATCTTCGACCAGCAGTACCGCGATCGCTTCATCTTCGCGGGATTGCAGCCCGGACAACGGATCCCGAAGAAGTGGATGGAATCCGGGGTGATCGTCAAGGCCGACACCCTCGCCGAGCTCGCACAGCTCACCGGGCTGCCTGCCGAAGCGCTGACCGCCACCATCGAGCGGTTCAACGGGTTCGCGCGCTCGGGTGTCGACGAGGACTTCCACCGCGGCGAGAGCGCCTACGACCGTTACTACGGAGATCCGACCAACAAGCCGAACCCCAACCTCGGTGAAATCAGCCATGCCCCGTACTACGCGGCAAAGATGGTGCCCGGTGACCTTGGCACCAAGGGCGGCATCGTCACCGACGTCAACGGTCGGGCGCTACGCGACGACGGCTCGGTGATCGAGGGCCTCTATGCTGCGGGCAACGTGAGTTCCCCGGTTATGGGCCACACCTATCCGGGTCCGGGCGGCACCATTGGCCCCGCCATGACCTTCGGGTACCTCGCGGCGCTGGACATCGCGGCTACCGCGAAGACGACCGCACAGAGTGCAGGAAAGAGCTGACATGCCGATCGATCTCGACGTGGCCATCGGTGCCGAACTCGACCCGGTCGAGTTTTCCTGGAGCAGCTCCGACATACAGCTCTATCACCTGGGCCTTGGCGCCGGCAGCGATCCGATGGACGCTCGTGAATTGCGTTACCTCGTCGACAACACACCGCAGGTGCTGCCGACGTTCGGCAATGTGGCGCAGAGCTTCCACATGACCGAAGCGCCGGCAGTCCAGTTCCCCGGCATCGACATCGAGCTGTCGAAGGTGCTGCACGCCAGCGAGGCGATCAGCGTCCCGGGTCCGATCCCGGCGACGGGTACCGGCACCGCCGTGACCCGGTTCACCGATATCTGGGACAAGGGCAAGGCCGCCGTGATCTGGTCGGAGACCACCGTCACCGCACCCGACGGGACGCTGCTGTGGACGCAGAAGCGGTCGATCTTCGCCCGTGGCGAGGGCGGATTCGGAGGCGAGCGTGGGCCTTCTGCGACCTCGACCATCCCGGACCGTGCACCCGACATCGAACTCGACGTCCCCACTTTGCCGCAGCAGGCCCTGCTGTACCGGCTCTGCGGCGACCGCAACCCGCTGCACTCTGATCCCGCATTCGCTTCTGCGGCAGGCTTTCCCCGGCCGATCCTGCACGGTCTGTGCACGTACGGCATGGCGTGCAAGGCCTTGGTCGACGCCTTGCTGGACGGTGACGTCAGCGCGGTGAGTTCTTACGGCGCCAGGATGGCCGGCGTCGTCTTCCCCGGCGAGACGCTGCGGGTGACCGCTTGGAAAGAAAACGGCCGCTACGTGGGCACCCTGACCGTGCCGGAG
Organism: Mycobacterium sp.; assembly: GCA_036273805.1. GTDB lineage: Bacteria > Actinomycetota > Actinomycetes > Mycobacteriales > Mycobacteriaceae > Mycobacterium. The sequence continues at coordinate 4,544 of DASUGW010000095.1, forward strand.
CGCGATGACGCCGTGGCACTCTCGGACCTGGAGTTCGTTCCCAGCTGACGCTCGGCAAGCCCACAAACAGGCTGCTCCAGCTGCTAACTTCAGACGCGTACCCATCCTGGACTGATCCGGGACGTCGGCTGAACTCAGGGGAGAAGTTTTGTCATGACGGCATCAAAGATCATTCGCGCGCGCAAAACCAGCACAGTGGCGGCGGCTGCATTGGCCCTCGGCCTGCTCGCCGCCCCGGCTGCGGCGGCCGACGAAGCCACCGGCGCGACTGTGGGCGAGCAGGCACAGCTCGTCGACGGCAACGTCATCCAGAGCTGGACCGTGACCGGTCTCAAGCCCAGCTCGGACAGCGTCCCATTCACCCCGCGGGGAACGTTATGGGAGGCGACGGCTACCAACGAGGCCGTTCAGGGCTCCGTGCAGCCCATCGTCTCGAATCTCAATGCGCGCGCCGCCAACGGCGATAATTACCGGGTTCTGTTCGGTCTGGCCACCCCGCAGGGCATCAACCCGGCCCCGCTCGACCAGGGCGAAAAGACCACCGGGAAGGTCTACTTCGACGTCACCGGCGCGAGTCCCGATCAGATCGTCTACAACGCCGGCGGCCAAGACCTGCTGATCTGGAATCCGGCGCCCGCCGTGACACCCGGTGCTGGCGGCCAGTCGGCGCCTGCCTCAGGTGGTGGCACGTACAGCGCATCGGCTCCGGCCGCGACCACCCCTGCCCCTGCGGCGGCCCCGGCCGCTGCCGGCAGCCAGGGCACACCTCTTCCCGCGGGCAGCGTCGGCACCCCGCTACCTACGGGCAGCCAAGGCACACCTCTGCCCGCCGGCGGCGCAACGACACCGGCGCCCGCCGCAGGCAGCCAGGGCACACCCGTTTACGAGGGGACGCCCGCCACCGGAAGCCAGGGCACGCCACTGCCCGAGGGAACGCCCGCCACTCCAGCGCCCGCGGCGCCGGCCGCCACCGGAAGCCAGGGCACGCCCGTACCGGCCACGGCCCCGACGCCCACCGTCGCGCCGACCGCAAGTGGTGCCACGCCAGCCTCCTGACCTCAGGAGTGCGTTGACCACCATTGGTAGAGCTGGTCGAGAGTAGGGCCGCCGGCCTCTGATCGCACGAGGCTGATCAACAACCTTTCCTCGTCGGTCCATGCCACCACGGGGACACCGTCCTGAATTCCGCAGACGAGTGTTCCGCTGATCGTCTGCGGAGTGGCATTGCGCCGCCAGGGACCTGGCGACTGGATATTGCCGGGGCAGTTCATGACGGCATCGGCTCGCACGGCACCGGTGAACGCGCTATCGAGCGCCGCTTTGTTCCGGGCCAGTTGATAGGTCGCCGACAGTGGGCCGCCAGGTTCGGAGCTGCTGCCGCAGTTGATAATTGCGAGTATCCCAGGCGAGGGATCAGCCCCGTGACAGACATTCGGCGGGTAGCCGGGCGGAAGGGATCGCAGCAGTCGGGCTTCGGCGTCCGGGTCGCGACTCGGCGGCGCCTGAGTCGCTTTGGCAGTCGACTGCTGAGCGCCATCGTGCGGCGACGGCCGAGTGACAAGCCACGCGGTCAACCCGCCGGTGGCCGCCAGCCCGACCACGAGCCCGGCAACAACCGCGACGCGCCTCGGGCTGATACCCGGACCGCGCCCCGCCGACGGAAATGCGAATGGCTCCGGTGCAGCCCGACCACCCGCGGACCGCTGATGCCTGCGGGCGCCGGTGAGCCCTGGCGCAACGGGATCATCCGGCATCGGAGACCAGCCGTCCGGCGGCCGGGGCGTCAACGTGTCGGTTGCCGAAGTTGTCAGGTCGCCGGTCGAACCGGAGCCGATTCCGGAAGTCCAGCCGCCGCCCCATCCGGCCGCGTAATCAGGAATCGAACCCAACGCCGGGAGCGGATCGGTGTCGGCGCGATCATCCGTGGCATCGGGGTCAGCGGGGTCGCCGGAGGCGGATTCCGGTCTGGGGCCCGGAGGGGGCGTCGCACTCATTGCATCACTTCCGCAGCGATCGGAAACGTCCTGCGGACTCACCGCCCGCCTCCGTGGAGCCTAGTAGCCCGGCCCGCGGCGGGGGCGCACCGCGCAACGGCCGGGGCCGCGTCGGCAAGCGGGTTTGTTCGCGGGCGTTGCCGACGAATGAGCGCGCTATGCGCTCAGGCCGCCCCGGGGTCGCATGCGGCAATCGCAGAACCCTCGGACTCCAGCACGTCGCACAGCCAGTCGATGGTGCGGCGCACGCCTTCTGCAAGGTCGATGCGCGGCTTCCAGTCGAAGGCCCGATTTGCCTTCTCGGAATTCAGTGTGAGCGCAGGTGATTCGTCGACGCCGATGTCCGCGCAAGCCCCCACCGGTGTGCCGTCGAGCACCGCCGATATCAGGCGGTACACCTCGGACGCCGTTGTGCGGCGTCCCGTCCCGATGTTGTAGGTACCCGTCAATTCATGCGGTGCATCGGCGGCGCGGAGGAAGGCCTCGACGACGTCGTCGACGTAGACGAAGTCGTGTGCGTCAGCCGCGCCGCGGTTGATCATGAACGGACTTCCGGTGATCAACGCTGTGCCGAGCACCGCGACCAATCCGGCTTCCCCACGCCTACCCTGACGCGGCCCATAGACATTGGACAAGGCGAGACAAATCGGTGACATTCCGAATTCTTCGGCGTAAGCCCGCAGATACATCTCTCCGGCGAGCTTCGCCACGCCGTGCGGTGACCGGGGCTCAACGATGTCTGCCTCGTCGAGGCCCGTGGCCC
>DASUGW010000096.1:0-6845 GCA_036273805.1 Mycobacterium sp.
GCCGCGCGGCCGACCGGTGCGTGCCGGACACCACCCGATGCGACGCCCGCAGCCGCCCAGCCTGGCGGCGCGCGGCTTCTCGCCGGGCAAGCGGACTCAACCCCGGGAATGCCGCATCCGCGTGGGCTTCCTGCAGTATTCGTCCCGTCGCGTCCCGGGCGGAGCGGTGCTCGCGCTGTGCCCGTCCGACGATGCCGGCCAATTCGGCGTCGGTGTCGGCGGCGGCCCGCTGCCCGGCCCGAACCGTCTGCACCGCGTGGTCGTGTCGCTGCATCGCAACTCCCAGCTCACCGCGCATGCTCGTTTGCAATGCGGCTGCGGGGGAGGCGGCGTCGCCCGGAAAACGTACTGCCGCACCGTGACCCGCGAACAGGTCGTGTGCACGTTGGAGAACGTCCAGTTCACTCACGGTGCCCCGGCGATCAGGCGGCCGTGCGCGGCCCCACCTGCGCCGGCAGATGGAACACCGGGGCAGGTGTGGGCGTGGCGTCAGCCTCGTGGTGCTCCAGCAGCGAGACACTCTCCGGCAGCTCGCGAGGGTTCAGTTCGCCGGCCGCGATGGCGCGCAGCATCTCGTGCGCGGACGCCAACTGGTCGCGCTTGCGGTACTGGCCGCCAGGCAGCTTCACCCCTGCCCACACGCCGTACTCCTCCTGCTGCTCAACGGCCAGTTGTGCGCAGAGGCGCTGTTGAGCCAGGGGGCAGCGGCGCAAGCAGATGGCGCGGGCTTTGATCGAGGCCAACTCGTAAGCCCGGGCCTTGGCCGTCCCGTCCTTGTCGCTCCCGTCGTCGTCGCTGTAGCCGAACCACAGGTCCGGGTTGGTTGCGCAGGGGTTGTGCATGTCGTCTCCCCGTGGGTGCTGGGCGTGCAGGAATGAAAACGTTGATGGAATCGTATACACGGCGTCGCTGTTTTGGCAATACAAAACAGATTCAGAAACGTATATACACACGCTTGAACAGGCCCGCTGTGTACGATTCGGGCATGCCCGGAGCGCTGCCGTGAGCCGCGAAACGGCGGGCGCCACCATCCGGGCTCTCAGGGAGGCCCGGGACTGGTCGCTCGCCGACTTCGCAGCAGCCACCGGTGTCAGCATCATGGGGCTCAGCTTCCTGGAGCGCGGAGCCCGCAAGCCGCACAAAGGCACTGTTCAGAAGATAGAAAATGGCCTTGGGCTACCCCCGGGAACCTACGCTCGGCTGGTGTTGAGCGGCGATCCGCCCGCCGATCTCGCCGAGCTCCTGCCGGATGTTCCGCAGCCGCCCCCACCGTCATCACCGGTGCCGGTCGTGATCGAGCCACCCGACGCAACGGTGCTCGAGGAGATGGCGGAAGCCCAGATCGAAGCGCTCAAATCGGTGATCGGCCGGCTGCCCGCTCCGTCGTCAAACGAATACGAAACGTATATCCATTCGGTCCTCGCGCAGTGTGTGAAGTTCGAGGCACTCGCCGCCAACTCATGGCGGGTCGCCATCAACGGCGGCGCCGATCCGGGCGGCCCGCTGCTGCGCCACGTACAGGAGCTCGAAGCCCTGCGCCTACAGCTGCTGGCCCTGCTTCCCGGCAGCCTCAGCTCCCGTTTCGACGCGGCGTGCAGCCGCTCGTCGCTGCCGGAAACAGTGATCGCCGCACTGCTGGGCATCTCCGTCGAGCAGTCCTGGCAGATCCGCAATCAGGGCGCGATTCCGCCCGCCGCCGTTGCCCGGGTCCAGGCGTTCGTCGACGGAGTGGCAACCCGCCCCGACGCAATTACATAGCTCACCTATCGTGTCTGGGTGAGCAATACCGAGCCCTTCTTCACCGTCGACGGCGACAACTACGTGCCGACGCGCATCTCCCAGGGGCCGTGGGGCGACACCATCAGCGGCCATATCATCGGCGGCCTGTTGGGCTGGGCGGTGGAGCGGGCGCAGCCCGACCCGGATCTGCAACCGGCACGGCTGACGGTCGACCTGCTGCGCCCGACGTTCATGGAACCGGTCCGCATCGAGACCACGGTGTGTCGTCAGGGCAAGCGCATCGCTGTGATCGATGCCGCGATCGTGCAGCGCGGTGAGGTGGCGTCGCGAGCCAGCGCCGTGTTCCTGCGGCGCAGCGAGCACCCCGAGGGCTCCGTGTGGTCTGCCCCGGTGGCGATACCGCCGCTACCCGATCCGACCGAGCCCCCGGCAATCGAGATGCCGTTCGAGTTGTGGGCCTACGGGTCCGGCGAAGGCACCCTTGGCGGCACCTCCATCGAATGGGAACAAGACCACGCACCGAAGTTCGCCTGGGTCAAGGAAATCCGGCCGCTGATTGCTGACGACGAAATCACACCGTTCACTCGCGCCGCTCTGGCCGGCGACGTGACCAGCGCGCTGACGCATTGGGGCACCGGCGGCCTGCGGTACATCAACGCCGACTTCACCATGACCTTGAGCCGGTTGCCCGAGGGCGACTACATCGGGCTCGCGGCTCAGGGGCACTACGGTGACTCCGGCGTCGCCTCCGGCGCTGCGACACTGTGCGACCACAAGGGGCCGATCGGCAGCAGCTTGGCAGTGGCGCTGGCGCAGCCCGCCAACGCGTTCCGGCCACCGCGACACATCGGCCTGTCATGACCGTCCTGATCACGGCCGCCGAACTGGCGCAAGCACTTTCGGAGTCCTCACCCGTCCACGTGCTGGATGTGCGCTGGACCGTCGCCGCGCCCGACGGCCGGGCCGCCTACCTGGCCGGTCACATTCCGGGTGCTGTGTACGTCGACCTCGACACCGAGTTGTCCGATCACTCTGTCACCGGACGCGGGCGCCATCCGCTGCCGACGCCGGCGGTACTGGAGCGCGCGGCGCGGCGCTGGGGACTCAACCCCGATGCACCCGTGGTGGTTTACGACGACTGGTCTGGTCAGGCCGCCGCCCGTGCCTGGTGGCTGCTGCGGGCCGCGGGTCTGACCGATGTCCGGATACTCGACGGTGGCTGGGCGGCGTGGCAGCGCGCCCAGCAGCCGACCGCAACCGGCGATGTTGACCCTCAGCCGGGCACGCTGGTAATCGACACACTTGGCCATCTGCCGACCGTCGATGCGGATACCGTTGCTGCCCAGGCGATTTCCGGCACCAATCTGGTGCTCGACGCACGGGCCGCGGCCCGCTACCGGGGAGACGAAGAGCCGCTGGATCCGCGCGCCGGTCACATCCCGGGGGCGTTATCGGCGCCGACGGTGGACAATCTGGCATCCGAAGGCGTCTTCATGCCCGCCGCAGATCTGCGAAACCGGTTCGCCGCGCTGGGTGTCGGCAACGAGCCGGTCACCGTGTACTGCGGATCCGGCGTCACCGCCACCCATCAGATCGCCGCCCTCGCCATCGCCGGGTTCGACGCGGTGCTCTACCCCGGCTCGTGGTCGGAATGGTCGAACCAGCCCGGGCGTGCAGTGGCCACCGGGCCGGAACCGAGATAGCCACCGCACAGCAGGTAGCCCGCGCTATGACGCTGGTCGGCGCATTCGTCGCCGTGTCGGGACCATTGGGTAGGGTCGTCGCGTGACACCGAGCCCCACTCCGATCAAATCCGTAACCGCCCGTCTCGCTGCAGAACTCACCGTCGGCGAACACCAGGTCAGCGCCGCTGTGCACCTACTCGACGAGGGCGCCACCGTGCCGTTCATCGCCCGCTACCGCAAGGAAGTCACCGGCAGCCTTGATGACGGCCAGCTGCGGCAACTCGAGGAGCGGCTGGGTTATCTGCGGGAACTCGACGCCCGCCGTGACGCGGTGCTGGCGTCCATCGACGAGCAAGGCAAACTCACCCCCGAGTTGAAGGCGGCACTGCTGACCGCCGACACCAAGGCCCGCATCGAGGACATCTACCTGCCGTACAAGCCAAAGCGGCGCACCAAGGCGCAGATCGCCCGCGAAGCGGGCCTCGAACCCCTGGCCGACCAGCTGCTGGCCGACCCCACGCTGGTACCGGAGGACGCCGCCGCCGCATTCCTCGGCGAAGGCGTCGCCGACGCCGCCGACGCGCTCGACGGTGCCCGCCAGATCCTGATGGAACGCGCGTCCGAGGACGCCGCACTCGTCGGGTCGGTTCGCGACCGGCTGTGGAACGCCGGCTCGCTGCGTACCAAACCCTGGTCAGATGACGCCGCGAAAAGCGCTGCTGCCCAAAAGTTCCGCGACTACTTCGACTTCTCCGAACCGCTGGAGAAGATGCCGTCGCATCGCGTCCTCGCGGTCATGCGCGGGGAGAAGGAACAGGCATTGCTGCTGGAGTTCGACGGCGGCGACGAGACCGTCTACCAGGCGATGGTCGCCAAGACACTGGGCATCGACCTGTCCGCGCCGGCACCCGCCACTGCCTGGCTGGCGGCCACCGTGCGGCTGGCGTGGCGCACCAAGCTGATGGTGTCCGCAGCCGTCGACGCCCGCCTTCGGCTGCGGCAGCGCGCCGAGCAGGACGCAGTGACGGTGTTCGCCAGAAACCTCAAGGATCTGCTGCTGGCGGCTCCGGCGGGTAACCGCGCGACCCTCGGGCTGGATCCGGGCTTCCGCACCGGCGTCAAAGTCGCCGTCGTCGACGGCACCGGCAAGGTGCTCGACACGTGCGCGATCTATCCGCATCAGCCTCAGCGGCAATGGGATTCGGCCAAGGCTACGCTGGCCGCGCTGATCGCCCGCCACGGTGTCGAACTGATCGCGATCGGTAACGGCACCGCGTCCCGGGAGACCGACGCCCTGGCCACCGAGCTCATTGCCGACATCCGCACGGCCGGCGCCGGCACCCCGGCCAAGGTGGTGGTGAGCGAAGCGGGCGCGTCGGTGTACTCGGCGTCGGCGTACGCTGCCCATGAACTGCCCGGCCTCGATGTGACGCTGCGCGGCGCCGTCTCGATCGCCCGCCGACTGCAGGATCCGCTCGCCGAACTCGTGAAGATCGAACCGAAGTCGATCGGCGTGGGCCAGTACCAGCACGACATCACGCCGTCGACACTGGCACGCAGCCTGGACAACGTGGTCGAGGACGCGGTGAACGCCGTCGGCGTCGACGTGAACACGGCGTCGGTGCCGCTGCTGGCCCGGGTGTCGGGCGTCACCGAATCCCTGGCCGAAGCCATCGTGGCGTACCGTGAGAAGACCGGCCCCTTCCGTAACCGTTCCGCGCTGATGGATGTTCCACGCCTGGGGCCCAAGGCATTCGAGCAGTGTGCGGGCTTCATGCGGATCAACGGTGGTGACGATCCGCTGGACAGTTCCGGCGTGCACCCGGAGTCCTATCCGGTGGTTCGCAAGATCCTGGACCGGGCCGGGGTGACGCTCGCCGAACTGATCGGCGACCATCGGGCGCTGCGCTCGCTGCGGCCTGCGGAGTTCGCCGACGACCGGTTCGGCCTGCCGACCGTCACCGACATCCTGACCGAGCTCGAGAAGCCGGGTCGTGATCCCCGCCCCGCGTTCACGACGGCGACCTTTGCCGCCGGTGTTGAGAAGGTCGCCGACCTCAAGCCGGGCATGGTGCTCGAAGGCGTGGTCACCAATGTCGCGGCGTTCGGCGCGTTCGTGGATGTCGGTGTGCACCAGGACGGTCTCGTGCACGTCTCGGCGATGTCGGACCGCTTCGTCTCCGATCCCCATGAGGTGGTGCGGTCCGGTCAGGTGGTCCGCGTCAAGGTGCTCGACGTGGATGTGGAGCGCCAGCGGATCGGCCTGAGCCTGCGACTGAACGACACACCGGCAGCTAAGCCGGGTGACCGGCCGAAGCGCGGAGCCGAGCCGCGTCGAGACGCCGGCGCCAACAGCCGGGGCGACCGTCGCAACCCCAGCCGCGGCCACGACAGCGGCTCACGCGCAGCCGAGCAGCCGGGTGGTTCGATGGCACAGGCACTGCGCGACGCCGGGTTCGGTCGCTGAGCGGCCAAATGTCACTTTAACGTTGTGCCGGCCAACATGATTCAGCACTTGGCGCCGGGCGGCGGCAGGGTGAGGCCGACCAGGTAGGCCGTCGCGTACCCATCGACGCACGCGTCGCCCTGAAACACCACGGTGTGCTGGGTGCCCTGGTAGCTCAGTAACCCGGCCCCCAGCTGTTTGGCCAGATCCACCCCGGCTTGATAGGGCGTGGCCGGGTCGTCGGTGGTCGACACCACCAGCACCGGTGCCAGCCCCTTGGCCGACGCGGGATGCGGCGTACTGGTCGGCGGCACCGGCCAGAACGCGCACGCATCCATCGGTGCGTCTCCCGTGAAGGTCCCATAGCTCAGGAAGGGCGCCGCCTGCCGGAGACGGCGGTCTTCATCGATCGCAGTCGCCCGGTCGGTCACCCGCGGTTGGTCGACGCAATTGATGGCCACCAGCGCGTCATTGGCGTTCGAATAGTGGCCCTGGTCGTCACGATCGAGGTACGCATCGGCGAGTTTGAGCAGGGTGTCACCTTGACCGTGGGCCAGTTCGGTTAGCCCCTTCGTGAGATCACTCCACAGCGTCGGGGTGTACAACGCCATCTGGGTTGCGGTGATGGCGTCGCTGTAGCCCAGGCCGCGCGGGTCGGCGGTGGGTACCGGCTTGGCTACGAGCGGGTCCACCAGACCCTGGTAGATGGCAACGGCTTTGGCCGGATCGGTGCCCAGCGGGCAGCCCGGATCCTTGGCGCATTCGGCGGCGTAGTCGTCGAATGCCTTTTGGAAGGCGGCCGCCTGGTCGATGTTCGACTGGACGGGATCCGTCTGCGGGTTGACCGCGCCGTCAAGGACCATCGCGCGCACCCTGTCGGGGTACCTTTCGGCGTACGCCGTGCCGATGAATGTGCCGTACGAGTAGCCGAGATAGGTCAGTTTGTTGTCGCCGAGGGCGGCGCGCAATGCGTC
>DASUGW010000097.1:0-11626 GCA_036273805.1 Mycobacterium sp.
CGGTGGATCGGCCCGGACGCGGCGGCACCGTGCGGGCCGGCACCGGAACCGGTTCGTAGTCGATCACCGGAATCACCGATGCGCCCGTGGTCTGTGGCGGTACAGCGGCATCGAAACGGGATATACCAGTGACAGTCATGACGAACCCTCCAGTAGGACACGATGGCTACCCCCGATACCTGCGGGTTCGGCGGTCCTTCACCTGCTGGAGAGTGGCAGGGCGAGACATTGCAGATGATGGCACAGATCACCGGAACGTGTATGCACCCGCCAAGCGCCATACAGGATTCGGCGGTTACCTTGTTTACACAGTTGCCACAAACGGGGGCCATGGAATGGGGAGGAAGAAGAGCGCGTGGTGACTCGGCTGTCAGCATCGGACGCATCGTTCTACCAACTGGAGGACACGTCGACGCCGATGTACGTCGGTTCGCTGCTGATCCTGCGTAAACCACGCGCCGGTCTCAGCTACGACACCGTGCTGGCGACCGTCGAGCAGCGGCTACCGCAGATTCCGAGGTACCGACAGAAGGTTCGCGAGGTGACGCTCGGGCTCGGCCGTCCGGTCTGGGTGGACGATCGCGAGTTCGACATCACCTATCACATCCGGCGTTCGGCGTTGCCGTCGCCGGGCAGCGACGAGCAGTTGCACGACCTGGTGGCCCGGCTCGGGTCGCGTCCGCTCGACAAGTCGCGACCGCTCTGGGAGATGTACCTCGTCGAGGGTTTGAGCAGAAACCGGCTGGCGATCTACACCAAGACCCATCAGGCGCTGGTCAACGGGATGTCGGCCTTGGAGATCGGCCACGTCATCGCCGACCGCACCCAGCGGACACCGTCGTTCGGGGAGGACATCTGGATTCCCGGGCGTGAACCGGGCGCGGCGTCGCTGCTGGCCGGGGCGGTCGGGGACTGGATTTCGCGGCCCACGCAGCAGTTGCAGGCCGTGCAGTCGGCAGTGGCAGGCGCGTTGACCAGCTCAGAACAGTTCGTGGAGGCGGGCCGGCGCGTCGCCGACATCGCCCGCACGTTCGCTCGCGGTATCGCGCCGAGCAGCCCGCTGAACACCACGGTGTCTCGCAACCGCCGGTTCACCGTGGCGGCCGGTGACCTCGAGGATTACCGGCGGCTGCGGACCCGGTATGACTGCGACGTCAACGACGTGGTGCTGTCGGTGATCGCCGGGGCTCTGCGCAACTGGCTGCTCTCCCGCGGTGAACCGGTACTGCCGAGCATGACGGTGCGGGCGATGGCGCCCATGTCGGTCTATCGCGATCTGGGCACCGAGTCGGTCAGTGGCCCGGGGCAGTCCATCAGCGAAGTCGCACCCTTCCTGGTCGACCTTCCCGTCGGCGAGGGCAATGCGGTGGTTCGGCTGTCGCAGATCGCGCACGCCACCGAATCACATTCGACCGCAGCAAGTCTGGTGGATGCACGCACCATCGTTACGCTGTCGGGATTTGCTCCACCGACCTTGCACGCGATGGGCATCCGGGTTGCGACGAGTTTCTCGGCGCGGCAGTTCAACCTGTTGATCACGAACGTGCCTGGGCCGCAGGCGCAGATGTACGTCGCGGGGACCAAGCTGCTGGAGACCTACGCGGTGCCGCCGCTGCTGGCCAACCAGGTGCTGGCCATCGGGGTGACGTCCTATTGCGGCATGCTGTATTTCGGCATCAACGCCGATCGTGAGGCGATGAGCGACGTCGAGGTGTTGCCGACGTTGCTGCGGGAATCGTTGGAGGAGTTGCTCGATGCGGCCAAGTGAGCCCGGTGCGGCGCTAGTATTCGCTTGTGGGCAAGGGTAAGAAATCCGCGGCTAAGAACAACGGCTTGTCCAACGAGGTCTACGAAGCCGAATTGTTCCGCCTGCAAGCCGAATTCGTGAAGTTGCAGGAGTGGACCAAGGCCACCGGCGCCCGCATCGTGGTGGTGTTCGAGGGGCGTGACGCCGCCGGCAAAGGCGGGACGATCAAGCGCGTCACCGAGTATCTGAGCCCCCGCTTCTCACGCATCGCGGCCCTGCCCGCACCGACCGACCGCGAACGTGGCGAGTGGTACTTCCAGCGTTATGTTGCGCACCTGCCGACCCGCGGTGAGATCGTGCTGTTCGATAGGTCCTGGTACAACCGGGCCGGTGTCGAGCGGGTAATGGGATTCTGTACGCCGCAACAGTATTCGCTGTTCCTGCGGCAGACGCCCATCTTTGAGCAGATGCTGATCGATGACGGGGTGATCCTGCGCAAGTACTGGTTCTCGGTGTCCGAGGACGAGCAGCTCAAGCGTTTCCGCAAGCGGCTCACCGATCCGGTGCGACGGTGGAAGCTCTCGCCGATGGACCTCGAATCGGTCTACCGCTGGGAGGACTATTCGCGGGCCAAGGACGACATGATGGTGCACACCGACACCCCGGAGAGTCCCTGGTTCGTGGTGGAGTCCGACCGCAAGAAGCACGCCCGGCTCAACATGATGAACCACCTGCTGTCCACCATCGACTACCACGAGGTGCCGCAGAACCGGGTGAAGCTGCCCAAGGCGCCGGTGCGTTCGGGCAATTACGTGCGTCCGGACCGGGATCTGTCCACTTACGTTCCCGATCACGTCGCGGCACTGCTGGGCGACCGCGAGTGATCCGTGACCGGCGGCGCCGCTGCCGGTTAACCTGCACGGATGCGGGTCTACGTCCCGGCCACCTTGGCCATGCTGCAGCTGATGATCACCGACGGGGAACTCTTCCCGGTGAGCGGTACGGCCTTTGCGGTCACCCCGACCCTGCGGGAGGCGTATTCCGAGGGCGACGACGAGGAGCTGGCCGAGGTGGCGCTGCGTGAGGCCGCGCTCGGTTCGCTGCGGCTGCTGGCCACCGACGCCGTCCACGACGACGACTCCGACGGCGCCGCCGAATCCCGCGTAACCGTGGACGACGACGCACGGCCCGGGCAGGCCGGTGACGCGCTGCCGCCCCGGCGTGCGGTGCTGGTTGCTGACGTTGCTGACGCACTGGTGAAGGCGCGCCCAGATCTCGATGACGCGGTGGTGCGTCTCAGTGTCCCGGTGCGCACGTCGGATCTGGTGGCGGTCTACGTCGACATCGCAGCCGCCGAGCCCGCGGTGCTGGCGGCGATGACGGTGATCGATGCCGCCGACCTCGGTGACGAGGACGCCGAGCTGACCGTCGGCGACGCTCAGGATCACGATCTGGCCTGGTATGCGACCCAGGAGCTGCCTTTTTTGCTCGAGTTGCTCTGATTCCTGGTTCCGCGACCGTAGGTTACGGTACCGTAGGTTGGCAGAACGACGGGTTGGCCTTTGTCTGAGGGGTCGGGCCGAACCGAAATGTCCCGCAGCACCGCAGGAGAGCAGTGGCGAAGACCCACATCAAATCCAACGCGAAGGTGATCGACACCGTCCGCCCCAGGGTGGCCGGCGCCGACCGCCGCCCCGGCCTGCACGTTTTGCGCCAAATCGCAGGCCGGATCACGACCCCGCTGCTGCCCGACGACTATCTGCACCTCTGCAATCCGTTGTGGTCGGCGCGGGAACTGCGCGGCCGGGTGCTCGACGTTCGCCGCGAAACCGAGGACTCCGCGACCCTGGTCATCAAGCCGGGGTGGGGGTTCAGCTTCGACTATCAGCCTGGACAGTACGTCGGGATCGGCGTGCTGATGCAGGGGCGCTGGCGTTGGCGGTCGTATTCGCTGACATCGGTCCCGGAGGCGGGTAAGGCCAGCAAGTCGCGGACGATCATGATCACCGTCAAGGCGATGCCCGAAGGGTTTTTGTCGACGCATCTGGTTGACGGGCTGGCGCCCGGCACGATCGTTCGGCTGGCGGCACCGCAGGGCAATTTCGTGATGCCGGAACCGGCGCCGGCGGCGGTGCTGTTCCTGACCGCGGGCTCGGGAATCACGCCCGTGATGTCGATGCTGCGGACGTTAGCTCGGCGCGACCAGATCACCGACATCGAGCATGTGCATTCGGTGCCCACCGACGCCGAAGTCATGTTCGGTGACGAGCTGGCGGAGCTGGGCCAGCAGTATCCGGGCTACCACCTGCGCCTTCGTACCACCCAGACGCAGGGCCGACTCGATCTCTCAGAACTGGGTACCGTGGTTCCTGACTGGGCTACTCGTCAGACGTGGGCGTGTGGTCCGGAGGGAATGCTGGCCGCGGCGGAGAAGGTGTGGTCGCAGGCGGGCATTCCGGAACAACTGCATCTGGAGCGGTTTGCGGTGTCCCGCGCAGCGCCGCACGGCACCGGAGGCACCGTGACGTTCGACCGCAGCGGCAAGTCCGCGGTGGCCGATGCCGCGACCTCGTTGATGGACGCCGGTGAGCAGGCGGGCGTACAGATGCCCTTCGGTTGCCGGATGGGAATCTGCCAGTCCTGTGCTGTCAGCCTGGTCGACGGGCATGTGCGGGACTTGCGTACAGGCGAGGAGCACGGTCCGGGCGAGCGGGTGCAGACCTGTGTGTCGGCCGCTTCGGGTGACTGCGTGCTGGACGCCTGACATTTACTGACAAGTAACCTACGAAGCCGTAACTTACGGTATCGTAGGGAAAGCAAGATCGTAGAAGGGCCTCAACTGTATGGCGATCACCGACGTTCCCGCGTTCGCGCATCTGACTGACGCGGACATCGAGAGCCTGGGTATAGAGCTCGATGCCATTCGTGCCGACATCGAGGACTCGCTGGGCGAACGCGACGCGCGCTACATCCGTCGCACCATCGCCGCTCAGCGGACGCTCGAGGTCGTTGGGCGGCTCCTGCTGGCGGGCAGCTCCAAGCGCGCATTCTGGTGGGCCGGGACCGCGACGCTGAGCGTGGCCAAGATCATCGAGAACATGGAGATCGGCCACAACGTCATGCACGGCCAGTGGGACTGGATGAACGATCCGGAGATCCACTCCTCGTCGTGGGAGTGGGATATGGCCGGGGCGTCCAAGCACTGGCGGTTCACCCACAACTTCATGCACCACAAGTTCACGAACATCCTGGGCATGGACGACGACGTGGGCTACGGCGTTATCCGCGTCACCCGCGACCATCGCTGGAGGCCATTCAATCTATACGGGAACCTGCTGTTCAACACGCTGCTTGCGATCGGCTTCGAATGGGGAGTCGGGTTGCAGCACCTGGAGCTCGGCAAGATCTTCAAGGGCCGGGACGATCGGGCCGCGACGTTCGTGCGGGTGCGGGAGTTCGGCGTGAAGGCCGGCCAACAGGTGGCCAAGGACTACGGTGTGTTCCCGGCCTTGACGGCGCTGTCGCCGTGGGCCAGCTACCGCTCGACGGTCAGGGCCAACGCCGTCGCCAATGTCATCCGCAATGTGTGGGCCAACGCCGTGATCTTCTGCGGCCACTTCCCCGACGGTGCGGAGAAGTTCACCAAGACCGACATGGTTGGCGAGTCCAAGGGGCAGTGGTATCTGCGCCAGATGCTGGGCAGCGCGAACTTCGAGAACGGTCCGGTGCTGCGCTTCATGAGTGGCAACCTGTGCCATCAGATCGAACATCACCTGTACCCCGATCTGCCGAGCAACCGGCTGTACGGGGCATCCATCCGGGTGCGTCAGCTGTGCGACAAGTACGACCTGCCCTACACCACCGGTTCGTTCCTGGTGCAGTACGGCAAGACGTGGCGGACCATCGCGAAACTGTCGCTGCCGGACAGGTATCTGCGCGACACCGCCGACGACGCGCCGGAAACCCGCAGCGAGCGGATGTTCGTCGAGCTCGGCTCAGGTTTCGGTGACACCGATCCGGATACCGGATACAAGCGGGGCCTCAAGTCCGCGATCGCCACGGTGCGAAAGTGGCGGCGCGACAAGGTTTCCGGCTAGCCCCTCCCTGACCCCCTCTTTGACCGCGAGCGTGCGTGTCCCCGCGCGACACGCCGCCGCGACCGCCGGCTCTGCGCACGCTCGCCGGGCTCGACCCTGCGGTCAAAGGTCAGCCGCATCGGATTCCTGACCATCGTGCAACGGGTTGTGCGGTTGGCGCCGGTTGGTCAATGGCCGTCGGTACGAGGGGTCGGTGCGGTCACGGGCAGGCGCGCCGTTGGCGTCGATGCCGGGTACGCCCGCGAACGGGATGGGTATGGTCGGTGCCAGCCCCGACCACTCGATCACATTGGTGCGCAATGCGATGCGCCACTCACCGGACCGGCGTTCCAATCTGTCGAGGTAGCGACCGCCGGCGATCCAGTTGCTCTGGTCGCGGTTGCGTGCGGCGAAAAGATAGTAGGTCTCGGAATGCGCAGTGTCGCCGTCGATTTCGCAGCTGTTGTTGAGCAGATTGTGTTGTGTGGCGAGCTGCCCGCGGTCGTGCATGGTATGGGCCCACTCGTAGAGTTCGTCCGGTCCGCCGACGAAATCGCCGGCGGCGATCACCGCATCAGGGTGGAATGCCGACAGGAACACCTCGCGGTCGAACCGGTCCATGCCGCGGCTGAACCGGGTGAGGCAGTCGGTGATGTCCTGACGGTCGAGCAGGTTCTGTAGCCGGGACGCTTCGCTAGCGGCCATGTGTCTGCTCCGAAATCGGTTGCCACAGCGGTGATCCACGTTCGGCGCGCAGCGAAGGGATGACCTTGCCGTCGATGTCGGTGATTCCGTAGTGCGCCGCGAGTTCGGCGGTGATGAAGGTGCCGCCGGACAGGTTCATCAGTGCAGGGTCGGTGGCCAGGGCGGCGACCACGCGGCCGGGGAACTCCGGGGAGGAACCAACCGCGGGCATGGTCACGACGGCCTCGGCCATCTCGGGGCGGGTGGCGAGGTTGTGTCGGGCCCGTTCGGTCATCGTCAGGCCCTGCCACAGCGACACCGAGGCGACGTTGTAGGGCAGCAGCTCGATCGCCATGTCGTGGGCCATCCGGTCCACGGCCGTCTTGCACATGCCGAAGATGACGCCGTAGGTGTAGGTGACTCCGGTGTAGCCGGAGGTGGCGACGATCAGGCCCGAGCCTTGTGGGGCCATGATCCGGGCGGCGTGCCAGGCGGCGGTGAAGTTCGAGCGCACGCCGACATCGACCATCTGCCAGTTCGATAACGGCTTGTTCCAGAACGGTTCCGGCTCGGTGAGGTCGCCCGGTAGCGCGAAGGCATTGTTGACGAGGATGTCGAGCCGGCCCGCTTCGTCGCGGATTCGCTCGAACAGTGCGGCCACCTGATCGTCGTCGCCGTGATCGACCGGTACCGCGATCCCGGTGCCGCCGCGCGCACTGACCTGTGCGGCGGTCTCGCCGACGGTTCCGGGCAGCTCGTGGTCACCGGCTCGGACGGTCCGCCCGGTCACGTAGACCGTGGCCCCGCACTCGCCCAATGCGGTGGCGATGCCCTTGCCGATGCCACGGCTGGCTCCGGTGACGACGGCGACTTTCCCGGCCAGCGAGCTCATGGCGCGCCGTCTCGCTCGCGCGGCCGGCCTCCGAAGAATTCCTCGCTGGGGTCGCCCCATGCGCGTCCGGTGTACCGGTCGGCGTCGAGGGCCACACCCATCAATCCACCGGCCCAGTCCACTGCTTCGCCGAGATCACGGCACCAGTCGTAGATCATGGTGCGCCTGGCGATCCGCCACTCACCGTTCACGCTGTCGAGCCGATCCAGGTAGCGGCCACCGATCACAGTGTCGCGGTGCCCATCCGGGGCTGCGATGCGGTGGTAGGCCAGCACCTGGGTTTCCGCGGCGGCGGTGTCGGTGTGCAACTCGATCAGGCTCTGTCCCAGAACATGTTGTGTCGCCACGACATCGGGTGACCCCGGTACCACCCACGCCAGATACTCGTCGAACGATCCGTCGAAGATCCCGAAGTCGAAGGTTGCGCTTGGCCAGCAGGCGGCGGCGATCAGTTCGGCGTTCCGGCGGTCCTCACCACGCGCCTGCCGTGCCAGGCAGTCCCGGATCTTCTCCCGGTCCAGCAGCGCGGCCAGGTCCGTGATGCGCCCGCCGGTCACGCGAAGGGTTCTTCGCCTTCGAGCTTGGTGCGGGTCAACAGCCGGCCGGAGTCCGGGTTGTAGGGCATGGCGCGGTGCATGGTGCCGGTGTTGTCCCAGATGACCAGGTCTCCGACGCTCCACTGGTGGCGGTAGACGAGTTCGGGCCGGGTGGACCACTCCCGTAGCCGCACAAGGAGTTCGGCACTGCGGCGGAAGTCCATGTCGACGACGTGGCGGCCGGTGCACCCGAGCACCAGGGATTTGCGCCCGGACTGATGCGTCCACACCAGCGGCAGTTCCTTGTCGCCGCTGCGCATCATCCGCCGCAGGTGCTTGAGGCTCGGTTCCGGTTCGAAGTAGAACAACGAGTTCCACGCCGAGTGCATGACCGTCAGCCCGTCCAGCTCGGCCTTATCGTCATCGGAAAGGTCGTCGTAGGCGGCGTAGGTATTGCAGAACTCGGTGTCGCCGCCACCGTCGGACGGCAGCACCTTCGACGACAACAACGACGCCCGAATCGGAACGTCGTTCATGGTGCCGTCGATGTGCCAGTACAGCGATCCCTTGAGGTAGTCGGCCGAACTGTTCACCGTGGCGTCCAGGGTGACGTTGTAGATGCGCTCGCCGGTGCCTTCGGCGGCAAAGACACCGAGTGTCTCGGTGAACGCGATGTGTTCCTCGTCGGTGAACCCGATCTGCGGGAACACCAGGACGCCGCGTTGTTCGAGCAGGTCCCGCAAGGTCTGCGCATGCGCACCGCTGAGCAGTGTCGCCTTGTCCGCGCGGATCTCGGTGCCGATGCGTGGCTGTAGGTCGCGGGTCTGCAGGGCCGGACCGCTGCCGATCGTCACCGTCATGATCGAACTCCATTCCGTGCATGTCGCCGTGTGCAGAGGCAGCGTCCCGGCTCGATCCGGGGCATTGCCTACACCCTACGAACGTAATGCCTTGCCGATCGTAAAGTAAAGACTTTCCGTTCGTAAAGTAATGCCGGTGGGTCAGACGTGGTTGAACATCTTTACGGTCAGAAAGTAATATCCCCGGCGTGGCAGACCGCAGAGCAGTGCAGACGGCCGCGGTGGCGGACGTCGACGCGCAGTTGCCCGTCGCGACTCGGCGCAGGCTGCTCGACGCGGCGGTAAAACTGTTCGGGCAGTTCAGCTTCGCGGGCACCTCATTGCAGATGATCGCCGATGAGCTGGACTTCACGAAGGCCGCGATCTACTACCACTTCCGCACCCGCGAAGAACTCCTGCTCGCGTTGATGGAGCCAATCCTCGGTGAAATCCGCGTCGTCGTCGAAAACGCCGAAGCGCAGCACGACGCCCAGGCTCAAGCCCAGGCGATGCTCAGCGGTTATGCCGACATCGTCGCGCGGAACCGATCGCTGGCGGCGGTCACCACGTTCGACCCGAGCGTGAGCAGGGTGCTTCGCGGCCAACCGGAGTGGGCCACGCTGATCGACCGCCAGCATGTGCTGCTCGGCGGTATCGCGTCGGCGGTGCCGGGCGCGGTGACCGCGGCGGTCGTCCTCACCGGGCTGGCCGGGGCCGCTTCGATGGCGTCGCGGCGCGTCGACGACGAGACCCTGTGTGCGCATCTGATCGAGGTCGGTCGCCGCACGCTGGGCCTACCCGCCCTCTAGTCGCGAGCGTGCGTGTCCCCGAGCGACACGCCGTGGTCATCTCCGGAATTGCGCACACTCGTCGCCGCATCCGGGTCCCGCAACACCGCCAGCAGACGCCGCGTCGCGGCCACCCGACCGGCCGCCGCACCCGCCAGTTCGTCGAGCGCACACTCCGGATCGGCCGGTGGTCCCATGTGCCCGCAGCCGCGCGGGCAGTGCGTGATCTGCTCGGCCAGGTCCGAGAACGCCAGGATCACGTCATCGGGTTCGATGTGCGCCAGACCGAAGGAACGGATTCCGGGGGTGTCGATCACCCAGCCGCCCGACGGCAGCGGCAGCGCCACCGACTGGGTGGAGGTGTGCTTGCCCTTGCCCACGCCGGAAACCTCTCCGGTGGCCCGATCTGCTTCGGGGACAAGGCGATTCACCAACGTCGACTTTCCCACCCCGGAGTGACCCAGGAACACCGTGCGTTTGTCGGCCAGTGTCGGCCCGAGCGCATCCAGGGAGTCATCGCGACCGGCGGTGAGGACCGTCAGATTCAGGTCGGCGAACTGCGCCGCGAACGGCTCCGGCGCGGCCAGGTCGGTCTTCGTCAGACACAGGATCGGGGTCAGGCCACCGGCGTAGGCGGCGATCAACGAGCGCTCGACGAAACCGGTGCGCGGCGGCGGGTCGGCCAGTGCCACCACGATCAGCAGCTGGTCGGCGTTGGCCACCACCACCCGCTCCGTCGGGTCGGTGTCATCGGCGGTGCGGCGCAACACGGTTCGGCGCTCGATGCGGCGGACGATGCGCGCCAGGGTGTCGGGCCGACCCGAAAGGTCACCGACCACGTCCACATCGTCACCGACCACGATCGGGGTGCGGCCGAGTTCACGGGCCCGCATGGCCGTGACCGGCCGCCCGGGGTCGCCGTCGAGCACGCAGCCCCAGCGACCGCGATCGACCGTCACCACCATCGCCCCGCGGGCGTCGGCGTGGTCGGGGCGGGTCTTGGTGCGCGGTCGCGAACCCTTGCCCGGGCGTATCCGGACATCGGACTCGTCGTACTCGCGACGACTCAAGCTAGCTTCCCGTCCAAATCAGTTGGCCGCCAGCATCTTTGCCCACATACCCGGGAAGTCCGGCAACGTCTTGGATGTGGTGGCGATGTCGTCGACCAGCACACCCGGTACGCGCAGGCCCACGATCGCCCCGGCGGTGGCCATCCGGTGATCGGCGTAGGCGTGCCAGGTGCCGCCGTGCAGCGCGGTGGCGGTGATCAGCAGGCCGTCATCGGTCTCCCGGCAGTCGCCGCCCAGCCCGTTGATCTCGGCGCTCAGCGCGGCCAACCGGTCGGTCTCGTGTCCGCGCAAATGGGCGATGCCGCGCAGCCGGGAAACCGAGCCGGGTGCCGCCAGGGCGGCCAGCGCCGCGACCGCAGGGGCCAGCTCGCCGACGTCGCGCAGGTCCACATCCACGCCGCCGTACCCGGCGGCACCGCTGACTTCCAGGTACGAATCTGCTTGGACAACAGTGGCATTCGTCAACTCGAGCAGGTTCAAGATGGTTCCGGCGGGCTGCAGGCTCGGGGTGGGCCAGCCCGCAATGCGCACCGTGCCGCCACTGACGACTGCCGCGGCCAGGAACGGCACCGCGTTGGAAAGGTCGGGTTCCACTTCCCAGTGCCGGGCCGCGACGGTCCCGGGGGACACCTGCCAGCGGTTGGGCGTCGCGTCGTCGACGTCGACACCCGCCTGGCGCAGCATCGTCACGGTCATCGCGATGTGCGGGGCCGACGGCACGGTGGTTCCGGTGTGCACGATCGTGAGGCCCTCGGTGAACGCGGCGCCCGAGAGCATCAGGCCCGACACGAACTGCGACGAGGACGACGCGTCGATCTCGACGGCGCCGCCGCGCACGGCTCCGGCTCCGGTCACCGAGAACGGCATCGCGTCGCCGTGCACGCCGACACCGAGACGCCGCAGCGCATCGAGCAGGGGAGCGATCGGGCGGGCCCGCGCCTGCTCGTCACCGTCGAAGGGCACCACGGCCGCACCGAGGGCCGCCAGCGGCGGG
>DASUGW010000098.1:0-15000 GCA_036273805.1 Mycobacterium sp.
GCCCTCGCTGAGGTCGACCTGGCAACCCAACTGGGCGCCCAGGATCAGTGTCCCCGAGTTCACCGGCGCCCGACCGTTTCCGTCGATGGTGGCCTTGGCCTTGCCGGTGACGAACGCTTCCCTGGTGAAAGCGGTGGCCGCCATGTTGGGAACGGAGTTGATGGTCATGTTCGAGAGCGCCACGCTCACATGCCACCCGTCGGTGGTCTGGGCGGACTGCGTGACGTCGGCGACCGGAGCGGGATCGGCGTGTGCGAGCCCGGTGCATGCCGGAGACAGCGCAACCAAGACGACGCCGAGTAGAAGAAAATCGCGCACTGACCTGCCCTGACCTCGTTGCGAACCGGATGACCAAGCACTGCGCAGGTGATGCTATTAGGCCAACCTGTGCCATCGCTTTGCAACGCCCCCGGTCAGTCGAGGAATCCATGCAGCAGGGCCGCCGAACCGGCGACGTGGTCACGCATGGCGCTGGCCGCCCCCTCGGCATCGCCGGCCAGGATCGCGATGACGATGGCCTCGTGCTGCTCGTCGGAGTGGGCGATGTTGCGCGGCAGCAGCGGGATCCGGTCCAGCAGGTTGTTGAGCCGCATGCGATTCTCGGCGACCAGCGGAACCAGCGACGGGGAGCCGGCGGCCTCGGCGATGGCCAGATGCAGCCGCGAATCCAGCCGCCGGTAGTCCTCCAGCTTGGCGCCGCGGACATCGGCCAGCCGCGACCACAGGTCCTCGCGCTCGCCTGCGGTCAACGTTCGCCCCGCCGCCATACCGGCCGCACCGACCTCGAGGATCTCACGCAGGCGCAGCGCATCGTCGATCTCCTCGGTCGAGATACGGGCCGCGTCGCCGGGAGTCGCCGGAATGACTGGAATATCTTCGGCCAGGAAGGTGCCGCCGTAGCGGCCACGGCGGGCAACGAGGTAACCGGCATCGGCCAGCGACTTGATCGCCTCTCGTACCGTGTCGCGAGACACCCCGAGCCTGGTCGCCAATTCACGCTCGGGTGGCAGCGACTGCCCCGGCGCCAGCACGCCGAGGCGGATCATCGTCAGCAGCCGGCCGACGGTGTCCTCGAAGGCATTGCCCAGCCGCACCGGACGCAGCAGCGCCGAACCGGTGACCGTGGACGGAAGAGGCTCGGGTGCAGCGGTCATGTCGCCGGATTCACAGCGGAGTGACGTACGCCGAGCTGATCCCGCCGTCGACCAGGAAGGTCGAGGCGGTGATGAACGAGGCGTCGTCAGAGGCCAGAAAGGCGACAGCCGCCGCAAGTTCCTCGGGTTCGGCGAAGCGGCCCAACGGAATATGGACCAGCCGGCGCGCGGCCCGCTCGGGATCCTTGGCGAACAACTCCTGCAGCAGCGGGGTGTTCACCGGACCAGGGCACAGCGCGTTGACCCGGATGCCGTCCCGGGCGAACTGCACCCCCAGTTCCCGCGACATCGCCAGCACCCCGCCCTTGGACGCGGTGTAAGAGATCTGCGAGGTGGCCGACCCCATCACCGCGACGAACGACGCGGTGTTGATGATCGCGCCCTTGCGCTGCGGGACCATGTGGCGCAACGCGGCCTTGCAGCACAGGTACACGCTCTTGAGGTTGATGTCCTGCACCCGCTGCCAGGCATCCAGGCCGGTGTTCTCGATGAGATCGTCCTCGGGCGGACTGATGCCGGCGTTGTTGAACGCGATGTCCACGCTGCCGTAGGTCTGCGCCGCGGTGTCGAACAGAGTGTCGACGGCTTCTGGATCTGAAACATCAACGGGCACAAACAGTCCGCCGAGTTCCTCGGCGACCGGACCGCCGGTGGCGGGGTCGATGTCGCCCACCACGATGGTGGCGCCCTCGGCACGCATCCGCCGGGCGGTGGCCAGGCCGATGCCACTGGCCGCTCCGGTGATGACGGCGACCTTGCCGGCGAGTCGCTGGGTCAGGTCGATGCGCGTCAAGTCCATTCTTGGCACTCCTTAGATAGTCAGACAGCGAAGAAGATGTTCTTGGTTTCGGTGAAATGTTCTGCTGCGTCCGGTCCGAGTTCGCGGCCCAGCCCGGACTGCTTGAAGCCGCCGAAGGGGGTGCTGTATCGAACCGAGGAGTGCGAGTTGACGCTCAGATTGCCCGACTCCACCGCCCGGGATACGCGCAGTGCGCGCGACAGGTTGTCGGTCCAGATCGATCCGGACAGCCCGTAGTCGGTGTCATTGGCCAACGCGATGGCGTCGGCCTCGTCGTCGAACGGCAGCACCACGACCACCGGGCCGAAGATCTCCTCGGTGACGGTACGGTCGGTGCGGGCCGGAGTGAGCACGGTCGGCGCGAACCAGTAGCCGGGGCCGTCCGGCGCGGAACCCTGAAATGCAATGGGTGCTCCGTCGGGCACGTACGCGGCCACCGACTCCCAGTGCGGTTTGGACACCAGCGGACCCATTTCGGTGTCGCGGGCCGTGGGGTCACCGACCACCACGCCCTTCACTGCCGGCTCGAGCAGCTCCATGAAGCGGTCATAGACGTTGCGCTGCACCAGTATTCGGCTCCGTGAGCAGCAATCCTGGCCGGAGTTGTCGAAGACACCGTACGGCGCGGTGGCCGCGGCTTTCGCCAGATCACAGTCGTCGAAGACGATGTTCGCGCTCTTGCCGCCGAGTTCCAGCGTCACCCGCTTGATCTGCTTGGCGGCCCCGGCCATCACCTGAGTGCCGACTTCGGTGGACCCGGTGAACACGATCTTGCGGACGTCCGGGTGGGTGACGAAACGCTCGCCCACCACCGAACCCCTGCCCGGCAACACCTGGAACAGGTCGGGGTCCAGTCCCGCCTGGACCGCGAGTTCGCCGAGGCGCAGGCTGGTCAACGGTGTCCACTCAGCGGGTTTGAGCACCACGGCGTTGCCGGCGGCCAGGGCGGGCGCGAACCCCCACGCCGCGATCGTCATGGGAAAGTTCCACGGGGTGATCACCCCGACCACGCCGAGGGGTTCGTGGAACGTGACGTCCATACCGCCCGCGACGGGAATCTGCTTGCCGATCAACCGTTCCGGGCTGGCCGCGTAGTACTGCAGCACATCACGGACGTGGCCGGCCTCCCATTCGGCGTTGCCGATCGGATGCCCGGAGTTGGCAACTTCGAGGTCCGCCAGCTCGCGGGCGTGTTCACCTACCGTGGCCGCAAAGGCCCGCAATGCCGCCGCACGTTCGGCCGGGGCCAGCGCCGCCCACTTCCGTTGCGCCGCTTTGGCTCGGGCGATCGCGTCGTCGACGGCCGCGACGTCGAGTTGTTCGACGGTGCGCAGCACCTGCTCGGTCGCCGGGTTGATTATCTGCGTGGCGGTCACAGACCTACCTTTCCAATTGCGTAATCGGCTGCGGCGCTGACAAGTCCGGCGAACAATCGCATGTCGTCGAGGCGTTCCTCGGGGTGCCACTGCACGGCGACGCAGAATTGTTCCCCCGGCAGCTCCACCGCTTCTATGACACCGTCGGTGTCGTCGCTCGCGCTGACGATCAGCCCCCGCCCGACCTCGGCGATGGACTGGTGGTGGTAGCACTGCGCTTCGGTGGATCCGCCCACCAGCGCGGCGACCCTGGTTCCGGAGACGGTGCGTACCGCAGTCGTTGTGAACAACGCGTTGCCGGCCTGGTGGCGCGTATGGCCGACCACATCGGGCAGATGCTGGTGCAGCGTCCCGCCGAGCGCCACGTTGAGCAACTGCGCGCCACGGCAGATGCCGAGCACCGGCAGCCGGCGCGCCAGAGCGCCTCGCAACAAAGCGAATTCCCAGCTGTCCCGGTCGCGCGCGGGCTCGTCGGTGTGCGGGTCTTTGACGTGTCCGTATGCGGCCGGGTCGACGTCGCGACCGCCGGTGATCACCAGGCCGTCGAGGCCGTCGAGCACCCGCTCGGCGATGTGTTCGTCCACCGGCTGCGGGGGCAGCAGGGTCGCAATACCGCCGGCCCGAGTGACGCCCTCGATGTAGACCGCGGGCAGGAAGGAGGCCGGCACATCCCAGACACCGGTTTGGGCGCGCTGCAGATACGTCGTCAGCCCGAGGATGGGCCGCACCGCCTCACCGCGAGCAGACACTGACTCGCGTGTTTGCGCCGGAATCTGTGCGAGTTCGGTGGGGGCCCCTCCCGCTTGCGGGGGACTGCTCGCGCTGGAACTAGAGGCGTTCAAAGCCCCGTACCCTTTCCCAGTCGGTGACCGCGGAATTGAAGGCGTCCAGCTCCACGCGGGCGTTGTTGAGGTAGTGGTCCACGACGGCGTCGCCGAACGCCGAACGCGCCACCCCCGAACCGTCGAACAGTGCCGCCGCATCGGTCAGCGTCGTCGGGAGCCGTTGCGCGCCAGCGGTGTACGCGTTGCCCGCACACGCCTCCTCAAGTTCCAGCTGGTTGTCGATACCGTAGAGTCCGCCGGCAATCAGCGCGGCAACGGCCAGGTACTGGTTCACGTCACCCCCCGGCGCCCGGCACTCCATCCGCATCCCGTGGCCGTGGCCGACGACCCGCAGCGCGCAGGTGCGGTTGTCGATGCCCCAGGCAACCGCGGTGGGCGCGAAGCTGCCGTCCACGAATCGCTTGTAGGAGTTGATGTTCGGCGCGTAGAACAGCGTCAGTTCGCGCAGGGTGGCCAGCTGGCCGGCCACGAAGTGGCGGAACATCGTCGACATACCCAGCGGGTCGTCGTCGTCGGCGAAGACCGCACCGCCATCGGAGCCGCGGAAAGAAATATGGATATGACAGCTGTTGCCTTCGCGCTCATCGTATTTCGCCATGAACGTCAGCGACTTGCCGTGCTGATCGGCGATCTCCTTGGCGCCGTTCTTGTAGATGGTGTGGTTATCGCAGGTGACCAGTGCGTCGTCGTAGCGGAATGCGATCTCCTGCTGCCCGAGGTTGCACTCCCCCTTGACACCCTCGCAGTACAGGCCGGCGCCCTCCATGCCAAGACGGATGTCGCGTAGCAGCGGCTCCATCCGGGTGGATGCCAGCATCGCGTAGTCGACGTTGTAGTCGGTGGCCGGGGTCAGGCCGCGGTAGCCGGCCTTCCAGGCGTCGCGGTAGGTGTCGTCGAACACCATGAACTCCAGTTCGGTGCCGATGAAGCACTGCAGTCCGCGCTGTGCGAGCCGTTCCAACTGCGTGCGCAGAATGCTGCGCGGCGCCTGCAGCACCGGGGTGCCGTCGGTCCACGACAGGTCCGCCATCACCAGCGCGGTGCCGGGCAGCCAGGGCAGCAACCGCAGGGTGGAGAAGTCCGGCGTCATCACCATGTCGCCGTATCCGGTTTCCCAGCTGGAGATCGCGTAGCCGTCGACGGTGTTCATGTCGACGTCGACGGCCAGCAGGTAGTTGCAGCATTCGGCACCGTGAGCTGCGACATCCTCGACGAACAGGCGCGCCGAGACCCGCTTGCCGGTGAGCCGGCCCTGCATGTCGGTGAAGGCCACGATCACGGTGTCGATGTCGCCGGCGGCCACGCGTTCGGTGAGCTCGGTCTGCGTCAGCAAGCCCCGATTGGTCACTGGTCCTCCTTGCCAGACGCGATGGCCCCACGCTGCGATGTGCCGCAAAGTCAACCATTGGACGGCCCCAAGCGCCGGATCTGCTGGATACCTTTACACAAACGTCACTCCAAAGGTAGGACAGCAGACCAATAGCACTCTATTCTCGCAATCTGTGAGCCCCGTCACCACCCGGCTCATTTTCGTTCGCCTGACGAAGGGACCGCCGTGCCAGAAGGTCACGAACTGCTCGATGAGGACGAAAAGCATCTAGCCGAACTCGGCTACGCCCAGGAACTGCACCGTTCCTGGTCGGGCTTCTCCAACTTCGCCATCTCGTTCTCGATCATCTCGATCCTGGCGGGCTGCTTCACCTCGTTCGGCCTGGGCTGGAACAACGGGGGCCCGGCCGCCATCGCCTGGGGCTGGCCGATCGTGTCGGTATTCATCTTGATCATCGGACTGTGCATGTCCGAACTCGTCTCAGCCTTCCCGACGTCCGGCGGAATCTATTGGTGGGCAGCCAAACTCGGCGGTCCGAAGGCCGGCTACTACACCGGTTGGCTGAACCTCATCGGCCTGATCGCCATCCTGGCGTCGGTGGCCTACGGCTGCGCGACGTTCCTGGACCTGACTCTGGGCACGTTCAGCGAATCCTGGCTGGCCGGCTACAGCCTCAAGCGGACCTTCCTGATATTCGTGGTCATCCTGGTGATCTCGGCCGTCATCAACATCTTCTCCAGCCATCTGCTGGCCATCATCAACAACGTCTCGGTTTGGTGGCACGTGATCGGCGCCGCGGTGGTCATCCTGCTGCTGATCTTCGCGCCGCACCAGCACGCCAGCTTCTCCGACGTGTTCGCCAAGACGATCAACAACAGCGGCATGTTCGGGGGCACCAACTCCGGGTGGGGCTGGCTGCTGTTCGTGCTGCCCATCTCGGCGATCCTGACGCAGTACACGATCACGGGTTATGACGCTTCTGCCCATCTCTCCGAAGAGACCAAGAGCGCGGCCAACGCCGCCGCGAAAGGCATCTGGCGGTCCATCTTCTACTCGGCGATCGGCGGCTGGATCCTGCTGTTGAGCTTCCTGTTCGCGGTGCAGGACGCCGACGGCGTGTCCAAGGCCGGTGGCGCCGTCTCGGCGATCTTCAGCCAGGCGCTTACCACGAAAGCCGCTGTGCTGGTGCTGTTCATCTCGACGGCCGGGCAGTTCTTCTGCACCACTGCCTGCCAGACCAGCGCGTCGCGCATGTTGTTCGCCTTCAGCCGCGACCGCGCGGTGCCCGGACACCAGCTGTGGTCGAAGGTCAACGCCAGCCGGGTGCCCGCGGCGGCGGTGATCATCACCGCGGTGATCGCCACCGCCATCACGCTGCCGGCGCTGGTACGGGTCGACATCAACGGCGCACCCGTCCCGGTCGCCTTCTTCGCGGTGGTGTCCATCGGCGTCGTCGGCCTGTACCTGTGTTTCGCGGTGCCGATCTACTACCGGTGGAAATCGGGTGACTCCTTCCCCACCGGCCGCTGGAACCTGCGCGGCCATCACCGGTGGATGGCCCCCGTCGCCATCATCGAGATCGTCGTCACCGCGATCATCGCGATGTTCCCGACCTCATCGGGCGGTGTGCCATGGGGTGAGAGCTTCGAGTGGAAGTACGTCAACTACACCCCGTTGCTTGTCGGCGGCGTGCTGATCCTGCTCTGGATCTACTGGCACGTCTCGGTGAAGAAGTGGTTCAAGGGCCCGATCCGCCAGGTGGATGCGGCCGGAGAGGAGCTCACCGGGGCCGTGTGACGCCACCCCGGGCCTATGGGTGCCGTCGGGCCACACGGACCGCCGGGCCAAGCACACTCAGGTGTACCCAGCGATCAACCCGAAGAGGAGATCAACCCCCATAGGCCCGCCATGTGACGGGCCCCGCGCCCCTCGAGCCCCACGGCCGAGGGGCGCGGCCTTGTGTGACAAAGCTCTCCGCAGGGCTGCGGGCAACGCGGAACGGGTTTGGCCGCGGGCTCATCGGGTAAATGACATGCGTGTGCGGAGCCTGTGGTGAAATTCGGCTCGACGGTCGGGTGCCTGATACCGCTGCTGTCGCGGCGATGGCCAATTCGATGATCCCGCGAGGACCAGACGGTGCCGGGGTGTGGTCCCAGGGCCGGGTGGCGTTCGGGCATCGGCGACTGAAGATCATCGACCTGTCCGAGGCCGGAGCCCAGCCCATGGTGGACTCCGACCTGGGGCTGGCGATCGCCTGGAACGGCTGTATCTACAACTATCCGCAACTGCGCGACGAGCTGATCGCGCACGGCTACCGGTTCTTCTCCCACAGCGACACCGAGGTACTGCTCAAGGCGTACCACCGCTGGGGCGACCGCTTCGTCGACCATCTGGCGGGCATGTTCGCCTTCGCGATCACCGAACGCGACACCGGCCGGGTGCTGCTCGGCCGTGACCGGCTGGGCATCAAACCCCTTTACCTCACCGAGGATTCCCACCGGGTGCGGTTCGCCTCCTCGCTGCCGGCGCTGCTGGCCGGCGGCGGCGTGGACACCCGCATCGATCAGGTCGCACTGTCGCACTACCTGAGCTTTCACTCGGTGGTCCCCGCCCCGTTGACCATCCTGCGGGGTGTCTTCAAGCTGCCGCCCGCGACGCTGCTGGCGTTCGAGCCCGACGGCCGGCGCACCGCTGTCACCTACTGGGAACCCGACTTCACCCGCCACGACGACCGCGCCGGCTGGTCCGAAAAGGACTGGGAAGACGCGGTTCTCGACGCGCTGCGGCTGGCGGTGCGGCGCCGCCTGGTCGCCGACGTGCCGGTCGGTTGCCTGCTGTCCGGCGGGGTGGACTCCAGTCTGATCGTGGGGTTGCTCGCCGAAGCCGGCCAGACGGGTCTGCAGACCTTCTCGATCGGGTTCGAATCCGTGGGTGATGTCAAAGGTGACGAGTTCGCCTACTCCGACATCGTCGCCAAACGCTTCGCCACCGACCACCATCAGATCCGCATCGACACCGCGCGCATGCTGCCGGCACTTGACGGTGCCATCGGCGCCATGAGCGAGCCCATGGTCAGCCACGACTGCGTGGCGTTCTATCTGTTGTCCGAAGAAGTCTCCAAGCACGTCAAGGTCGTCCAGTCCGGCCAGGGCGCCGACGAGGTGTTCGCGGGCTACCACTGGTACCCGCCGATGGGTGCGCCGGCCGCCGCCACTGTCGAGGGCGCGGTGGCCTCCTACAAGCGGGCGTTCTTCGACCGCGATGCCGCAGGTGTCCGCGCACTGACCGCGGCCCCGTTTCAGGCGCCCGACGACCCGAGCGAAGCATTCGTCACCGAGCACTTCGCCCGCGCGGGCGCTGCGACGGGAGTAGACCGCGCGCTGCGACTCGACACCATGGTGATGTTGGTCGATGACCCGGTCAAGCGGGTTGACAACATGACGATGGCGTGGGGCTTGGAAGGGCGCGTACCGTTCCTCGACCACGAACTGGTTGAACTAGCCGCTGCGTGCCCGCCCAGCCTGAAGACCGCACACAACGGCAAGGGTGTTCTCAAAGAGGCGGCGCGCCAAGTAATTCCGCACGAAGTGATCGACCGCCCCAAGGGCTACTTTCCGGTGCCCGCGCTGACGCACCTGGAGGGTCCGTACCTGGATCTCGTTCGCGATGCCCTCTACGCGCCGGCCGCCAAGGAGCGCGGCCTGTTCGCGCCGGAAGCAGTGGACCGGCTGTTGGCCGACCCCAATGCCGGGCTGACTCCGTTGCGCGGCAACGAGCTCTGGCAGCTCGCACTGCTCGAGTTGTGGCTGCAGAAGCACAACATCAACGGCCCCGCCGCATGACCGAGCACACCGAAGCAATCACGCTGGCCCTGCACGAGGACTCGCCGCAGCACCTCGTCGATGCGATGGCCGACGACGTCGTTCTCGAACTCGGTTGGGGCCGACTGATTTTCGGCCAGACCTTTGCCAATCCCGACACCCTGGCCGAGGTGCTGACGCACGAAGAGCCCGGTCGGCGCGACATCTGCATCTACGCCCGCGAAGCCCACGTGCTGATCGCCCGCGCCCCGCAAGAGTTGTTCATAGACCCGAGCTACACCTACCGGTTGCGGTTCACCGAGGACGCGGAGGATCCCGAACCCGATCCGTTTGGCTTCACCATCCGGACCTTGCGCGGTCCCGAAGACGCCGACGCCATCAACCGGGTGTACGTGCGCTGCGGCATGGTGCCGGCGCCCACAGAAGTGATGTGGGACAACCACCGCCACGCCGAGGCCGTCGACTACCTGATCGCCGTGCGCGACGACCCCGACGGCGCCGACCGTGGCACCGTCATCGGCACCGTCACCGGAGTGGACCACAAGCGTCTGTTCGGTGACCCGGAGGACGGTTCGAGCCTGTGGACCCTGGCCGTCGACCCGACCGCAGGAGTCCCCGGCGTGGGCGCCGCGCTGACCCGCAAGCTGGCCTCGATCTTCCAGAGGCGCCAACGCGCATACATGGATCTGTCTGTGGCACACGATAATACGGCCGCCATCGCGCTCTACGAGAAACTCGAATTCAGCCGTGTTCCGGTGCTGGCGGTCAAGCGTAAGAACGCCATCAACGAACCGTTGTTCACCACCGCACCCGAGACAGTCGACGACCTCAACCCGTATGCCCGGATCATCGCCGACGAGGCCATCCGGCGTGGCATCCGCGTCGAGGTGCTCGACGCCGAAACAGGTGAGATGCGGTTGTCCCACGGCGGGCGCAGCGTCATCACCCGAGAGTCACTGTCGGAGTTCACCTCCGCGGTGGCCATGAGCCGCTGCGACGACAAACGCCTGACGCGACGCATCGTCGGCGAGGCCGGGGTGATCGTGCCGCGCGGACGGCTGGCCACCTACGACAAGGCCGACCACGAGTTTCTGGCCGACGTCGGCGATGTGGTGGTCAAACCGACCCGCGGCGAGCAGGGCAAGGGCATCACCGTCGGAGTCGCCTCGGCCACCGAACTGGACGCCGCGCTGGCCCGGGCCCGAGAACAACATCCCGAGGTTCTCATCGAGCAGCGCGCGCCGGGCGATGACCTGCGCCTGGTGGTCATCGACGGCCGTGTGGTGGCTGCGGCACTGCGCATGCCGGCCGAGGTCATCGGCACCGGCCGGCACACGGTGGCCGAGTTGATCGAGACCCAGAGCCGACGGCGCGCAGCCGCCACCGGAGGCGAGTCCCGCATACCGGTGGACGAGGTGACCGTGACAACCGTGCGATCGGCCGGCTGGGAGCTCGACGACGTGCTGCTAGAAGGCGAGCGGCTGCGAGTACGGCGTACCGCCAACCTGCACCAGGGCGGCACCATCCACGACGTCACCGCCGAAGTCAATCCAGAACTGTGCCGGGTTGCCGTCGTGGCGGCCGAAGCCATCGGCATCCCGGTGACCGGCATCGACCTGCTGGTGCCCGATGTCACCGGGGAGCAGTACGTGTTCATCGAGGCCAACGAACGGCCCGGGCTGGCCAACCACGAGCCACAGCCCACCGCGGCGGCCTTCGTGGACTTCTTGTTTCCCGGTCAGCCGGGACTGCCTGCGGCGTGGCACCCCGAACGCGCTCCGCAGTCGCACTAGCTGTCTCCTGATTGCCTCGCGGCTACCAGGTACTGGTGCGGAGCACGATCTCGCCGGCCAGCTGCGCCGTCGACTCCGCAGCGTTGCGCCGGCCGACCATGTCGACCACCCGGTAATCGCCGAAGACGTAGCGCTGACTGGCCCGGGCGGCGACCCGGGCCGTCGGCGAGGTGACCAGAGCCGTGGTGTTGACCTCCACCGGAGGACACTCGTCGTCGGTAGCCGTCACCCGCGGATGGCCCCGGTCCACCACAACCAGTCCGGTGAACCGATCCAACCGTGTCGCGGCCAGTTCCCACGCGAGCTCTGCGCCGGCGCGGTCGCCCACCAGAACCGCCCAACGCACACCCAGCGTGTCGAGCACGCCGAGAATGGCTTTGGCCGACAACCGCCGGTCGGCGCCGAGCACCACCGTGCGCAAAGACGCCGTGTGCAGTCGAGCGCACACCGCGTCGTACGCCGCGACGGCCTGCTCGGCGGCGCCCAGCAGGACCACCACCGGACTGTGTTCTGGACCAGAGACACCGACCGGGATGGGGAATCCGTCGACGGTCATCATCGTCGAGGGCATTGGGCCAAGTTACCGGCCGTCACCGTTTCCGGCGACCGTTTTCGCTCAGGACCGAATCCGCCGGACCTGCCGGTCGGTGATGTCCAGGATGGTCTGCGGCAACGTCGCTTTGACCGTGACAGATGGGTCGGGAACGGCAAACGCGATGCCGAACACCGACTTCGATCCCGCGTTGGCGAACGACATGTAAACGCTGTCGGAGCCGCCGCGCAGTTGCATCGTCTGCTGATACGCCAACCCTTCCGCCGGTGCTGCCAGCTTTGTGGTGGTCATCGGGATACCCGGAGAATGCGCGTCGAAAAACGCCTCGAAATGTTCGCAGCGCGCGGCGGCGGCCTCCAGCGAGCCGAGGTCCAGGCGCGAGGACAGCACGGTCATCACGATCCGGGCGCCGTCGAAGGTGACGTTGTACTTGGCGGCGGCCCCCGGACCGCGATCGACCGTCTTGGCGATAACGTTCGTCAACGCGTTGGCACACCCTTGCGGTTTCGACAGCATGCTGGGCGGGCCGCCGATGCCCTCGCCGGAAACGCCCGGGTCCTCGATGATGCGGTCATAGTGCACACCGGCCGGAAAATCCGCCTGCGTCAACAGGGACTGCTCCAGCGTGGCGCCGGGCCAGGTGGCCGTGCCGGCGACCGTGCTGCTACACCCCGTCAACGCAAGCAGCACAATCAGCACACCTGAGGCCAGCAGCACCCTCGGGGCGTTCATGGGCACAAGGTTACCCACGCAATGTCACGTCGAGCGTGGGTCGGCGCGGCGGCGGGCCGTCAAGCAGCTCCAGGATCGACTCGAGGTCACAGTGGCTGGCCAGCAGATCGGCCATCAGATCCAACTGCCCGTCGCGCCGGCCCGGTACATCGGTGTCGTCAGCGACCACGAATCCGTCGCGCTGCGCTGCCGCCGCCACTTCCGCAAGCCAGTCGCGGCGAAATCCGTTGTTGTCCAGAACCCCGTGCCAATGGGTGCCGAACACGGACCCGCGCCGGATGCCCACCGAATGTCCGGTCCCCGACCAGTCGGCTTCTTCGCTGCGCACCACAACCCCATGGTGAATCTCGTAGCCCGACAACGGTTCTGAGTGCCGGAGCAATGTCTTGCCGGGCGCGAACTCGATGTCGGCATCCAGCAGCCCAAGCCCGGCGGTCCGGCCGGAACCAGATTCGACGGTGTCATCGATGGTGCGACACAGCATCTGGAATCCCCCGCAGATGCCGAGCGCCGGCCGCCCCGACGCGGCATGCCGGGTGATCGCGGTGTCCAGACCGCGCCCGCGTAGCCAGGAAAGGTCGGCGACTGTGGCTTTGGTGCCCGGGATCACCACGACGTCGGCGTCGGCGATCTCGGCGGGTTCACTCACCCACCGGACCGCTACCCCGGGTTCGCAGGCCAGCGCCTCGACGTCGGTCGAGTTGGAGATCCTCGGCAGCCGGATCGCCGCGACCCTCAGGTCTTGGGCGCCCAACGCCGGGCGGGGCACCCCGACCATGCGGTTGGTGACCACCGACACTGAGTCCTCGGCGTCCAGCCACAGGTCGTCGGCGTAGGGCAGTACCCCGTAGGTGAGGCGGCCGGTCAGGTCGGCGAGCCGTTGCAGTCCGGGTTCGAGCAAAGCGGGGTCGCCGCGGAACTTGTTGACCATGAAGCCGGCGATGAGCGCCTGATCGGCCGGCTCGAGGATCGCGACGGTCCCGAAGAAGTGGGCCAGTACTCCGCCGCGGTCGATGTCGCCGACGACGAGGACCGGAAGATCCGCCGCGCGCGCCAGCCCCATGTTCGCCAGATCGGTAGCACGCAGGTTGATTTCGGCCGGCGAGCCGGCGCCTTCACAGATGACGGCATCGAATTCGCTTCGCAGACCAGATAATTCGTCGGCGATCACAGCGCTCAGATGTTCTCGGTGGGTGAAGTAGTCGCCCGCCCGGACGGTGCCGGCGACCTGTCCGCGCACAACGAGTTGCGAGGAGCGGTCGCTGCCGGGCTTGAGCAACACCGGGTTGAAGCGCACGCTGGGTTGCAGGCCCGCGGCCCGGGCCTGCATCGCCTGGGCACGGCCGATCTCACCGCCCTCAACTGTGACGGCCGAGTTGTTCGACATGTTCTGGGCCTTGAACGGCGCCACCCGGATGCCCTTGCGCGCCAGCAGCCGACACAGTCCGGCGACCACCATCGACTTCCCAGCGTCGGAGGTGGTTCCGGCGACCAGCAGCGCGCCCCCGCTCACCGTCCCGCGCTCACTTTCCCGCCGCGAGCAGATGCAAAGTCGCGTGTTTCACACGCATTACGTGCGACTTTGTGTCTGCTCGCGATGTCACGGCAGCGTCAGGATCTCGGCGCCGTCGTTGGTGACAACCAGGGTGTGCTCGAACTGGGCAGTCCACTTCTTATCGGTGGTGGCGACGGTCCAGCCGTCATCCCAGATCTCGTAGTCGAGTGCTCCGAGGTTGATCATCGGCTCGATGGTGAACGTCATGCCCGGCTCTAGCACGGTCTCGACAGACGGCTGATCGTAATGCAGCACCACCAGCCCGTTGTGGAACGTGGTGCCGATTCCGTGGCCGGTGAAGTCACGAACCACGTTGTAGCCGAAGCGGTTTGCGTACGCTTCGATGACGCGACCGACGACCGACAGCGCACGCCCCGGCTTGACGGCCTTGATGGCCCGCATCGTCGCCTCGTGGGTGCGCTCCACCAGCAGGCGGTGCTCCTCGGAAACGTCGCCGGCCAGAAAGGTGGCGTTGGTGTCGCCGTGCACGCCGTCGATATAGGCGGTGACGTCGATGTTGACGATGTCTCCGTCCTCGATCACCGTGGAATCCGGGATGCCGTGGCAGATGATCTCGTTGAGCGACGTGCAACACGACTTCGGGAACGCCTTGTAGCCCAGGGTCGATGGGTAGGCGCCGTGGTCGACCATGTAGTCGTGTGCGACGCGGTCGAGGTGGTCTGTGGTGACGCCGGGCGCGACGGCCTTACCGGCTTCTTGCAGGGCTCCGGCGGCGATCTTGCCGGCGACGCGCATCTTCTCGATCACCTCGGGTGTTTGCACCCAGGGCTCGGTGCCCTCCTTGGCCGTCGCCGTGCCGACGTATTCCGGGCGCTCGATCGACTTGGGCACCGGAAGGGTCGGCGACACCACGCCGGCGGACAGGGCGGAACGAACAGGCATGGTCACCAGCTTAACCGGGCCGAATCCACCGCCGGCGACGTCGACTCTGCGGTGAGGGCGGAACCTTCTCGCACTTTGTCGCCGTGGGCGCAGAGTCAGGCGCGGCCGCGCCGGCGCATCAGCGAGCGGCGCGGACCCT
>DASUGW010000099.1:0-9228 GCA_036273805.1 Mycobacterium sp.
GGTGACACGCTTCCGCCGATCCCGGCCCGCTCGGCGGCATCCTGCAGAACCTGCCACGCGCTTTGCCGAGATAGCCGGCCGCCGCGGACGTTGAGGAAGATCGCCGGCGTCCCGCGACCATGGCGGGCCAATTCGGGGCGCCCGCGCACCAGGTAGTTGTCCAGCGCGGTGACCACTGGCCGGCCTATGGGCACCAGCCGCTGCTTTCCTCCCTTACCGCGCAGCAGCACCGAGCGGGCCTCGGTGTCGAGGTCGTCGACGTCCAAGCCGACCGCCTCGGAGATGCGCGCGCCCGTCGAATACAGCACTTCCAACAGCGCCCGGTTGCGCAGCGCGGCGGGTCCGTCGGACGGGCTGTCGCCGCCGGCGGCCTCCAGCAACGCCAGCACCTGGTCGACGGTCAGACTCTTGGGCAGTCGGCGGCCCGGGGTAGGCGGTTTCACACCGCGCGCCACGTCCACCTCGGTGACGCCCTCGGCGGTGGCGAACTTGTGCAAGCCCCGCACCGCGATCAGTGCGCGCGCGGCCGACACCGCTGACAGTGCCGGCGTTCCATTGTCGGGATCGCCTGTGCGCAGGGCGACCAGGAAGTCGCTGACGTCGCCTTCGGCTACCGCGGTCAGGTCGTCGATGCCACGGGCGGACAGGTGCTCGGCGTAGCGGCGCAGATCGCGCCGGTAGGAGCTCAGGGTGTTGGCGGCGACGCCGCGTTCGATCGTCAGATGGTCCAGATAGCCCTGCAACTGTGTGTTGAGCGCGGTCTGGAAGGTGGTCACTTGCCACCGCCGAGGGCGCGGCGGCGTTGTGCGAAGCGCGTCGACTTGTCCGGCCAGGGCGCATCCGGGGCGCGGAGTGCGTAACCCCGACCGCGCGCCGCCTGAGCGGCAAGGATGCCGGCGACGGCCAGCGAGTTGACGATCTCGCCGGCGAACACCATCTGTACCGCCTGTTCCAGCGGAAACCAATGCAGCGTCAGATCGGCTTCTTCGTCGTGCGCATGCGGCCGGCCGACTTCGCTCAGTCCGGTGGCGAGGTATACCCGCACGCTCTCGTCGCAGAACCCCGCGGCCGAGACGACGTCGATCAGCACGCTCCAATCGGCAGCCTGCAGCCCGGCCTCTTCCTCGAGTTCGCGGGCGGCCGTCAGGACCGCGGGTTCACCGTCCATGTCGAGCAGGCCGGCGGGCAGTTCCCAGAGGCGCCTGCCCACGGGATGCCGGTACTGGTACACCAGCACCAGGTTGTCGTCATCGTCGAGTGCCACGATCGCGACGGCGCCGAAATGCTCGACCACTTCCCGGCGCGCGGTGTTCCCACCGGGCATGTGAACTTCGTCGGTGCGCAGCGCGAGAATTTTGCCGACGTAGACGGTCTCGCTTGCGACGGTGCCGAAGTCGTGGTCACCCACGAGAGGCGGGCTCTTCGATCAGCTGCCCGGCGTGGTCGGCTTGCTCAGAACCGTTGGAGCGCTGCAGATTCTCCAGCGGCAGCCGCTCCTCGGCCTTGTATTCCATCGCCGCGCGGATAAA
Organism: Mycobacterium sp.; assembly: GCA_036273805.1. GTDB lineage: Bacteria > Actinomycetota > Actinomycetes > Mycobacteriales > Mycobacteriaceae > Mycobacterium. Next base: position 1,530 of record DASUGW010000099.1, read on the forward strand.
TGCGGCGAAAAGCGGATGGGGCCGGGTCGGGCGGCTCTTGAGCTCCGGGTGCGCCTGAGTGCCGACGAGGAACGGATGAACCTCGCGTGGGTACTCCACGAATTCGACCAGGTGGCCGTCCGGAGAGGTGCCGGAGAACCGCAGACCGCTCTCGGCGATCCTGTCCCGGTAGTGGTTGTTGACCTCGTAGCGGTGCCGGTGGCGCTCGGACACCTCGGTGCTGCCGTAGGCGTCGGCCACGATCGAATCTGCTTGCAGCACAGCAGGGTAGGCGCCCAGACGCATGGTGCCGCCGAGGTCGGCCTCACCGGCGACGATCTGCTCCTGGTCGGCCATCGTGGCGATCACCGGGTCGGGGGTATCCGGGTCGAACTCCGCGGAACTGGCCTCCGCGAGCCCCACCGACCGGGCCGCCTCGATGACGATGCACTGCAGACCCAGGCACAGGCCGAGCACCGGGATACCGCGGTTGCGGGCATAACGAATGGCGCCGATCTTGCCTTCGATACCGCGGATGCCGAACCCGCCCGGAATGAGCACCCCGTCGACGTCGGCGAGCGCCGAGGCCGCTCCGGCATCGGTTTCGCAGTCATCGGAAGCGACCCAGCGCATCTCGACCTTGGTACGGTGCTTGAAGCCGCCGGCGCGAATGGCCTCGGCCACCGACAGGTAGGCGTCGGAAAGGTCGATGTACTTGCCCACCAACGCAATTCGAACCGTCTCTTGCGGATCGTGCACCCGCTTGAGCAGGTCGTCCCACTCGGTCCAGTCCACGTCGCGGAAGGGCAGGTTCAGGCGGCGAACCACGTAGGCGTCGAGCTCCTCGCGGTGCAACACCTTGGGGATGTCGTAGATTGACGGCGCGTCCGGGGTGGAGATGACGCCGTCCACGTCGACGTCGCACATCAGCGCGATCTTGTTCTTCAGCGGTTCGGGCACGTCGCGGTCGCACCGCAGGATCAGCGCGTCGGGCTGGATACCGATGCTGCGCAGCGCCGCCACCGAGTGCTGGGTGGGCTTGGTCTTGAGCTCGCCAGACGGTTTCAGGTACGGCACCAGTGAGACGTGCAGGAAGAAGCAGTTCTCGCGGCCGACCTCGTGGCGGACCTGCCGGGCCGCCTCCAAGAAGGGCAGCGATTCGATGTCGCCGACGGTGCCGCCGATCTCGGTGATCACGATGTCAGGACGGTGGCCTTGGGCGTCCGGTTCGGCCATGGCCAGGATGCGACGCTTGATCTCGTCGGTGATGTGCGGGATCACCTGCACGGTGTCGCCGAGGTACTCCCCGCGGCGTTCCTTGGCGATGACCGACGAGTACACCTGCCCGGTGGTGACGTTCGCGGCAGCGAACAGGTTCCGGTCCAGGAACCGCTCGTAATGGCCGACGTCGAGGTCGGTTTCCGCACCGTCCTCGGTGACGAACACCTCGCCGTGCTGAAACGGGTTCATGGTGCCGGGGTCGACGTTGAGATAGGGGTCGAGCTTCTGCATCGTCACCTGCAGACCCCGGGCGGTGAGAAGTTGACCGAGACTGCTGGCCGTCAACCCCTTGCCGAGCGAGGACACGACGCCGCCGCTGACGAAGAGATGTTTAGTCGCGGACTGCGGATGCTTGCGAAGCGGTGGCAAGTGCTACCTCCGTGGCGATGAAGCAGGGCGGGAAAACCACTAGCTGGGCCTGCTGACCCACGGAAGTCCACCTTAACACCGACGCCGACAGGCCGCCCCCGACGCGCCGCAGATCTCTCCGCCGAAACCAACGTTTGGACGACGACACACCCTAATTTCGCGTCGAAACGTCGGTTTCGACGCGCGGGTTACTGGGCGACGGTGACGGCGGTAGCGCCCTGCCCGACGCCGAACTGACCGCCGCGACCCCCGTTGACCAGCTCACCGAGCGCCAGCACCGCGGTGATCCGGCCGGACTCGGCATCGATGTCATCGACCGTGGAGACCGCCGAGGCCAGGCTGGGATCCGATCGGGTCACCGCGACCGCGCCGGTACCGGTTGCCGAGCCGGCACGCCCGGCGAGCACTGTGCCCGCGCCGTGCGGCGCCATCGCCGCGGCGAACCTGGCCACCGTGGCGCCCTGGTTGCCGCCGCCGTCTCCCAGCGCCCCACCGGTCACAATCAGCGCGGCGTTCGAGGCCCGCAGGTTGTCACCCTCGAAGGTGATGAACCCGGTGTCACGCATGGCTGTCAGCACCGTGCGCCGCTGCCCGTCATCAACCGCGGGCACATCCGGCTTGCGGTTGATCAGCAGGGTGATGCCCAGCAGGTCGCCGGCCTGCGAGCCCTGGTCGACCAGCGTCGTGCTCAGCTGCGTACCGGCCGGCAGGATCGATGAGTTCACCACCGAGCGCAACTTCTCCGCGGAGTTGGCGTCGACGAACTCCTGGGTCAACCCCAGCGTTCCGGTGACGGTCGCGCCGGACTCGCCGAGTACCCGGCTGACTGCGTCGATGTCGTCGTTGGCGGCGTCGGGGGTACGAATCAGCACCACCGACTTGCCGCCCAGCACATCGTGCACGATCCGGCCGGCCACTTGGGTATTGAAATCATCTGCCGCACTGAGTCTTTCGTTCAGTGCGTTCTTCTGGTCGGTGAGCGTGTTGATCTGGCCCTGCAGATCCTTCTTCTCGTCACGCAGACCCGAAAGCAGGGTGTCAGAGAGCACCCCCGAACCGAGGACGACGCCGACTGCCAGTGCAAGGAACACCGCAGCCAGCGAAATCGCGTGCTGGCGTAGGGAAATCACGACGGGTTACTCCTATGTCACGACGTTGTGGAACCACGCCACGAAGCGGTCCCAGTACTGCACGATCCAGTCCATGACAACGACGTCGGCCCGCGACACCCACAGCGCCACGATGATCGCGACGAGGACGGCCAGCACCAGCATGGCCACCGCACCTGCCGAAACCCGGCTGCGGTAGAGCGTCGCGACAGCCTTGGCGTCGACCAGTTTCTGCCCCACCTTCAGCCGGGTGAGGAAGGTTGACGGGTTGCTCTGCTGACGCGAACGATCGAAGAACTCCTCGATGCTCGCGGTGTGGCCGGCCGTGACGATCAGAGACGCGCCGTGATGGTCGGCCAGCAGCAGCGCCAGATCAGCCGCCGAGCCGGCCGCCGGGAAGGTCATCGCCCCCACTCCGAGATCCTGGATGCGTTCCAGACCCGGTGCGTGGCCGTCGGCGTCAGCCGGAAGTACCACCTGCGCACCACATTTGAGTGCCTCGGTGCTGATCTGACTGGGGTCGCCGACTATCAGCTCCGGCCGGTAACCGGCTTTGCACAGTAGGTCGGCCCCGGTACCGACGCCGATGAGTACCGGCTGGTACTCCTTGATGAACGGCTTGAGAGCCCGCAGATCGTTTGCCGCACAAGGCTCTTCGGCCACCACCACAACGTGGCGCCGACGCAGGTCGACATCGATCGCCGGGATGCCGACGCCATCGATCAGCAGTGGGCTCTCGCTACGGATGAATTCGATCGTGTTGCCCGCAAAGGCTTCCAGGTGCGCAACCAGTCCGCTCTTGGCGTCCTGCATCAACTCCGAGATCTCATGCTCGGTGCGTTCGGTGCCGAGGATCAGACGACGATCCCCGTTGTACAGCCCGCCGTTGTGCAGGCGGATCTTCGCACCGTCCTTGATCTTCTTGAAGACGTCGGGCCCAACATCGTCGATCAGCGTGATCCCGTTGCCGACCAGCACCTCGGGACCCAGGTTCGGGTAACGGCCCGAGATGGAGGTCGATGCGTTGATAACGCCGGCGATGTCGGCAGCGACGAGTGCGTCCGCGGTCGCCCGGTCGAGGTCGAGAATGTCGATGACCACGATGTCTCCGGGTTCCAGGCGCGGCAGCAGGCGATCTATGTCCCGGTCGACCCTGGCGGTTCCGATCACACCGGGTCGTGCATTGCTGTTACGAGAGAGAAGCGCTGCCATCCGCATGGCGCCGATTCTGTCGGCCCATAGCGCATTCACCGGGGAGGCGCGCCGTAACATCAGCCACAGAAGTCACATCGTGTCACATCTGCAACACGGCGATGACCCGGCTCAGGACACCGCGCTGCGCTCGGCCCGGTCCTCTTGTGCGGCGGCCAGCAGCTCCCGAGCGTGCGCCTTGCCGGTGGCCGAATCACCCAGACCCGCCAGCATCCGCGCAAGTTCGGACACCTGACCGTCGGAGTCGAGACGACGCACCCCGCTCGACCCGTCGGCACTCACCGCGTCGACGACCAGATGCGTATCGGCGTAGGCGGCGACCTGCGGCAGATGGGTCACCACGATCACCTGGTGGGTGCGCGCCAGCCGGGCCAGCCGCCGGCCGATCTGGACCGCGGCCCGGCCACCGACACCGGCATCGACTTCGTCGAACACCATCGTGGTGCCTTCCGTGGACGCCGCCAGCACCACCTCCAGCGCCAGCATCACCCGGGACAGTTCACCACCGGACGCGCTCTTGGCCAGCGGCAGCGGCGCTGAACCGCGATGCGCGACGAAACCGAACTCCACCAGGTCGACGCCGCCGGAGCCCGCGTGCACCGTCTGTCCGGACCGCAACGTCAGCGGCGCGGAATCGCCGGCCTGCGCCACCAGCTGCGTGACATTGATGCTGAATTCCGCATCGGCCATCGCCAGCCCGCCCAGTTCCGCGGTAACCGACTTGGCCAGGGCCGTGGCGGCCTTGGTCCGGGTTTTCGTCAGCTCGCCGGCGGCGGTGGCCAACTTGCCTGCCAGCTCGTCGACGGATCGCTGCAAACCGGACAGTGCCTCCTCGGAGACATCCAGCTGAGTCAACCGGGCGCGCGCCTCGGCGGCCCAGCTCAGCACACCGTCGGTGTCGGCCGCGTACTTCCGGGTCAACGAGCGCAATTCGGCCTGCCGCGCCAGCTTTGCCTCCAGCGTGGAGGCGTCGGCGGGGAGGTCCGACAGGAACGCACCGATGTCCGTCGACACCGCGCCCGCGACGGCCAGCGCCTCGGACAGTTGTGCGCCAAGTGCCTGCAACACTGTGTCGTCGGTGCCTTGCAGCGCCGTGATGGCGCGGCCGAGTTCAGAGGTTGCAGACGCCGCGTCGGACTCGCCGACAGTGTCGTCGAAGGCGCCCGAGAGAGCGGTCCTTGCGGTCGCCGCGGCTTCGCGCAGCGCATCCAGCTCGGACAACCGCCGGATATCGGCGACCAGCACCTGGTCCTCGCCGGGAAGCGGATCGACCGTGTCGATCTCATTGAGCGCGAACTTGAGCCGGTCGGCCTCCTGCGCGAGTTCGCGAGCGCGTTCGGCGCGGTCGGCGAGGCTTCGGCGGGCCTGCAGCCAGTCCTCCCGAAGTTCCCGGTACCGCGCCAACTTATCGGCGACGCCGGCGAATCTGTCCAGTGCCGCCCGCTGTTCGTCGGCACGCATCAACCGCAGCTGGTCATTCTGGCCGTGCAGCGTGAGCAGCTCGGAGGTGAAGCCACTCAACGACTTAGCCGGAACACTGCGACCGCCCAGGTATGCCCGCGATCTGCCGTCAGCGCCGACCGAACGTAACGCGATGACGCTGCCGTCGTCGTCTCGCTCCGAACCGGAGGCTGCCAATATCTCGTCGATCTGGGTGACCTCGCCGGCGCTCAGCTCATCGGTGGTGAAGCGGCCCTCCACGACCGCGCGGTCGGCGCCCGAACGCACCCGATTGGCGTCGGCGCGGGCGCCTCCCAGCAGATGCAACCCGGTGACCACCATCGTCTTACCGGTTCCGGTCTCCCCGGTCAGCACGGTCAGCCCGCGGTCGAACTCCGCGCTGGCCGCCTTGATCGCGCCGAGGCATTCGATTCTGATCTCTGCCAGCACGCGATTACTGCCCGCGCCATCCGGTGACCGGCAGCCGGAACTTGCGCACCAGCCGGTCGGTGAACGGCGCACTGTCGAGCCGCACCCACTTCACCGCGGTTTGCGAACGTGTGACCTGGAGGCGGCCACCGGCCGGCAGCACCATTTCCCGGCGGCCGTCGCAGAACACCATCGCATCGTGCCCGCCGGCTTCGACTTCGATCGCGATCGTCGCCGCCGGGCTGGTCACCATCGGACGGGCGAACAGGGCGTGCGCATTGTTGGGCACCACCAGGATCGCCTCCAGCTCCGGCCACAGCACCGGGCCTCCCGCCGAGAACGCATACGCCGTCGAACCCGTCGGTGTCGACACCAGCACCCCGTCACACCCGAACGAGGACACCGGGCGGCCATCGATCTCGACCACCACACCGAGGACACCCAGCCGCGGCCCCTTCTCCAGACTCGCCTCGTTCAGTGCCCAGCCACGGTCGACGGTTTCAGCGCCGACCAACACCTCGATATCGAGCGTCATTCGCGTCTCGACGCGGTAGTCCTGGTCGACGACGTGCCGAAGCACCGTGTCGATGTTCTCGGCCTCGGCTTCGGCCAGGAACCCGATGCGGCCCAGGTTCACTCCTAGCACGGGAATCTCGGCGTTGCGGGCCATTTCGGCGGCACGCAGGAAGGTGCCGTCGCCGCCGAGCACCATCACCAGCTCGCAGCCGTGCGCGGCGTTCTCGTCAGGGTCGACGACCTCGATCCCAACACCGAGTGCGCGCATATCGTCGGGGGCCAGATGCAACGGGCCACGGTCGACGGCCTCGGCCGACAAGACGCGCAGCGCAATACCGTTGTCCCCCAGCACTTTCTCCACCCGCCGTGCCACGTCGCTGGCTTCGTCGCGACCGGTGTGGACGACAAGCAGCACGGTCCGCTGCGAATTCATTGCGGGCCCTCCTGCACGGCGCGGCCAACGGCCTGCACCAACTCGTCGCCGGTCAGCGGACTCTCAGTCGCCGACCGGAGCCACAGGAAGTATTCGACATTGCCCGAGGGCCCCGGCAGCGGACTGGCCGTGACGCCGACGGCATGCCAGTTCAGTTCGGCGGCACGATGGGCGACCCCGAGCACTGCATCGGCGCGCAGAGCCGGGTCGGATACGACACCGCCGGCCCCCACCTGCCCCTTACCAACCTCGAACTGTGGCTTCACCATGGGAACGATATCGGCGTCCCCACCGGCGCACGCCGTCAGAGCGGGAAGCACGGTCGACAGCGAGATGAACGACAGGTCAGCGACGATCAGATCCACCGGTCCGCCGATCGCGTCGCGGTCCAGGTCGCGGACGTTGGTGCGTTCGATCACCTGCACCTTCTCGTCGGAGCGCAGCGACCAGGCGAGCTGCCCGTAACCGACGTCCACGGCCACGACCTCGCGGGCACCCCGGTCGAGCAGCACTTCGGTGAACCCGCCCGTCGACGCGCCTGCGTCCAGGCAGCGACGGCCGGCCACGTCGATACCAAAGGCGTCGAGTGCCCCGATGAGTTTGTGTGCGCCCCGCGAGACCCAGCTGCGTTCGCCGTCGTCGACCACTTTCAGGGTCGCGGTGACCGCTACCGCGGTGGCCGGTTTGGAGGCAGGCAACCCGTCAATGGTGACCTTGCCGGCGCCGATGAGCTCGGCGGCCTGTTGTCGCGACCGCGCCAGCCCGCGACGGACTAACTCGGCGTCGACACGAGTGCGCCGCGTCACCGGCTCAGCCCTTCTCGACCGATTCCAGCGCCCGCACCAGTACGTCGTGTGCCTGCCCAAGCCGGTCCGCGACGTCGTCGAGGTCGAGGTCCGCATAACCGTCGCCCGTCGCGGTCTCCCCAGGC